>CAYFPX010000057.1:17490-31895 GCA_964344945.1 uncultured Enterobacterales bacterium
CCGACGGGCCCATCAGCACGGTGAACTCGCCGGGCTCGATGGTGAGATCGACGCCGTCGAGGGCGTGCACGTCGACTGCGCCCGAGTAGACGCGCTCGAGGTCCGAGACCTGCACGATGGACATGGTGTCTCTCCTAGGCGTGGTTCATGGCTTCCACGGGCTCGAGCCGGGCAGCCTTGAGGGCGGGGTAGAGGGTGGCGAGCACGGCCATCACGACCCCGCCCACGGCGAACAGCACCATCGCCTCCCAGTCGTACTGGGCGTAGAGCACGGCCGAGATCGCGACCCCGCTCATCTCGTAGGACTCGCCCATGGCGGCGGTCAGGTCCCAGCCGTTCTTGTAGAGGGGGTAGGTGGCCAGACCGCCGAGGACCACGCCCAGGGACACGCTGAGGGCACCGAGCACCGTGCCTTCGGCCATCACCATCGACGCCAGCCGCCTGGGCGACATGCCCACGGCGAGCAGCACGCCGAACTCCCGGACCCGCTCCATCACGGCCATCAGGATGGTGTTGGCCACCCCGACCCCCACGATGAGCCCGATGATCAGCGTGAACAGGAGGTTGAACTGCTGGTCCATCTGGATCAGCTGGTAGATCTCGGGGATCGCGTCGCGCCAGTCGAGCACGTCGAGGTCCCTCCCCGGGAAGAGCCCGGCGGCCTCGGCGGTGGCCGCAACGCTGGTCTTCGGATCGGGCAGGTGGACGGAGACCTGGTGGGCGGTGTCCGGCTGCTCCATCAGCTCCTGGGCCGCGGTCAGGTGGGCGATGGCGAAGAAGCCGTCGAGCTCCTTGGATCCGGTCTTCAGGGTGCCGCGCACCCGGAACAGCCGGCTGGTGACGTCGTCGCCGCCTTGGGTCATGAACACCACCTTGTCGCCGACCTCGACCTGGAGGGTGTCGGCCACCCCGACCCCGAGCAGGATGCCCCGGTGGTCGTCCACCGCGAGCCACTCCCCGCTGGTGACCTTGTCCTCCCAGTCTGCGACCTTGGACTCCCGGTCCGGCTGCACGGCATTGAGCCCGATGCCCACCGAGTTGTCGGGGGAGGTGACCAGTCCGCTCAGGAAGGCCCGGCTGGCGATGGTCGCCTGGGGGAATTGCTGCTCCAGCTTCTTGGAGACCTCGCTGGCCGTCGCCACCCGCAGCTCCGGGTCCCGGTCGGCCTGCCAGCCCGGGGCCTGGACCACCACGTGGCCGGCCATCTGGCTGACCCCCACCTTGACCATCTCGTCGTAGCTGCCGGCGTTCAGGTTGCGACCCCAGATCATCATCGCCAGGCCACCGGCGATGGCGACCATCGTGATCAGGCTGCGCCGTCCATTCCGCCAGATGTTGCGCGCTGCGAGGCGCCAGATGCCCGTGCCCATCAGGTGGTCCTCATGGCTTCGACCGGGTCCATGCGGGTCGCGCGGAACGCGGGCCAGACCGCTGCGCCCACGCAGACCACGAACACGAAGACCAGGGTGAACACGGTGGTGGGCACGTCGTAGGCGCCCTT
The DNA here is from genome assembly GCA_964344945.1 of uncultured Enterobacterales bacterium. Taxonomy (GTDB): domain Bacteria; phylum Myxococcota_A; class UBA796; order UBA796; family CAJQPC01; genus CAYFPX01. The sequence continues at coordinate 18,992 of CAYFPX010000057.1, forward strand.
GATGATCGGGTCGAAGGTCAGGCCCATGTACTCCAGGCCCTCGCCGTTCACGGACAGGTCCATGCCCACGTGGACCATGAAGACCTGCATGCCGAGCCCCAGGACCCCGCCGACCGCGGCCGCGGTGGCGCCGAGCAGGGCGCTCTCGGTGAGCACGATGAGGCGGATGCGGCTGGGCTGGAGACCCAGGGCCTGGAGCAGGCCCAGCTCCCGGGTGCGCTCGAACACCGACATGAGCATGGTGTTGAGGATGCCCAGGCCGGCCACGCCGTAGAAGATCAGCAGCATCATGCCGATGGACAGGGTCTGGAAGCCGGCCATCTGGGCGGTCTGGGGGTCGGTCTCGCTCCAGGTGCGGACCAGGGGGCCGTCGCCGACCGTCGCGCTCACGGCGGTCGAGAGCTCCGGCGCCAGGTCCATGTCCTCGGCGAGCACCAGCACCTCGTGGAGCTGATCCGGCAGGGCGAGCAGCTCCTGGAGCCCCCCGAGATCCACCCAGACCCCGCCCTTGTCGAGCAGGGCGTCGCCGGTCTTGGCGATGCCGACGACGTTGTAGAGCTCGTTGGCCATGGAGCCGTCGGCGGCCTGGAGGATGACGATGACCTCGCCGCCCAGTCCGACCTCGAGCTCCTCGGCCAGCTGGATGCCGATGACCGCCTCGTTGGTGACCCCGGCCTCCAGCAGCCGGCCCTCCCGGACGCGCTCGCCCAGGTTGGTCACGCCTTGCTCCCGGTCCGGCTGGATGCCGACGAGCTTGCCGCCGGTGCTGGTCTCCTCGCTGCCCACCAGGGCGAAGCCCGTGAGGCGGCCGGTGGCTCCGACGGACTCCGGCAGGGCCTCGACCCGCTCCACCAGGGCCGCGCCGTCGGCGAGGGTGTCGTGGATGAGGGCCCGGCCCGGGTAGTCCTCGTGGTGGATCTGGACGTGCCCGAGCTTCTGGTCGATGAGCACGTCGTAGATCTGGCCGTACATGCCCTCCATGTAGGAGACCATCCACAGGACCATCATCACGGAGATCGCCATGCCGGCGGCGGTCAGGCCCGACCGGACCCGGTTCCGCCACAGGTTCCGCCACGCGATCGCCAGGGTGTAGCGCATGGGCCTACTTCCTCAGGGCTTGCAGCGTGAAGGTGCTGGCCGGGATGTCCACGTCGAACTTCAGGTCCTCGTACACGATCTCGGTGTACTCCTCGGGCTCGTCGGCGGGCGTGACCCGGAAGCGCATCGGGATCTTCTGGCCGTCGATCTCAGCGACGTCGTGGAAGGACATGGTCCGGACCAGGGAGAGATCCTCGTCGTGGTAGGTGATCTCCAGGGGGACCAGGTCCGGCCGCACGTGCACGACGATCCGGCCCCAGACCACGGGGGCGTCGGGCTTGGGGGTGAGCACGACCGTGTAGCGGTCGGCGCCGTCGACCCCGGGCTCGGCGGTGAGCTCGGCGTCGAATTCCTCGGCCATGCGGTTCTGCTTGACCAGGTCGTCGTTGGTGATGTGGCTGCCCATCCAGCCGCCGGACATCATCGACGCCGGCAGCTTCATGGTCCGGTCGACCTTGGGCAGGTAGTTCCAGATGTTGTCGTCGACCATGAGCGTGCAGGTGCCCGCCTCCTTGGCCGGCGACAGGATGCGCACCAGGGACTTCTCCGTGCCCTGGGTCCACATGGCCATCTTGACCGTGCGCTCGTAGCGGTTGGTCTTGATGTGCATGGTCATGGTGCCCGTGCTGCTCTCACCGCGCTGGATGTCGTCGGTGGCGTTGAGCAGCTGGTCGATGGTGGGCTTGTCGGCGGCGTGTACAGCCGGGCTGGACAGCGCGAGCATGGCGGCGAAGATCAGGCGCATCAGGGGTCCTCACGGGTGGACGAGGAGCAGGGGCGGCCTCTGGGCCTGGAAGGCGTAGAAGTCTGGGTTCGTTCCGTCAAGACCAGCGGCCGGGTCGTGGGCACGGCTCCGGTGTCGCGGGGCTTGCGGGTCGGGCGCGTTCGAGGCATTGAACGGTCGTGATCCCGCTCCTCTCCCTGCTCGCCTGCTCCGGCTCCTCCTTCGATCCAGACGAGGTCCCCGCCTTCGACGCGGTGGAGCGCGTGCTGCTGGTCGGGGACAACACCGCGAGCAACCCCAGCTGGTCCACCGGCTATGCGGCCTTGCTCCAGGACAATGACGACCTGGTGTTTCCAGGGTGGGCGGGTCACGACCTGGGCAGCTGGCTCCCCGACGCCGAGGTCCTGCGCCTCGACCGCGGTGGTGACAGCTACGCCGCCCTGGGGGTGGCCACCGTGCCCATCGAGGTGCCGCCCGGCGACCTGCGGCCGACCCTGGTGACGGTGGGCCTGGGGCTCAACGACATGGTCTCGGTGGCGCTGCAGCTGCTGACCGACACCAGTCTCCAGGACCACCCGGAGTGGGCGATCGAGGACTTCCAGGACGCCGTGCACGGCGTGCTCTCCGCCACCGAGGACACCTGGGTCTTTCCCCGTTCGCCGCTGGTGGCCGTGGCAAACCTGTACGACCCCAGCGACGGGGTGGGGGACCTGGCGGAGCTGGTGACCCAGCTCTTCCCCTTCGAGGGGGCCGACGCGATCACGCCCGAGCTGGCGCTGACCATCATCGACGGCTTCAACGCGGCGATCGCCGCCGAGGCCGAGGAGCACGGCGCGGTCCTGGTCGACCTCCACACCCCCTTCCTGGGCCACGGCCTGCACTGGGACGACGAGGACAACCCGCACCACGACCCGGCCGACGCGACCCCCTGGCTCCAGGGCGTGATCGACCCTCAGCTGCGGGGGGCCCACGAGATCCGCCGGGCCTTCTTCAACACCCTGGCCGGCACCGCCCTGGCGGACGTCCCCACCGACCTGCCCCTGGCCAGCACCGCGGGCCTGCCCGACGTGCCCGACGACGGCTGGGCCAAGGCCGTGGTCGACAGCGAGGTCACTCCCGAGCTGGACAGCGGCAGCACCGTGTTCACGAACATCGCGGCGGATCCGGAGCAGGCGGTGGGCGCGCCCACCGGCGGCGGTGTCACCGACGTGGTCGCCCTGGGCGTGCTCGGGGCCTGGATGATCCTCGATCTGGGGGAGGAGACGAAGGCCCTCGACGGCGAGGGCGAGGACCTGGTCGTGCTGGAGTTCGGCACCCTGAGCGGCGGCGTGCCGGAGCCCTACCGGGCCTATGCGAGCGACGAGCCCGACGGCCCCTGGACCATCCTCGGCGACGGCTCCGGCGAGCGGGCCTTCGACCTGGCCGAAGCCGGCCTGACCGACGGCGTGCGCTACGTGCTCATCGAGTCCCTGGCCCAGGAGGTCGACGTGCTCGGCGGCGTCGGCTCCCCGTACTACCCGGGGCCGGAATTCGATGCCGTCGGTGCGGTCTACCCGGGGCCGTGACTGATGCTGCTCGGCCCCGCCATGATGAGAACCGCTGAAGAACCGAGAACCGGGGTCAGACCCCAACACCTGACACTTTTTCGAAGTGTCAGGTGTTGGGGTCTGACCCCGGTTCTTGACGCTGAGAGCTCCGCCATGCCACCCCTCTTCGTCCTGCCCGCTCTCCTCGCCTGCACCGGCTCCACCACCGACGCCCCGCCCACCTGGCACGACGACGTCGCGCCCATCGTCGCGGACCGCTGCGCCAGCTGTCACCAGTCGGGCCAGATCGGGCCGTTTCCCCTCGACGACCAGGACGTGGCGGAGTCGCTGGCCGAGGAGATCGTCGACGCCGCGCTCTCTCGCCGGATGCCCCCCTACGGCGTCGACGCAGGCGGCACCTGCGGCACCTTCCAGGACCCGGCCTGGCTCGGCGACGCCGAGCTCGACACCCTGGCCGACTGGCTCGCGGCCGATGCCCCCGTCGGCGCCGAGCAGCCCTTCCCCGACGTCCCGGCCCAGCCTACCCTCGCCCGCGTCGACCTCACCCTCGACCTGGGCGTCGAGCACACCCCCACCGACACGCCCGACGAGTACCGCTGCTTCCGCGTGGACCCGGGCCTCGCGGAAGACGCCTTCCTCACCGCCTACGAGGTGGTCCCGGACAACGCCGAGCTCGTGCACCACGTGATCCTCTACACCCTGGACTCCGACGCCGCCGAGGAGCAGGCCCTGGCCCTGGACGAGGCCGACGATGACGCGGGCTACGAGTGCTTCGGCAGCTCCCTGGTGGGCGAGTCCCGCCCGGTCGCGGCCTGGGCCCCCGGCGCCGGCGCCACCCGCTTTCCCCGGGAGTCCGGCCTGCGCCTGCTCGCCGGCCGTGGGCTGATCCTGCAGGTGCACTACTACACCGGCGAAGGCACCGGGCCGGACCGCACCGCGGTGAACCTGGAGCTCGAGCAGTCCGTCGAGCGGGAGGCCCTGGTGTTCCTGGCCGGCGACCTGACCATGAGCCTGGACCCGGGGCTGGAGGCCGCGGAGGCCGACTTCGAGCTCAGCCTGGCCGCCATGGGGCTGCCCCTGGGGGTGTATCTCCAGGGCGTCTTCCCTCACCTGCACACGCGCGGCCGCACCGTGAAGCGCACCGCCACGCGCCCGGACGAGGACACCCGGTGTCTGGCCGAGGTCCCCGCCTGGGACTTCAACTGGCAGCAGCTCTATTTCTACACCGAGCCCGAGTATCTCTGGCCCGACGACACCCTGCGCCTGACCTGTACCTTCGACACCACCGGCGACGACGAGCCCGTGCGCTGGGGCGACGGCACCGACGACGAGATGTGCCTGATCGGGCTGGTGGCGACCCTGGGGTGACCCGCCCAGGGGACCAGGTCAGTAGACCGTCGTGTCCTCAGGAAGCGAGTCCCAGTCCGAAGGCGCGTCTCCCAGGTTCGCCCGGTAGGGCCCGTGCAGGTCCATGCTCTCGAAGGACGCATAGGCGGCGTACTGCTTGTCGCCGTCGATGTCCGTCAGGCCGACGACCACGAAGGGCTCGCCCTGGTCGGTGGTGCTGAGCTCGACGACCTTGTAGGAGCCTCGCACGTCGCCGTCCGGGACCCAGCCCAGCTCAGCGAAGCCGGTGTTCTTGGGCCAGGAGCGGAGCTTCTTGCCAGGGGTGGCGTCGGGCTGGTAGTCGACCTCCTGCACGATGTCGTGCGTGGCGAGGTAGGCGTTGACAGAGTCGCCGATGCCCCGCACGTTCAGGGGCAGCTCGGCCCGCTTGGCCTGGTACTGGTGCTTGAGCACGTTGGGGATGGCGATGCTGGCGAGGACCCCGATGATCGCTACGGTGATCATCAGCTCGACCAGCGTGAAGGCGGCTCGCGTGCGCATGGATGACCCCCAGATGCTCAAGGCACGCTCCTTGGACGGCGAGATCGGACACCTCGCCGCAGACTGTAGCCCGAATCGGGTAAACCCTGTCTGGGTTTTTCCTGTCAGGGGGACGAAGCGCCGGGGCGATCTCCCTCACCCTGAGGCATCGGGGCCCTGCGACTGCCCGGAAGCGGGGCCAGCAGCGGGCCGAAGCGCTCGTGCAGATCCTGCGGATCCAGGCCGTACTGCTCCAGGGAGTAGCGGTGGGTGGACTTGTAGGGCCGACGGTCGTCTCGCGGTGTGATCGGCTGGGAGAGGGTCGGCGCTTCGTCGAGCTCCAGCTGCTCCCGCAGCCACCGGGCCGTGCCCTCCGGGTCCGCCGTCAGGGCCCGGTAGTCGACGTCGAGGAACAGCGAGCGGGGGTGCCGCGCTCGCGCCCGACGGCTCCGCTGGAGGCCCTCTTCGTAGAAGTCGGTCCAGAAGCGGCCCAGCTCGTGCTGGTCGATGTCGTTGCGGAAGCCGGTCTGCAGGATGCGCGACAGGCTGCAGACCGAGGGCAGGGCGTGGTTCACGCTCCGGTGGGTGCGGATGACCACGGCGTCGGGGAAGACGCTGAGCAGGGTGTCCAGGTTCCACAGGCTGAAGGGACACTTGAGCACCCAGCGCCGCGGATCGGTCCGGGTCTGGAGCAGCTGGAGCTGCCGCTTCATGGACCGGTAGGCGTGAGCCAGGTCCTGCTCGATGAGCCAGCGTCCGTGTGACTCGGCGCCGAGGGCGTGGATGGCGTAGACAGCGCAGAGCTCGTTGTCGAGGAACAGCGTGCTCTCCTCGGCCGAGCGGGCACGGAGGCTGTGCACGGTGTCCAGGTTGGGCACGCACTGTCGGGCGATGATCAGCAGGGCCTCGGTGGTGCCGAGCTTGAGCGCCCGGTCCAGCAGCGCAGGGGCCCGACCGGGCACCGGGTAGTGCAGCTCCCAGGCCTCGGGCGCCCGGAAGCCGGGCAGGCCGGCGAGCAGGCGGTGCAGCAAGGTGGTGCCGCTGCGGTACCAGCCCACGATGAACACCGGCCGCTCCACGGGCTCCTCGAACTGGGACCGGGCGCTGCGGGCCAGGTCCTCGAGCAGGAGCTTGTTGATCAGGGACCGCCGCATCATGCGGCGCAGCGCGGTGCGGCCCATCGGCGTGAGGGTCCGGCCCTCCTGGGCGGAGCGCACCACGGACCGCAGGCTGGCCTCGAACGCGGTGGAGTCGCCCCAGTGGTCCAGCCCCGTGGCCTTCTCGGCCCGCGCCATGAGCCGGTCCGCGTGCACCTGCTTCTCGGTCAGGCCCAGGGCGTCGCCGATGCGCACCAGGGCGTTGTAGGTGCGGATGACCGCGGTCGGGCGGCTCACCGGGTTCGACGCGCTCATCCGAACACCCCGATGGCGGTGAAGACGGCGAACATGATCGGCACCGCGTAGTTCCACTCGAAGAGGCTGTTGAGGAGGAAGGCCTTCCAGGCGTTCTCCCCGGGCCTGATCCCGAGCATGTAGAGGGGGACCTCCATGCCCGCCGCCGTGAGCACGCCGATGGCGAACAGCTCGACGGTGCGGGTCCAGTCGCCACTCAAGAGGAAGATCAGCACCAGGCCGTGGCCGACCACGCTGAAGGCGATGCGTCCCAGGGACAGGCCCTCGCCGACCTTGCGCACGGTCCACACCAGCTGCCGACCGATGCCGAAGTCGTGCAACAGGCGAGAGCCCACGGGGGCCAGGACCCAGAACCACAGCTCGTAGGCGATGGTCAGGGTGATGCCGGCGGTGGTGGTCAGCCCGGCGACCAGGATGGCCCCCAGGTACACGCCCATGTTGAAGCTGATCAGGAACTCGAACCAGCCGATGAGCCACCAGTTCAGGAAGGACCGGGTGGGCGGCTCGCCGTCGACCAGGATCTCGCGCTTGCCCACCCGGTACATCCACACGTAGTCGATGAGGATGGCGGCGATGCCCGTGACCACACCGGGCAGGAAGACCCACCAGGTCGGGGTCCACAGCGCCACGCCGACCAGGAAGGGGTTTTCGCCTGAGACGGTGCTGGCAGCGGCGTTCTGCGAGGTTCGACCCGAGGCTACGCCACCGTAGCTTAACCGGCTTTCCAGCTCTGCACGGTTGGCCCGAGTCTCCGGAGGATGCGCTCGAGGCCCCAGGCCATCAGCGGTCCGAACAAGAAGTGGAGCGCCTTGAAGACGAAGCGGGGCTCATAGGCCACGGTCCAGTCCAGCCGACAGCGGTCGCCCTCGAGCGGGGTCACGACGTACTCCTCGCCGAAGGACCACCAGACTCGCTGGGTGGCGCCGGTGAAGGTGAAGGCCATGTGCTCGCCGTGTTCCCAGGCGATGAAGGTCTCGTAGACCGCCATGCCGCCGCCCTGGAAGACCACGGTGCGGGTGGTGCCCACGCCGAAGGGCTTGGGGCTGGTCCAGCGGACCTCGGCGATGCCCAGCACCCACCTGCCCCAGGTGTCGGGGTCTTCGAAGATCTGGAAGAGCTCGTCGCCGGTGCAGTCCAGGTCCACGGAGTTGTGCACGACCACCGGCGCGGTGCGCAGCGCCGCCAGGTCCTCGAACGGCCTGCAGTCGAACATCACGACCTCCGGTGGGGGAGCGCGTCCTCGGTGCTCGCCGCGGTGGGAGAGGGTCGGCCTGGATGGATGCCTATAGAACTTTCTGGGTCGACCCGGGGGAGGAGTGGGAGCAGCGAACGGTCGCTGTTTCCCACCATCTCGCGACGTAGCAGCCGGGCGCCAGCGCTCCCACCGTTGACGCAACCGCTGGTGTGCCCTGATCGGCTCCTGCGAACCCGCTGACAAGGGCGGCAGCACGCCCATGCCGGGACCCAGTCGCCTGCTCTGCTTGACAGTCGGCCGAGTGGGAACTACTTGCAAGCAAGCACTCGCTTTGTGCTGGAGGTCACCATGGAGTCCCTCTCGTCCGGCCGCTGGAACCTGTCCATCGGTCTGCTCGGTCTCGCTGCCTTCATGGTCTACGGCTTCGTGCTCATCTACCTGCGCGACTTCGCGCCGGGGCACGAGCAGTGGGCCGCGGACTACGGCATCGGCAAGCACTTCGAGGCGCGCCTCGCCCATGTGCATGGCGCACTCTTCTCGGTGCTCAACCTCGTGATGGGGCTCGTGGTCGCCAAGCTCAACGTCAGCGAGCGGAGCCGGGGCACCATCGCGGGCCTCGCCATCGCGGGGCTCTTGATGCCCACCGGCATCCTCGCCGAGGTTCTATTCGGGGCCCCGCCCATCCTGGTACTGGTGGGAGGGCTCGCCATCCTGGTGTCCTTCGCCTGGGCCGGGGTCGCGGCTCTCAAAGCACCCTCGACCTGACAGGAGACCGCACAGACATGCCCCGACACTACGAAGACACCGAGACCCGCCGGCGCCAGGTGGCCGAGGCCGCGCTGCGCACGATCGCCGAGGACGGCGTGGCGCGGTTCACCTCCAAGGCCGTCGCGAGCCGCGTCGGCATCAGCGACGGCACCCTGTTCCGCCACTTCGGGAACAAGGAGGAGATCGTCCTCGAGGCGATGCGGTTGCTGGAGGTCGAGATCGAGGTGGGGCTGGTGGACACCGGCGACTCGACGGAGGACCTCGAGCAGTTCTTCCGACATCGCGCGTCCTTCGTCGGCGAACAGGGGTCCGTCGGTCGCCTCATCTTCTCGGATGAGCTCGTCCACCTGGCGGGCGACGAAGGGCGCCAGGTCGTGGAGGGGTGGCGCCGCCGCAGCGTCGGCTTCCTCGTCGACCGGCTCGGGCGGCTGCGACAGGAAGGACGCCTGCGACAGGATCTCGACGCCCCGGCGATGAGCATGCTCGTTCAGGGCGCGTTGCTCACCTTCGCCATGCAGGCCTCGCTCGGACGGGCCGGGACGCGAGAGCAGGTGCTCGGACGCGTCGACCAGGCCTGGAACACGCTGCGAACCGTACTCACTCACTGAGCCCCGACGAGGCCGCGCGTCGCGGCCTTGCTTTGGAGTCAAGATGCAAGCAAGCGCTTACTTTGTACTCGTCAGCCTGCTGGCAGGTTGCCATACCCAGGAGCCCAGCCCGGATCAGAGGCCCCAAGCGGTGCGGGCCGTCGCGCCTCGCGCCGGGCCGGTCGTCGAGGGGCGCACCTACCTGGGGGAGCTCACGCCCCCGAGCAGTGTCCGCGTCGTCGCGCAAGTGCCGGGGACTGCCGTCCGCCTCGACGTGCCGGAGGGGGAGCAGGCGGAGGCCGGCAGCGCCCTGGTTCGGGTCGCCGCCCCCGATGTGGCTGCGCGCCTGGAGCGAGTCCGGGCCGAGCGCCAGCGCGTGGAGGAGGAGCGGGACTTCGTGTGCACGCAGCTCGACACGGACCGGGTGCTGGCGGACGCGGGAGACCTGCCTGCGATCCAGCTCGCTGGCAGCGAGCGGGCTTGCGCCACCGCGGGGAAGGCGGTCGAAGCCGCACTCGCCGCCGAGCGCGAGGCCGCCGTCGTGGGGGCACGGGCCGTGGAGCACGCTCCTTTCGACGGGGTCGTGCTCGCCCACCTGGTCGAGCCGGGGCAGACGGTCATGCCGGGCACCCCGCTGGTGCTCTTCGGCAGTGACGGTGCGGTGCTTCGGGTCAGGGTCCCCGCGATGGTCGCGGACGGCCTCGCCCTCGGGACGCGAGCGGACACGGGACTCGGCAGCGGGAAGGTGAGTGAGATCGCGGCGCAGGCCCTTGGCCCGGCGCGCCTGGTCGAGGTCGTCGTCACGCTCGATCGCCCCGTCGAGGGGACGCGGATGGGGACGTCATGGCCAGTGACCCTCGTGGTCGACGAACGGCACGACGCGACCGCGGTCCCCGAGGAGGCACTGGGCATCGACGAGGGCGGATCGTTCGTGTACGTCGTCGAAGGCGACCGGATCCGCCGGCAGGTCGTCGAGGCCGGTCCCCGTCAGGGAGGGTGGGTCGCTATCGAGCCCGGCCTGTCTCCGGACAGCCTCGTGGTCAGCGGCTCCGTCGGGGCGCTGGACCCCAGGCGCCCCGTCCTTGCGGTGACGCCATGAGCGTCACGAGCTTCATCCTGAGGAACCGCTACGCGGTCTGGGCGCTGGTGGTCGGCACCGTGCTGCTTGGGATCGTCGCCTATCGGCAGATCCCGGTGCGCCTGTTCCCGGACACCGCGCCCCCCATGGTCAACGTGGTCACGGCATGGCCCGGCGCCACCGCGGGTGACGTAGACCGCGACGTCACGGAGCTGATCGCTACCGAGCTCGCGTCGCTCGAGGGCGTCGCGGGAACCAGCGCCAGCTCCCAGGACAACCTCTCCGTGATCTCCATCGAGTTCCAGTACGACACGGAGGTCCGGCTCGCGGCGGTCGACGTCCAGAACGCCATCGCCCGGATCAGCGAGGACCTGCCGGAGGGCTCCGAGCAGCCGCGGGTCATGACCTTCAGCACCGCAGATCGCCCGGTCTACACCGTCGGAATCGTCGCCGACGATCTGCTGGAAGCCCGCCGGGCCGCCGAGGACCTCGTTGCACCGCGTCTCCAGCGCGTCGAGGGTGTCGCGGCCGTCGACGTCTTCGGAGGGCGGGTGCCGACCGTTCTCGTCGAGGTCGATTCCTTCCTGGCCGAAGCCCACCGCGTTCCCCTGCTCGCGATCGCCGAATCCCTGCGTGGGTCGGAGGTCTCCGCGCCCGCCGGGCGGCTCCGCGGGCCGTCGACGGAGACGATGCTCCGTGTGGACCAGCGCGCCCGCGCTGTCGGCGCGTTGGAAGACGTCCTGATCCCGACTCCGGACGGTGGGCAGCTCCACCTGCGTGACCTCGCCACGGTCGAGCAAGGCGCGGTCACGGACGACGCGTGGTTCAGCATCGGCGGAGAACGTGCCATCGCGGTCCAGGTCTATCGCTCCGAGGACGCCAACACCGTCGAGGTGGTGAACGCCGTCCGCGCGGAGGTCGATGGGCTCTCCGCCGAGCTTCCGGGCCTCGTCTTTCTGCCGGGAGAGGAGAGTGCCAGCTTCACCGAGCAGTCCGTGTCCAACCTGCTCGGCAACGTCTGGCAAGCCCTGCTGCTGGCCTCGGTCATCCTGTTCCTGTTCCTGGGCCGGGCCCGCGCCGCCGCGGTGACCGCCTTCACGATGCCCCTGGCCTTCGGCCTCACCTTCGGCGTGATGTGGCTGGCCGGCATCGAGTTCAACATGGTCACGCTCTCGGCGGTGATCCTTGCGGTGGGCATGGTCGTCGACGCGTCGGTGGTCGTGCTGGAGAACATCGTTCGCCTCCGGGATGAGGGCGTGGACCCCGTCGACGCCGCCCGTGACGGCACCGACCAGGTCCAGCTTCCCGTGCTGGCCGGCGCCGCCACGACCCTGGTGGTGCTCATTCCGCTGCTGGGGCTGCCCGGCTTCGTGGGCAAGGTGTTCGGGCCTCTGGCGAGCACGCTCATCATCGCGTTCTCGGCCTCGGTGCTGGTCGCCCTGGTCCTGGTCCCGATCCTCAGCCTCCAGCTCGAGGAGGGCGGCCGTCTGGAGCTCTTCGCGCAGCGGCTCGCCGCCCCCTTTCAGCGCATGATGGATGGTCTCCAAGGGGCCTACCTGTCGCTCCTGGAGCTGGGTCTCCGCAGGCGCCCGATGGTGCTCGGTGTCGCGCTCATCACCTTCCTGGTCGGGCTCGCGGGGCTTCGGGCAGCAGGAATGGACCTGCTGCCGCGGATGGACGGCGGGACCTTCACGGTCTCGGTGGAGACAGCGTCGGGGAGCTCCTTGACGCAGACCGCCGCCACCCTCCGTTCCATCGAGGACCTCATCGCGGAGCAGCCCGAGGTCGTGCTCGTCCAGTCGCAGGCTGGCTTCGAGCCCGGCATGAAGTTCACGGGGGGCAGCGGGGTGATGGGCCCCACACAGGGCTTCATGAGCGTGACTCTGTCGCCGCGCACCGAGCGGGATCGGGACATCTGGACCATCGAGGAGCAGCTCCGCGCGGAGATCGGCCGGCTCCCGGGCATCGCCAACGTCGTCGTGAAGGAGGTCGGGAACACCGCGAAGCCGACCACGGTGGCGCCGATCGTCGCGCGCATCACGGGTCCCGATCCCCTGGTGCTCGACCATCTCGGAGGCCTCGTCGTCGATGCGCTGGCTCCCGTGGAGGGTCTCGTGCAGCCAACGCGCGCGTGGCGCCGCGACATGCGTCGGACGCTCATCCGCGTGGACGAAGCGCGGGCCACGGACGTCGGGCAGACGCCCTTGTCCATCGCCCGGCAGCTCGCCGCTGGCGCGGAGGGTGTCGAGGTCGGGACCTTCCGCACCGGCCCCACCTCGTCGGAGCCCGTCATCGTCCGCTACCGTCCGGCCGATGGGGCTTCGATCGACGAGGTGTTGTCCTGGCCCTTGTTCGTGCCTGCCACCGGAGAGACGCTCCAGGTCTCCGCCGTGGCTCGGGGCGTGACCACGACCGAGCAGGGCCTCTTCACCTCCGAGGATCTGGCGCCCGTCCTCGACATCCGCGCCGAGGTCGCCGGGCGCCCGCTCAGCTTCGTCGTCGCGGACGCCGAGCGCGCGCTCCAGGGCGTCGTGGTGCCGGAGGGCTACGACCTCTCCCTTCAAGGCGAGAATGGGGATCTGGTGGAGTCCAGGGCGTCCATCCTGGGAGCGCTCGCCATCAGCGTCGT
>CAYFPX010000057.1:31905-37335 GCA_964344945.1 uncultured Enterobacterales bacterium
AGTTCCGTTCGTGGACCCACCCGGTCACCGTGATGATGGCCATCCCCCTGAGCCTGTCTGGCGTCTCCGCGGCTCTCTGGATCGCGGGCAAGCCGGTCTCGATGCCGGTGATGGTCGGTCTGGTCCTGCTGGTGGGGACGGTGGTGAACAACTCGATCCTCCTGGTCGACCTCATCCGGCAGTCTCGTGAGCAGGGGATGGAGCGCCACGATGCGCTCAGGCTCGCCGTGGCGAGCCGCTTCCGCCCGATCATGATGACGTCCATCTCGACGGTGGTCGGGATGACTCCCCTCGCCCTCGAGCTGGCTCTCGGAGCCGAGCGCTTCTCACCGCTGGCGACAGCGGTGATCGGCGGCATGCTCGCCTCGACGCTCCTCACGCTCGTCGTCATTCCCGTGCTCTACGACGTCGTGGACGGACTCCGGCTCCCGGGATGGTGGAAACGGACGGCGACCGTCGCGGCGATGCTCCTCCTGGGCATCCAGCTGATCGCGCCGCGCGCCGCCGTGGCCGGCGAGCTCAGCATCGACGAGGCCTGGCTCCTCGTGGCCGAGCACCCGGCCGCCGTGGCCAGCGAACACCAGGTCGAGGCAGCTGAAGCTCGGGCCGCGGCCGCGACCGGCCGACTGCTTCCCCAGGTGGAGCTGACCGCTCGGCAGACCTGGATGGACCCATTTGAGCCCGCGACCATCGAGATCCCCATCACCCTGCCCGACGGGAGCGCGCCCGACCCCATCACGCTCGGCGAGCCCTTCGACCAGCAGCAGGCGCTCGGACTGACCGTCACCCAGCCCCTGTTCGCGGGGGGAGCGGTGCTGCGCGGGCGCCAGGCTTCCCTGGCAACCGTCGACGCGCGGGAGGCCGGGGCCGAGGCGACCCTCGGAGAGCTCTGGCTGGCTCTGGTGCGGGGCTGGTATGGCGCCGAGGCCGCGGAGCGTTCTGTGGCCATTCACGGCGAACTGCTCGAAGCGGCAAAGGCGCGGCACAGGACCCTGGAGCGTCTGGTCGAGCAGGGACGGGCCGTGGAGCACGAGCTTGCGACGGTCGCGCTGCGTGTCGGGGAAGTGGAGCAGCGACTCGCGGAGGCCGAGGCAGCTCGCGAGAGCGCGGAGGTGGCCTTGTCCACGCTGATCGGCGGGCCCGCGGAGCGCCCGGCGGAGGACCTCGTGGCCCTGGCGTGGGCGCTGCTCTCCCAGCCGGTTCCCGAGGGCGTCCCGGCAAGGGTTCGAGAAGCGGAGTCGCTGGCCGCCGCGGCGGAGGCGCGCGGGAAGGCCATCACCGGTCAACTGGTGCCGATGGTCGCGGCCCGGTTCGACGGGCAATACGCGAACCCGGACATGAGCCAGTTCCCCGTGAAGACCGAGTGGGGCACCGCCTGGAGCGCATCGGTCGTGCTCACCTGGACGCTCGACGGAGGCGTCCGGTACCACGAGGCGCGCGGCGCGCGCCTGGACGCATCGGCCGCGCGCGCCGGAGCTGGTGCGATGTCGCGTCAGCTGGAGGTGGAGCGGGAGTCTCTGATGGCGTCCGTCGCCCTGGCCCCAAGGCAGCTCGAGCTGGCGACAGAGCGCGTTCGGCTCGCGGAGGAGGCTGTCCAGACGACCCGCACGGCACAGGGGCTCGGCCGCGCGACGCACACGGATGTGCTGGACCGCGAGGCCGACCTCGCCACAGCCCGGATGACTCAGCAGGTCGTCGCCCTCGAGACCATCGTCACGGCTGAGGCGGCCCGCGTGCTCGCGGGCAGCTTCGGACCGAACCACCACCTCACAACGGAGGACACCCCATGAAGTCGAGAACCCTCATCATCGCCAGCGCGCTGGCCCTGACAACAGCCACCGCCGTGCTCGCCGCGCCCCCGCCCGAACACCACGAGGCGGCCGACCTGAAGACCATCATGGTCGAGCTCGGCGAGCAGATGGCCCGCGTGCAGTCGGCCCTGTGGCTCGAAGACCTCCCGACTGTGTCCACGGCCGCGCGGCAGGTCGCGGACCACCCGCACGTCTCGCCGGATGAGCGAGCCCGAGTGCAGGGAGCGCTCGGGGAGGACTTCGCGGCCTTCGTCACCGCTGACCGTGCCGTGCACGACGCGGCGGTGCGGCTGTCCGAGGCCGCGGGCGGCGGTGACCTGGACGGGACGGTTCGGGAGCTCGGAGCCGTGCAGGCCGGCTGCGTGGCCTGTCACTCCCAGTTCCGTGAGCGGTTGTCCAAGTAGGCACGCCGCAGCCCGCAACGCCCGCGAGTTCGAGCCTGTCTACTCAGGTCCCTTCCTGCTCGAACTCGAAGAGCCCGCCGGGATCAGCGTTCCCGGCGGGCTTCGTAGAATGGTCGGGCTGGGTGGATGCCTATAGAACTTTTTGGGTCGATCCCGGGCCAGGGTGGACGACCGACCTCGCCCCCCGACTGGCTTCGCTTCCCAGGTGACAGACGGCAGACACGCTCAACGCGTGTCGGCTGGTGATCGGTTCACCGGGACGGCATCCTCCGTCGGTTCGGAGGGCTCCTCCTTCCCTTGTTCGCCCGCGAGAGGCGAGTCGCTGGGGTACGGAACGTGGCCAGCAGGAACCACTGCCGAGGCCGGGAGGGTGTGGACCTTCTGGTCGTCGAAGAAGATGTGGGGCCGAAGGGCCGCGAGAACCCTCTGCTTTGGGAGGCCACCCAGGAAGAAGGCGGCGTCGACGTAGACATCCCAGGCTCGCAACGTCGTGATGACGCGGGTTTCGGCGGGCGCATTGCGGGCGGTGACGATGGCGAGCCGGACGTCCGAATACTCGACGGGAGAAGGCAGCCGGTCCTGGAGCTTCGCCAGCTTCCGAAGGAAGGCTGCAAATGGCCCATCGGGCATCGGCACGTCCTTCTCCTTCTCCTCGTTGTTGTGGAAGGCCTGGAGCCCATCCTTCTTGTAGATGACTTCGCTGTCCTCCGCGAAGAGCACAGCGTCGGCGTCGAACGCGATCCGAAGCTGATTGTTGGGCGGCGCAGCCGCTCCCTTCGGCGGTGGGTGGAGCTGGGCGGCGGCGCACGCATGCATGTCGACTACGGCTTGAACGTCGTGGTCGTTGGTGCTCAGGAACAGGTCGAGCTGGAACGCCTCGACGAAGCCGGCCAGTGGCTCCCCACCGGTAAACGCGAACCGCGAGATCCCGAGCTGGTGAGCGCGAACGGAGTTCATGATCCGAACTCCCGTCTCGGGGCTGTTCCGGGACATCACGACCACCTCGGTCATTGGGGCCTCGCCTTCACCGGAGAACCGGTTGAGGGCCAGCAGGGAGCGGGCCAGCGGGAAGGCCGTGCCTGGCTCCAGCAGTTGCTTCTCCGTCTCAAGCATGTGCCGACGGTACGCAGCCATGCCTTCTTCGCGGAAGATCCTGTCGGCCTCCTCGAGATCGAAGAGTGCTGACGAGGAGATCCCGACCACGAGCGTGTCGGAGAGGTCAAGGGGCATAGGCGAACTCCAAGCAAGCTTCTGGAGCCGGTCGAGCGGCCTGGTGTCCTAACTCTCGTACCCATGCTGGCCCCGTGAGACGGGCGCCCTACCCCGCCTCCACCCCCATCTCCCCAAGCCCCCCCAGCGGAAAGCTCGCCCGCATCCCCGGCCGCAGCCGCACCCAGGCCTGCGCCACCCGCGCTGTGCCATCCAGGCTGAGCGCCGCCTCCGGCCCGCGCACGAGCGCGTCACCGAGCTTGTCACGCAGCCAGGTGCCCATGCCCCAGGGCACGGTGAGCACCAGCAGGCCGTCCTGGTTGGCGAAGCCGAGCTCGCCGAACTGGCCCAGGGGCACGGTGGCGCCCTCCCCGGGCGGCAGGGCCAGCGGGTAGACCTCGCAGGCGGGGCCGGCGAGTGACGGCCGCCGCTGGACCGGCGCGACCATCAGCGAAGACAGGATCTCGGAGAGCGGCGCACCGATGAGCTGCTCGACGGGGTCGAAGGAGAAGGGGCCGAAGCCCACGCGGGTCACGGGCATCGTGAGGTTCACCCGGATGGGCGCGGGCTGACGGGGCTCGCCCTCGGGTCGGCGGCGGGGCTGGGGACGGGCGGGCTTCATGGGGCACCTCGCTCCACGCGCTCCCAGAGGGTCTCGGGGGCGGCGCGGCGGAAGACGGGGCAGGCCAGGATGCGGGCCTGCAGGTCGGGGGTGAGGGCGCGGCGGCGATGCACGAGGGCCGACCAGTGGCCCGGCGACACGCCGAGCATCTGCGCGACCGCGCGGTGGGTGTGGCGGCTGCGGTCCACGCGCGCGAGCACGACCTCCGTGCGGAGGAGCACGCGGACGGGGTGGGGGGGACGCCCCATCAGGCAGCGTCCTCGTCGGGCTCGTCGTCGAGGTCGTCTTCCCCGTCGAGGTCGTCGCCCTCGTCGCCCTCGTCGTCGTCGTCGTCGTCGTCGTCGTCGTCGTCGTCGTCCGGCGCGACCAGGTCCTCGGGCTCGGGCAGGTCGGGCACGGCGTCGGGCGGCAGGTGCGCGTCGTCGTCGTCGAACTCGGGGTCGCCGTGGTCGTGGGGCTCCTCCCGGGCCTCCTCCACCTCGGCGAGGCTGGTCTCGAGGGCGACGGTCAGGCTCTCGGCCACCTCGTCGAGCAGCTCGCGGACCTGGGTGAGCAGCTTGTGGGTCGCCGCCTGGGCCTGGAGGTTGAGGTACAGCAGGTGGGCATGGGCGAAGGACTGCTCGTCCTCGTCCATCTCGGCCCACTCGGCCATTGAGCGGGCGAGCGCCTTGGGCTTCTTGTGGTCGAAGGCCGCGCCGTAGAAGCTGCGCGCGCTGGCCAGGAAGCCGGCGGTCTGGGCGGGCTTGGATCGGGTCGGGGCAGGCATGGTGATGCACTCCTCGCCGCGGTCGGCCAGCGGGCCGCCGCGGACGGACTGGGGGAACGGGATCAGCCCTGCTGGGGCTGGGTGGCGGACGGGCTCGGGTGGGTCGCGTGCGGCGGCATGGGACCGGCGGGCTGGCCGCCCATCTGGGCGGCGGCCTCGCGGGCGGCGCGGGCCTGGACGGCGGCCCCCTTGAGCATCCCGGCGAGGGCGCGCAGGTTGTCGGGGTCCTGCATGAGCGTCCGGACGTCGGGGTCGGACAGGGCGGCCACGAGGTCGGGGCTCTGGCCGATGGCCCCGAGCACGTCGGCCATCTCGGGGCTCACGCCCTTGGCGGCCAGGAAGGCCTTGGCGGCCTCGCCGAGCTGCTGCAGGGCCTGCTGGGCGAGCAGTGTGCGGGTGTCGGTGGCCTTCTCCTCGGCGGCCCGCTCGGCACCCATCTTCATCTCGGCGGCGCGGAACTCGAGGATGGCGGCGACGAGCTCGTCGACCTGGCTGCGGCTCTCCTGGAGCTGGCGGTGCAGCCGGGCCTGCATGTCGTTGTTGACGTGCTGGAGCTGGCCCATCGAGCCGAGCACGATGCGGCCCCACTGGGCGTAGTAGTCGCCGAGCGCCTTGATG
>CAYFPX010000058.1:0-9684 GCA_964344945.1 uncultured Enterobacterales bacterium
GTCGCACCAGACCTCGTACCCGCCGGCGCCGACCGGATCGATCCAGTAGGTGCCGTCGCCCAGGCTACCGCCGTCGGCCAGGATGGTGTCGCAGTCGGTGGACGGGCAGCTGGCGTCGCTGCCGTCGAGGCAGCCGATGGTGACGCTGGCGGTGGCCGAGGTGCCGGTGTCCCAGGCGTCGGACGGGGTCAGGGTGCAGGTCCAGACCTCGCCAGGCGAGGTGTCGGCCCCAGACACGGTGTCGCCGGTGAGCACGGTGGAGGTGGCCGAGGTGTACGGGATCCCGTCCCGGGTCCAGCTGAGGCTGTAGATGATGCTGTCGCCGTCGGCGTCGCTGCTGGGGGTGTCCAGGCTGCACTGGAGGTCGTCGCGGCCGTGGTAGGGCGCCGCCGGGTCGATGGAGATGACCGGGGCCTCGGGGGCCGAGTTCAGGACGGTCACGGTGCTCGAGGTCACCGCCGAGCCGCTGTCGCTGCCGTCGCTCGGGGTCACGGTCACCGCCAGGGTGTCGCCCTTGTCGAACCAGGTGGTGCCGTCGAGGCTGCTGCTGGTGGCGCCGATGGTCGAGCCGTTGACCGCCCAGGCGTAGCTCAGGCTCACGGTGTCGCCGTCGTCGTCGCTGCTGGTGACCACGGCGGAGACCGTGTCGTCGGTGTAGACCGTGCTCGGCACCAGGCTCACGCCGGTGACCTCGGGCGCCGTGTTGCCGATGACGACCGTGTTGGAATTCGCGGCGGTGCCGCTGTCGGTGCCGTCCGACGGGGTGACGGAGCAGGTGATGGACTGGCCCTTCACGGTGGACGCGGAGGCCAGGGTGTTCGAGCCGGCGCTGGTGCTGCCGTCGACGGTCCAGGTGTAGCGCAGGGAGACCCCGTCGCCGTCGTCGTCTGCCGTGGCGCCGGCGGTGCAGGTCAGGGTGTCACCGGTGACCGCCGGGTCCGGGCTCAGGGTCGCCGAAGCGACGGTGGGCGCGGTGTTGGCGATGGTCACCGAGTCCGACGCGCTGGTGCCAGTGGCCAGGCCGTCGCTGGGGGTGACCGTCACGGCCCAGGTCTCGCCCTTGGCGGTGTTCGACGCCGGCAGAGTGGCGCTGGCGCTGGCGCTGGAGGCGACCCCGTTGCGGGTCCAGGCGTAGGTGTAGGTGATGGCGTCGCCGTCCGGGTCGACGCTGTCGCTGTCGATGGACACCACCAGGTCGTCGGTGGTGCTCGCAGGATCCGGAGACAGGGAGATGGTCGGCGCCCCGGGCAGGCCGTTGACCCGCAGCGCCAGGTCCACCTGGGCGTAGAAGCCGTCGGTGTCCGTGGCACGCACGCTGATGGTGTGGGAGCCCACGCTCAGGGTGCCGGTGGTGAAGCTCACCGCGCCGCTGGCGTCGGCTCCCTGGGTGGAGAACTCGCCGTCCAGGTCGCTGGACCAGCTGAACACCAGCACCTGGGCCGGATCCTCGCCGTCGCTGACGGTGGCGGCGAAGGTCACCCGGTCGCCGTCGTCGACCACGTCGCCGTCTGTGGGGCTGGTGACCGTGAGGGTCGGCGGGGTGCCGATGGTGACCACCACGGTGTCGGTGCAGGTGGCGCCGACCTCGTCGGTGACCTCCAGGGTCACGATGTGGGTGGCCTGGGACAGGGTCGAGGAGACCGCGGTGGTGGCGCCGTCGCTGGTCGGGGGGCCGGAGCCCAGCTCGCCCTCGACGTCGCTGGTCCAGGTGGCCGTGAGGTGCTCGGCGTCCACGTCGACGTCGGTGGCGGTGCCCTCGAAGGTCACGGTCTCGCCCTCGTTGTAGGCGATGCCGTCGGCCGGGGCCGTGATGGTGCAGTCCGGCGTGCTGTTGGGGGCGCCGACCAGCACGCTCACCGTGGCCGAGCCGGTCTTGCCCGTGGTGTCGGTGGCCTCCAGCGTCAGGGTGTGGGGGCCTTCGGTCAGGTAGACCGACGTGGCGGTCTCGCCGTCTTCGCTCACCGTCGGGTTGAGGCCCATGTCCTCGCCGCCGTCGAGCCAGACCGCCGTGAGCAGCTCGCCGCTGTCCAGGTCGTCGACCACCGTGGCCTCCAGGGGCACGGCGAGATCGGCGTAGTAGGTGCCGCTGGTCTCCGGCGCGGTGAGGGTCACCACCGGCGCCTCGTTGGCCTGGCTGTCGATCACGACGGTGTCGGTGCCCGAGGCATCGGTCGGGTCGAGCACCACCAGGCTGACCTCGTGCTCTCCTCGGGGCAAGGCGGTGCTGCACAGGCTGAAGCCCGTGGCGTCCGGCGGGCCGGCGGGACAGAGCTCCTCGGCCCCGAGCATCCACACCACCGTCAGCGAGTCCACGCTGTCGTCGGCGTCGGAGACCACGCCCACCAGGTCGAAGGCGATGTCCTCGACCACGGACGCGCCCTCGACCGGGGAGGTGATCTCGGCGATCGGCGCCTCGTTGTGGGCAGTGACGCCCTGGTCCTGGCACGCCAGGAGGGTCAGGATGGCGAGCATGGCGAGAACCCCGCGGCAGGGAAGGGGGGAGCCTAACCCTGGTCTACGCGCCTTCGCAGGGTCGTAGACTGCCCGCCGTGCTGCTCCTGCTCCCCACCGCGCTCGCGGGCACCCTGGCCCTCTCCCCCGACACCCTGCCCGTGCACGACAAAGCCACCCAGGTGATCACCTGGACCGCCACCGGCGACGGCCTCTCCACCGGGGACAGCCTGCGCCTGTATGACCCGCTCTTCCACGGCATCCGCTGGGCGAAGTGGGGGCACCTGACCACCGACCCCAGCACGTGTGAGCCGCTGAAGGAGGGCCCCCTGGTCTCGTCGGCCGGGGTGGTGACGGCGAACACCTCGACCGCCGGCGTGACCCTGTCCCTGTGGCGCAACACCGAGGCGGCCGGCCTGCACTCGGTCGGCTTCACCGAGGTCACGATCGCCAGCGGCAGCCTGGCCCCAGGCGAGTCGGTCCGCGTCCTCGTGGGCGACACCACCGCCGGCCTCGACTGCGGGCTCCAGACCTCGCTGCGGTCCCTGCGCGACGTCACCTGGACCGCCGAGGAGATCGTCGGCGGGGTGAGCACGGACCTGGACCCGGTGACCTTCGACTTCGTGACCGAGCGGGATCCGGCCCGGGTGCTGGTGAGCCTGCCCTCCCAGGCCCTCGTCGGCGAGCCAGTCACGGCGATCGTGGCGGTGCTCGACGACCTGGGCAACCCGACCCCGCGCTTCTCGGGCACCGTGACCGTGGCGGGGGAGGACCTGGCCTACCAGGCCTCGGACGAAGGCGTGCGCACGGTCGAGCTCTCCTGGGACAGCGCCGGTGTGCAGCGACCGGCGGTCGACGCCGACGGCCTGACCGCCGTGGTGAACCCGGTCGAGGTCTTCGACCTGGCCCCAGACCTGGGCATCTACTGGGGCGACCTGCACACCCACCACGGCCTGTCCTACACCGACGAGGCCGGCTTCACCCACGACCAGAACCACGAGTACGGTCGCGACGTCGCCGGGCTCCAGTACGGCTGCGAGACCGTGAAGGCGTCGCCCCACGAGCTGGAGTGGGAGACCCTGTGGGCCGAGCTCCAGGAGACCTGCGAGACCCACACCGACGACCGCTACGTGGCGATCCTGGGCTTCGAGTGGATGGGCAGCGAGAACAGCCCGCTCACCGAGGGCCACCACAACGTCTACTACGACGGCTGCGACGGGCCGTTGGCCCCGAACACCACCACCGGCCTCACCGGCGACGACGCCCTGTGGACCTTCATGCTCGAGGCCGAAGCCGAGCACGGCATCCGCTCGCTCTCGGTGCCCCACGCCAGCTCCCACACCGGCTTCAACTGGCTGGACCGGGACGACGAGCTCCGCCCCCTGGCGGAGATCTACAGCGAGTGGGGCTTCTCCGACGCCCACACCGACGACGGCTCCGGGGTCTACGACGCCCTGGCCGCCGGCCACCGCATGGGCATCTTCGCCGCCTCGGACAACCACGACGGCTGGCTCGGCAACCGCTGGGCCGAGTACTACGAGACCGGCGGGCTGGGCGCGATCGCGGCCACCGACCTGTCCCGGGAGGGACTCTTCGAGGGCCTGGAGGCCCGCTCCACCTATGGCACCACCGGCCACCGGCCCATCCTGCGCTTCACCGGCAGCCAGGACGGCGCGGGCTTCGGCATGGGCGCCGAGGCGGTGGTTGCAGCACCGGTGTTGCACTGGACCTACCGGGCCGAGGGCAGCATCGACACGGTGACCCTGTGGAGCGTTCCCGTCGACGGCAGCGCCCCGGCCGAGGTGGTGCAGACCTGGCAGCCCGGGGCAGCCGACGCCGAGGGCGAGCACGCCCTGGACTGGGACCAGGCGGATCGAGCGCTGTGGCTGCACGTCACCGAGGGCAGCGGCCACCAGGCGTGGTCGAGCCCGGTGTGGGTCACTTCGGACTGCGAGCGGGCGGGGGCGGTGGATCCGGCGGGGCTGTGCGACCCGGACACGGTGGACACCGGGGACTCCGGTGGTGCGGACAGCGGCGGGACCGGGGACAGCGGAGGGACGGCGCCTGTCGACTCCGGAGGGCCGGGGGACAGTGGTGACGGGGAGGGTCGCTGCGGGTGCCAGCACGGCGGAGGCGTGATGTGGCTGCTGGCGCCGGTGGGACTGTGGTTCCGCAGGCGCTGGGGCTGACTCTGGGGACCGGCGGGTTGCTCCCTCGGTGCGGGCAACCCCAACGCAGGTGCCCGACATGAGCAAGATCACTCCTCTCCTCCTCGCCGCGGCGGCGCTCTTCACCGGCTGCGAAGAGCCCGAGTCCACCCCCGGCCCCCAGGGCGAACAGGGCATCCAGGGAGAAGCGGGCACCCAAGGAGCCCAGGGCGACAACGGCGAACAGGGCGAGAAGGGCGACCAGGGCGAGCCCGGCGCCGATGGCCTGGACGGTCTCGACGGCGCCGATGGCGTCTGTGACACCGAGCTCCTGGCCTTCAACACCTTCGTCTCCATGTGTGGCGCCAACTACGGGGGCCACACGGTCGTGGTGGAGTACGAGAACACCACCCCCGCCGACGTGGGGAGCAACTGCGCCTACGAGCCGGGCGATCTGGGTGCGACGTGTTGCGCCTGGGCCGAGCGCAACGGCTGGGACTCCCGGACCGCCGTCTTCGGGCTGTCCATCAACGACCTGAAGATGTCCGACGTCTCCAGCGAGCGCACCATCGACTTCGGCTGGTACCCGATCAGCTCGAACTACAACTGGAACGGCGAGGTGGCCTACACCGACGTCGACGACCTGTTCGTGTGCTGCAACTGACGGCGGCGCTCAGCCCCCGCTCACCCGGATCGCCAGCCGCGAGACCCGCTCGTCGCTGTCGTCCAACATCGGCCCCGCCAGGC
Source organism: uncultured Enterobacterales bacterium (assembly GCA_964344945.1). Classification (GTDB taxonomy): domain Bacteria; phylum Myxococcota_A; class UBA796; order UBA796; family CAJQPC01; genus CAYFPX01. Next base: position 5,346 of record CAYFPX010000058.1, read on the forward strand.
CTTCAGCCCTGGCGGGGTCGATGCGCTCCACGGCATGCAGGGCCTGCAGGCGGACCTCGGCGTCGGTGTCCTGGAGCAGCGGCGCGATGGCGTCGAAGCCGGCGTCGATCCGCAGGACACCCAGCGAACGGGCTGCGGCGGCGCGGACCTGGGGGTCGCTGTCCTCCACGGCGGTGATCAGCTCGGCGGCGAGCGTGGTCCCGGCGGCGCTGTAGGCCGCTGAGCGGGCGCCTTCGGCGCGGACGTAGCCGTCGGCGTCGGCCAGGGCCTGCCGGAGCATCGGCTCGGCGTGCACCGGGTCGGCGCGACGCAGGCTGTGCACGAAGGCGGCGCGGACCCACGGGTCGGGCTCGGCGGGCATCAGGGCGATGAAGGCCTGCTCGTAGTCGCTGCCGCTGCGGGCGATGGCGTCGATCAGCGCGTGGCGCACGCCCATGCTCTCGTCGCCGTGCAGGTAGCGGTCGAGCAGCACGGCCTGGGCGCCAGGCTCGTCGACGATGCCGCCCCAGAAGCGCAGGAACTTCGCCCGGGTCGGCTGGGGCTGGACCGCCCAGAGGTCCGTCGCCAGGTCCGGCTGGTCCTGCCACAGGGCCGCGACGGCGGCCTCGTGCCGGACCTGCCAGTCGCTGGAGGCGGCGGCGGTGGTCAGCGTGGTGTCGGTCCAGGCCGCCTCGACGAACACCAGGGGGATGTCCGAGGCCTGGGCGGTGAGGGCGGAGAGGAGGAGAAGAGAGGTCATGCTAGTTGCCCTCCAGCAGGTCGAGGGAGGTGTCCCACCAGTCCTCGTTGGGGGCCCGCTGCACCTTGGAGCCGCAGTGCACCTCGCCCAGGGCCATGTGGTAGATGTCCCAGTCGTCGACGAAGACGGTCTCCACGCTGGCGGGCATCAGGCTGTTCCACTCGGCGATGAGCGGGTCCGAGGACTGGTCGTTCTGGTTCTGTCGGAGGAAGGGGTCCGGCGCGATGAGCTTGACGGCTTCGCCGGCCACGTTGGCCACGGTGAGGTTGACCGTGCCGGGCATCAGGGCGGCGGTGGTGTTGCCGCAGCCGCGGACCTCTTCGAACAGGCCGGGGACCCGGATGATGTCCGACTCCGTCAGCCCGAGCTCGGTCTTGAAGATGTCGATGTTCGGCTCGATGTAGTCGTCGCGGATGTCCTCGTTGAGAGCCCGGATGGCGTTGTCGCCGGTGATGTCCTCGATCGTGCGGAAGCCCTTGGCCTGGTACTTGGAGATCTGGCTGTTGCCGTTGAGGCTGTCGAGCAGGGCGTAGCCGGCGTCGACGTCGGCCACGACGAGCTTGAAGCCCTTGGTGCTCGCCTTGTCGGGGATGAAGGTGTGGTACTCGTCGACGTGCCCCACACAGAGGAACTTGATGCTCTGGGTGAAGGGGTCCTGGAGGATGTTGCTCTCGATGGCGGCGATGATGTCGTCGTTCGGGTCGAGGCTGTTGTCGTCGCCGTAGTACCAGCGGCCGAAGGGGTAGTCGGTGCCGCCGACCGTGACCGGCGGGCTGGTCTCCAGGTTGCCGCCGTAGTCCTGGCTGGTGGTCCGGCCCGAGCCGTAGACCACCTCGTAGCGGTCGTCGGTGAGCATCTCGCTGGCGTAGGCGTCGATGCCGCGGTCGCGGATCAGGTTGAGCAGGACCCCGATCCGGGTGTCGGTGCCGTGGAGGTTGCCCCACTCGAATTCGTCCTGGATCCAGACGTCCCAGCCATAGCTCTGGCCGTTGACCTCGGTGAAGGCGCTGCCCACGTGGTCGTGGAAGTCCTGGATCATGTCGTCGTTGTCGGTGCCGAAGTAGTCGACGGCCACGACCCAGACCTCTTCGGCCTCCTGCAGGTGGTGACCCATCAACAGCGGGCTCGCCATGAGCAGGACCTCGGCGCTCTCCACCGAGGCGCCGCTGCTGTCGAGGCGCTCGAGCTCCAGGTAGCCCTGGGTGAGCAGGTCCCGGAACTCGACCTTCAGGGTGACCTCGCCCGCCGGGGAGAATTCGTAGGTCGTGTCGCTGTTCTGGCCGAGGATCTGGCCGCTGCTCTTGTGGATCCGGATCTTGTTGGTCTCGCCGCTCAGGGTCAGCCGGACCGTCTCTCCCGCGGGCAGGGAGTCGATGGTGTCCTTGGCGATCGTGAACGTGGCGAGGTCGTTCTCGCCGCTCACGCCGCTCCAGCCGCCGTCGTCGCTGTAGTCGGTGGTCCGGTTGCCGTCGTCGTCGTCGAGGTTCGGCACGCCGAAGACGTCGTCGAAGGTCCAGTCGACCTCGGGCTTCGGCGGCTCGGTGTCCGTGGGCTCGGTGTCCGTGGGCTCGGTGTCCGTGGGCTCGCCTGAGTCACCGGTCACGTCGGTGGTGCCGGAGTCGCTGGTCACGTCGCCGCTGTCGGTGGCCGTGACAGAGCCCGTGTCGCTGGTTGTCGTGTCGTCGCCGCACGCCAGCAGCAGCAAGAGGGTCGAAATCATGGGGACCTCGCTGGGGTGCGGCAATGTAGTCGGGGCGGGGCTTCGGGGCTGTCAAGACCTCGATCATGCGATGATGATCCGGTCGATGTCCCCCACCCTGCTGGCGCTGGCGCTCTGGGGCTGCACGCCGCCCGTGCCCGAAGACTCGGCGAGCCCCGCGGACACCTGGGCCTGCACGCTCTACGCCGACGCCGACGCCGACGGCTTCGGGGACCCGTCCGTCACCACCCACGCCTGTGAGCTCAGCGGCTACGTGGCCGACGACTCGGACTGCGACGACAGCGACCCCGAGACCCACCCGGACGCCGTCGAGTGGTGCAACTGGTCCGACGACGACTGCGACGGCGGCGTGGACGAAGGGGATCCTCCCGACGAGACCTGGCACCGGGACCGGGACGTCGACGGCTACGGGACCGACGACGACACCCTGGTCCAGTGCGAGCCGCCCGAGGGCCATGTCCGTCGCGGCGGCGACTGCGACGACGAGGACCCCACGATCCGGCCGGGCGCGGACGAGAGGTGTGACGACCAGGACCAGGACTGCGACGGCGTGATCGACGAGGACGCCCTGGACGCTACCGGCTGGTACCTCGACGAAGACGACGACGACCACGGGATCCCCGACGAGCTCGCCCTGGCCTGCGACGAGCCCTCCGGGTACGCCGAGACCGCCGATGACTGCGACGACTCCGATCCGCGGCGCTTTCCGGGCAACCCGGAGCTCTGCGACAACGTCGACAACGACTGCGACGAGACCGTCGACGAGGCCGCCACCGACGCGCCGGCCTGGTTCCTCGATGCCGACGGCGACGGTTTCGGGGACGCTTCGGAGGCCCAGGTCTCCTGCGATCCTCCCGCCGATCACGTGGACGATGCCACCGACTGCGACGACGCCGACGCCAGCCGACACCCGGGGGCCCCGGAGACCTGCGACGGCGACGACGAGGACTGCGACGCGGGGGTCGACGAGGGCGTGCTCGCGGTCTGGTACCGGGACGCCGACGGCGACGGGTACGGGGTCGAGGACGACGTGACCGAGGCCTGCACCGCGCCCACCGACTACGTCGCCGAAGCCGGTGACTGCGACGACGCCGACGGCGGCATCAAGCCCGGGGCCAGCGAGGGCTGCGACGGGGTCGACGAGGACTGCGACACACGGGTCGACGAGGACCCGGTCGACGGCGACCCGGTGTTCGCCGACGCCGACGGCGACGGCCACGGCGACCCCTCGGTGACGGCGCTCTCCTGCGAGGCAGGCGACGGGTGGTCGGCCCTGGACGACGACTGTGACGACACCGATGCGGGCGTGAGCCCCAGCGAGCCCGAGGTGTGCGACAGCACCGACCAGGACTGCGACACGGCCGTCGACGAGGGCGCGACCACCACCTTCTACGCCGACCTGGACGGTGACGGCTACGGCGACGCGGACAACACCACCGAGGCCTGCAGCCTGCCGAGCACCGGGTACGTCTCCGACGGGACCGACTGCTACGACGTGAACACCTCTGCCAACCCCGGACAGAGCGCGTTCTTCAGCGCGGACCGGGGGGACGGGAGCTTCGACTGGGACTGCGACGGGGTCGAGGAGCCCGAGTACCCGAGCGAGGCGAGCTGTGCCCTGGACACGGACAAGGCGGAGTGCACCGGCGACCCCGGCTGGGAGAGCGGCGTGCCCGCGTGCGGGGTGAGCGGGACCTGGGTCGAGGCCTGCGGCGGGGCAGCGTCGACCGACGGGAGCTGCGGGGGCAAGACCACGACGCTGACCCAGACCTGCCGCTGAGGGGGCACTGGGGGTGGCGAACGTCCGTACTTCGGACCTTGCGGGCCTCTCAGGGTCGTGCTCCAGGCCTGAGAGCGGGGAAACGTCCGTACTTCGGACC
>CAYFPX010000058.1:9784-22217 GCA_964344945.1 uncultured Enterobacterales bacterium
TCAGTGACTGAGAGGGGGTGAAAGTCCGAAGTACGGACGTTCGTCACCTCTCAGGGTCGTGCTCCAGGCCTGAGAGCGGGGAAACGTCCGTACTTCGGACCTTGCGGGCCTCTCAGTGACTGAGAGGGGGTGAAAGTCCGAAGTACGGACGTTCGTCACCTCTCAGGCTCCCATGGCCACGCCCCGACCCCCTTCGGCCGCCCCACCCGGCGCTGCTCGCAGGCCCCAGCATGGGCGTCGAGGGCGGCAGGGGTCGGCGAAGGTCCGGGCACGCTCGCCGGGTACCCTGTCCCCCCCCGCCCCGGCGAGTCCCTGCCCCTCCTCCGCGCCACCACCGCCGCCCTGCTGGCGCTCCTGCTCCTGCTCCCGGCCTGCACCCGCAGCGCCCCGACCGGCGACGCCACCCGGCTCCACCTCCGACTGGCCCGCGGCTGGACCCTCACCCCCGATCCCAAGCCACCCTGGATCGCGCCGGCCCGCATGCCCCAGGTGACCCTGCAGCGCACCCTGGACCTGCCGCCGGGCCGCGACACCTCCGGCACCATCCTGCGCCTGCGCGACGTGAGCTGGACCGCCACCGTCACGGTCAACGGCACCGAGCTCCCTCCCCAGACCGGCGGCCTGGCACCGATCGACGTGCCCGTCGGCCCCCACCTGAGGCCCGGCACGAACACCCTCCAGATCACCATCACCGGCCCCGCTGGCGTCTCTCCCCTGCTCTCCGGCCAGGACAGCCGCCGCGCCCGCCTCGGGGAGCCTCCGGAGCTCCTGCTCCAGCCCACCGCCCACGTCGCCGCGCACTGGACCCGCCTGGACGGCGACACCGCGTACGCCACCGCCCACATCAGCGGCGCCCCCGCGGGCAGCACCGTGCACTTCCAGGCCTGGGTCGACGGCCAGGTGCTCCAGTCCCTGGGCCAGGCCCCGGTCCGGGACGGTGTCGCAACCACCTCGGGCACCCGCTGGTCCCAGCCGACGTGGGGCATCGGCCTGCCCGCCGACCCCGCCCTCTTCCACCTGGTCGCCACCCTGGCCGGCCCCGACGGCCAGCTGCTCGACCGCGCCAGCGTGCGCACCGGCCTGCGGGACTTCCGCGTCGCCGACCGGCAGCTCCAGCTCGACGGCAGCCCCGTCCGCCTGATCGGCCAGCGGGTCACCGACCACAGCCACCTCGGCGCCATCGCCACCCTGACCGGGCAGGCGGGCCACAACGTGGTGGAGTTCCACGGCCGCCTCCCCTCCCCCAGGGAGCTGTCCCAGGCCGACGAGCGCGGCCTGCCGGCGGTGGTCCTGCCCCGCTGCCCGGGCATCCTGACCTGGCGCAGCCTGTCCGCCGAAGCCCGGGCCGCCGAGCCCTGCGTCGCCCCCGACGCCGCCCTCGCCCGCAGCCTCGCCGCCCACCCTTCGCTGGTCCTCTGGATCCTCGAGGAAGGCCCCGGCGGCCCGCCCCAGGCCCGGGACGGCCTGCTCACCGATCCGCTCCAGCGCCCGATCGTGGGCCACCACCTGCCGGGGCAGGCCCTGGTGGTCGACGGCCCGGGCGCCGGCCGGGATCCATCGATGTTCGCCGGCCACTGGATCACCGAGATGGGCTCCCGACGGGAGCACGCCGCCGACCCCCGCGCCCTGCCGACCCTGCTGATGGCCACCCTCGAGGCCGGTGCCGTCGGGGGCATCGTCCACGGCCCCGCCCAGGGCCGCACCCCGACCTGGGCGTCGGTCTGGAAGGAGCTCCTCGCCGGCCAGGACATCCCCCCCTGGACCGACCGCGGCCACCGGGCCGAGAGCCGCCTGACCGTGCACGGCCTGGCCCCGGGCCAGGTGGGCTGGCTGGAGCTGGGGCCCGTCTCCGCCACCGGAGCCGTCGCCGACCGCGACGGGGTGCTGCGCCTGGCCGCCTGGCACAGCGGCCCCGCGGTGCTCCGGGTCGGCGACCAGCGCATCGACGTGCGCCTGAGCCCCGGTCGCTGGACCGAGCGCGGCTGGGCCGGCGCCCCCGCAGAGGTCACCCTGCGCTGATCAGCGGGCTACACACCCTCATGCTGCTGGTGCTCCTGGCCTGCTCACCCACCGAGCCCCTCGACCTGCCCGCGGACCCGGGCGTGCGCGGCGTGCCGGTGGGCGTGCGCACCGTCGAGGCCCGAGACCAGGTCTTCGACGTCTGGTACCCGGCGGCCAACGACGAGGCCCTGGAGCCCACCGAGATCGTCGACCTGGGCGACTTCGCCCCCCCCGCGGTGATCGACCACCTGGGCGCCACCGAGCTGGCCCAGGTCACCACCGGCGCGGTCCGGGACGCCGTGCCCCGCAACCTCGAGGCCCCGGCCCCCGTGGTGCTGTTCAGCCATGGCTGGGGCGGCTTCCGCCTGCAGTCCTTCACCTACGCCGAGCACCTGGCCAGCCGGGGCTACGTGGTGGTCAGCGCCGACCACCCCGGTCGACACCTGGCCGACGTGCTGCCCTGCGTCTTCAGCCCGCCGCTGGACGGCTGCGATCCCTCGCTGGACGACCCGGCCCCCGAAGACCTCGATGACCTGATCGCCTGGCTGGAGAACGCCGCTGTCGACCCCGACGGCTTCCTCGATGACCGCCTCGACCTGGACCGTCTCGGCCTCAGCGGCCACAGCGCCGGCGGCGGCACCACCGAGACCGTCGGCGACCCGGACCCCCGCTTCGGCGCCCTGCTGCCCATGGCCTCCGCGGTCACGATCAGCCGGACCGACGCCAGCGTGCTGACCCTGGGCGGGAGCTGCGACCCCTACGCGGACAACGCAGCCACCAGCGAGGCCCTGGACCAGGGCCAGCTCCTCCAGCTCGTCGACGCTGGCCACATGGCCTTCAGCGACCTCTGTCGCATGGACGTGGTCGGCCTCGCGGACACCTACCTCGCCGGCCGCGACGACCTGAACGAGCTGTGGGTCGACCAGCTGGTCGAGCTCGCCAGCAACGGCTGCCCCGGCGCCACACCACCCGAGGACCTCGACGGCTGCGGTGGCGCCTTCATGGACCTGGACCGCTCCGACGCGATCCTCACCACCGCCGCCACCCTGTTCTTCGACCAGGCCCTGCGGGGCGAAGGCGCCGGGGTCACGGCGGATCGGTTCGAAGACGCGGTGCTGACCCCGTGAGCGGCCGGCCGCTCTGGGTGATGGTCGCCGGTCCCTACACCAGCGGCGGCGCCGACGCAGCCCAGCGGGCGGAGAACCTGGCCGCGATGAACCGCGCCGCCCTGGCGGTCTTCGATCGGGGCCACGTGCCCGTGATCGGGGTCAACGCGGGGTGCCCCTGATCGGCGGACCCACGGCGGGCGCCGACGACGAGGTCGACGCGATCCTGGCGAACGGCGGCGTGCTCCACCGGAGCGCCGACGAGCTCCCCTGACCCGGCTACGCGTCGACCAGCGTCTCGTCCAGCGCCACCCGCCCGGCCCGCCGCGCCAGGTGGCTCAGCCGCTCGCTCGGGTCCTGGCTGAAGCTCGCCCCCGCCGCGATCTCGACGCGGAGCCCACCGATGGGGGTGTCGTAGTCGCCGTAGAGATCAGTGGTGAGCCGCCGGGCCAGCCGGACCGCCTGCATGTGGTTGGTGACCGCCTCACAGACCACGAGGAAGGTCGCGGGCCCGATGCGGTGGGGGTGGTCGATGCGCCGCACGCTCTCCCGCAGGCGCTCGGCGATGCCGCGGAGCAGCTCGTCGCCGATCTTCTCGCCGTGCCGGAGCACCACGTCGTCGAACCCCAGGACCCGAAGCAGGATGCACGCAACGCCCCGACCGGGCCGCCGCCGCGTGCGCTCGAGCACCCCCGCATAGGTGGCCTCCACGACCTCCCGGGTCGGCAGGCGCGTGACCGGGTCCCCCAGGTGGCGGGCCTGAGGCGGTGCCCGCCGCAGGGTGAGATCCTGGAAGGCGGCGACCACGTGGGTCACGTCGCCGCAGTCGTCGAGCAGCGGCGAGGCGTGGACCTCGAGCCGCCGCTCGCGGCCGTCCAACGTCCAGGCCACGTCGTCGACCAGGGCGTCCTCTCCCCGCAGGGCCCGAGGCACCGGCCAGCGGGCCGGGGGGTAGTGCAGCTCGCTGCCGCTCACCCGGAAGCCCTGCCCCCGGCAGAGTGCGCGGATCGGCGGTCCCACGGACCGCAGGCGACCGAGCAGGTCCCGCATCCCCTGGTTGACGAACACGGGCCGCGCGTCGCGCTCGAACACGATCACCGGAACCGCGAGACCCTCCAGCCCGCGCTGGTACAGGTAGCTGTCCAATGGTGACTCCGGCGGAAGGAAAGACGGACCGGAACACCCCTCCCGAGGCCAGCGTACGGGGGCCGATCGACACCCACAAGGGGAATCCGACGGCGCCTACCAGACCCCCAGGTCCTCCACCCCTCGCGCCAGGTGTCGTGCGAGGGCGGCCTGGGCCGAGGCGGTCGGTTGGTAGTCGGTGCCCCAGGGACCCTGCAGCCGGGGCACCTCGACCACCCTCACCCGGAGGTCACCCCGGCCCTCGGCCTGGGCCAGCTGCTCGTCGAAGCGTTCGGAGAGCCAGTCCGGTCCCCAGCCCCCCTCGGGCCACGACTCGGTCACGGTGGGAGAGCGGGTGAGCACGATCCAGGTGTCCGGGTGGGCCTCACGGATGGCCCGAATCCAGCGGTCCAAGGCCGCCCGGAAGACCCGGCGTGGCGGGGGCCCCGCCGCCAGGTCCTCGGCCCCCAGCTGGAGGATCACCACCTGGGGCGAGAAGCGCGCGTGGGGCCAGGCGGCGTCGGGCTCGTGGGCCAGGGAGCGGGTCCACAGCTCAGGCAGCTGGTCGTCGTGCTCGGTCTGGCCCCGCAAGACCCCCCGGCCGCTGTAGCAGACGGTCTGGACCTCGGCGGCGAGCTGCTCGCCGAGCCGGTGGGGCCAGGCCATCAGGTAGTCCTGGTCCGCGGGGACAAACCCTGCGTCCGGCCGCTTCTCCAGCCGCCGCACCCCGTAGCCACACGCCTCGGGCCCCCCGACCACCTCGATCCGACGCGGCTCCCCCGGGTGCGGGTTGCGCAGGAAGCCCCGAGGCGGGAGGGTGAGGGCGTAGAGCGCCCCGGTGCCCACCATCGCCTCGGTGACCTTGCGCACCTCGACGGTGTGACGACCGGCCTCCAGCTCCGCCGCGAGCACCAGCTCGTGCCGGCCCGCCGGGGCCTCTCGCTGGACCCACTCCCCCCGGTCGACCCGGACCGCGTAGCGATCGGTGCCCGCCGGCCCGGGCTGGGAGAAGGTCTCCAGAGTCGCCACCAGCCCCGTGCCGTGGAATTCCACGAAGAAGCCCGTGCCGCTCCAGGACAGGCGAGGCGAGGCCGGGACCTGCAGGTCGACCCGTCCCAGCCAGCGGATCTCGGGGTGGTCCGGGGGCACGTGGACCCACTCGGGCGCCCCCTCCGCACCCAGCAGGCCGAGACCCCCGAGGCCGATCGCGATCGTGCGGAGTCCCCTCAGCCGGAGTCTCCGAGGGTTCCGGTGTCGGCGGCTTCCTTGGTGAAGGTGACGTCGGCGAAGTCGCAGGCTGCCGGGCAGTCCTCGCCGTAGGCGTAGTCCGGCTCCCAGCTCGGGTTGGTCTCGTAGGAGGTGGTGCCGTTCTTGTCCTGGAGCTCGACGTTGAGGGTGGTCATCGTCCAGCCCGCCACGGTGAAGCCCTCGGGCTCGCACCACACCAACAAGGAATCATCCGTCAGGTTTCGGACTTCCTGTCCGTAGCACTTGAAGGACGCCTGTCGTCCGGTCTCGTCGGTGAGCACGGCGGTCCAGGAGTCCAGCAGTCCCCCGCCGTCGAAGACGACCGTGAGGCTGTCGGTGCAGGAGGTCTCGGGGCAGTCGTCCCCATCGTCACAGGCCAGGAGGAGGAGCGACATCCAGGCGAGCGAGCGAGTCATGGCCCCAGGATACCCGGAAGACGGCGCACTTCCCGTGCCGCCGGTCCGGGACCGCCCTCACCGGGTCGGCCCCTGGCTCCTGGCAATGCTGCTGCTCGGCGTGCTGGTCCCGGTCAACTGGCGCCTCCACCACCAGGCCCCCAAGACCCGGGCCGAGCTGACCTCCGCCGTCGTGCCCCAGCTGACCTGGCTCGGGGAGCAGCTGGGCCGGGGCGCAGCGGGAGAGATGCAGGCGCTCTTCCCCGAAGGACACCTGTTCACGCACGCCACCACCGGCCTCGCCTGGATCGAGCTCGGCCTGCGGCACCCCCTGGGCCACCCCCTGCGGACCCGGGCCCACGCCGAGGCCGTCGAGGCCCTCGCCGCCCTGGAGGGGCCGGAGGGCCGGGCGCCCTTCGACGGGAACATGGACCCTCCCTGGGGCATCTTCCACGCCGGCTGGACCAACCAGGTCCGCACCGGCGTGCTGCTGCTCCAGGCGCCCGAGGACCGGGCGCTGCAGGACCTGGCCGAGCTGAGGGTCTCCTGCGACACCATCGCCCTGGCCCACGCGGCCCCGGGCTCCCCCTTCGCCGCCTCGTACCCGGGGCAGGTCTGGCCCGTGGACTCGGTGGTCGCGATGGCGTCCCTGCGCGGCTGCGACGCCCTGCTGGGCCCCCGGTACGAGGGCGTGATCCAGAGCTGGCTCGAGCGGGCCAAGGCCCTGGCGGACCCGGCGACCGGCCTGCTGCCCCACACCGCGGACCTGGCGACCGGCAGGGCCACCAGCCCGCCCCGGGGCACCTCCACCGCGATGATCCTGCGATTCCTGCACGACCTGGACCCGGGCTGGGCCGGCGCCATGTACCTCACCTTCCGCCACCGGCTGGTCAAGGAGCACCTGGGCGTGCCCGGGGTGCACGAGTGGCTCGACGGCGGCAGCGCGGGCGACGTGGACAGCGGTCCCCTGGTCCACGGCGTGAGCCTGAGCGCCAGCGCGGTGGCCGCCGGGGTGGCCCGGATCCACGGCGACGACCCCCTCGCCGACGCCCTGTTCGCCGCCGGCGAGGCCGCCCTGTGGCCGACCACCGACGACGGCCGCACCCACTACGCCTTCGGCCTGCTGCCGGTGGGCGACGGCTTCGGCGCCTGGTCCCGCACGGCCAAGGCCTGGTACCGGGCCCCCGATGCCCTGACCCGGCCGCCCCCGCTCCGCGCGTGGTGGCTGCCGGTGCACCTCGTGAGCCTGGCCCTGGTGGTGCTGGCGCTGGGCCTGGCCTGGCGCCGTGACCGTTCGTGACGCCAGAGGGGGATCCGCCAGCCGATGGCGTGCTACCGTCCCGCGTCCGGCGGGAACCTGGAGGATCGTGGATGCGGGCGCTGGGCCTGCTCATCGCCAGCCTGCTGTGGGCATCGAGCGCCCTCGCCCAGGACGAGGCCGCCTGCGTGGCCCTGCAGGACGCCACCATCGTGGCGGCGCCCCAGGATCCGGCAGCCATGCACACCATGGTCGAGACCGGCGCCACCCAGCGGATCTGGCGGGTCGGCATGGACGGGCGCGTCCAGTGGCACCACGTGCTCACCTCCGACGACGGCGAGCTGACCCCCTGGGACCTGTCCCTGCTCGAGCGCGGCGGCGCGATCTGGGTGGCCTACGAAGACCACCTGAACAACACCTTCAGCGTCATCGCCCTGGACACGAACCGAGGTCGTGCCCTGTGGCCCGGCCCGGCCACGGTGGGCTCCATCCCCCGAGACCACCGGCCTCTCGACATCCAGCTGGTGTCCCGCAGCGGCAAGGAGCTCGTGGCGGTGATCACCCACGGTCCGGCCCGCGACGGCTCCCTCGACGGCGCCCGAGCCAAGGTCCTGCTCCTCCGGGAGCGCGGCCCGGCCGACCTCCAGGTGGTCCAGGTGCTCGAGGAATTCCCGGTCCACGACCACCCCGCCCTCGGCCGTGCGGCCGACGGGGTCTACGTGATCGGTGGTGGCAAGCTGCGCCTCTACCCGGACGACGGCTCCAAGACCCGGTCCCGCGCCCTGCTCCCCCGCTCCACCGGCCAGCCCGGCTGGGTGGGCAAGCGCCTGCACGTGCTCTCGGACGGGCGGGTCGCAGGGCTCTTCCACGGGGGCTTCATCGCCCTCGCCCTGCTGGACCCCCCGACTGCCGAGGACCCGGCCACCCCGCCCTGGCACGTGCTCGACGCCGACCCCGACGGCGCCACGGTCTACGACCTGCGTGAAGCCGGCGGCCAGCTCGAGCTGGCCACGAACTGGGACTCCCCGGCCGAGGGCACCGAAGGCGCCCTGCTCTACGAGCGCGGCGAGCGCGAAGACCACCGAGGGGCCTGCTTCACCGCCGACGGCCGCCTGCTGATGGCCCGCCCCGCGAACCTGGGCTGGACCTTCGAGCACCTCGACGTGGCGGGGTACGACAGCCTCCGCCTGGACCTGTCGGCGCCCACCGGCAGCGACCTGGACAACGACGCCGACGATGTCCCGGACGAGGAGGACGCCTGCATCCTGCAGCCCGGGGCCGCGGAGAGCGCCGGCTGCCCGGCCTTCGGGACCTGGCCCCTGCCGCCTAGCGACCACCCGAGCGCCACCTGGGAGCCCGGACCGTCGCTCAAGGCCGGCGAGATCGGCGGCTTCACGGCGGCGGTGCGCACCGACGACGGCATCGCCCTGGTGGACCGCCTGCACCAGCTCTGGTGGTGCCCGTCGGGCAAGACCCGGTGCGAGCAGATGGCCGTGCCCTCGGGCCCCGTCCGCATCGGCCAGGGCGCCAAGCTCGCCTACCACGACGTCCAGGGCCGGGTCTTCAGCCGGGAGAGCTTCTCCACCAAGGAGCTCAACGACCTGGCCGGCTGGCAGATGGTCGCGCTGCAGCCCGTGGGCGCGGTGGCCTTCTCGGACGGCAGCATCTACGCCCTGGAGCGCAACCAGCTGGTCGATCTCGCCAAGGGCCAGGACGCCCGCACCACCTCGGTGAGCCGCCTCACCGTCGCCGAGAACGCGTCGCGCTACGGCCTCTACATGCTGACCGCCGACGCCCAGGTCCACCGCCTGCACCGGGGCAAGCAGGAGCGGGTCAAGGACCTGCCGGACCACGCCCCGGTGGTCGACATCGGCCAGCTCGACAAGCGCCTGGTCCTGCTGCACTCCGACGGCAGCCTGACCTACCAGGGCCGCGCCGGGGGCTTCTTCACCGTGCCTGCCCCCGGCCCCATCGACCTGGGGCGCCCGCCCTGGCTCACTGTCATGGGCGACGCCGAGTTCGGCCTGGTCAGCCTGGGCACCGGCGGCACCTTCCAGCTGGTGGCCAACGGCGTGGAGCCGCTGCCCGAGGGCCTGGCCTCCGCCCGCCCCCTGGCCGCCTGGCGCCGCCCCGACGGCACCTACGCCGTCCTGCTCGGCACCGAGCAGGGCGCGACCCTCTGGTACGTGAGGCTCACGCTGTGATCCGCGCCCGCCTCACCGCCGCCCTGCTGCTGGCGGGCCTCGTGGCAGCCCCGACCGGGGCCGAGGCCGCCAGCAAGGAGGCCCAGAAGCTCGAGAAGCTCCTGAAGAAGGACAAGCTCGACAAGGTCCTGGAGCACTGCCGGGACCGGGTCGCCGAGGGCCTCGGGGACCTGGAGGTGCGCGAGGTCTGCGCCGGTGCCGAGCTGACCGGGCTGGAGCGCCTGCACCCCACCGGCATCCCCCGGGCCGAGCTGGACCAGCACCACCAGTCCTGGGGCGACACCGACGCGGGCCAGCAGACCCGCAGCCTGGCCGCCCAGCTGGCCCTGTCCGAAGCCGGCGACGACCCAGCCCTGCGCCGCCAGGTCTACGACGACTACCGGGGCACCGACGCCGCCGACGGCATCCGCCAGGCCTTCTGGGAGGCCGCAGAGGCCGAGCGCACCATCGACGCCGCCCGCGCCTTCCAGGAGGAGTTCCCCGACACCCCCCAGGCCTACCAGGCCCGGCTCCTCGTGGAGACCCTGGCCTTCGAAGCCACCGAGGCCCAGGACACCAGCGACGCCTGGCAGGCCCTGCTCGAAGCCTACCCCGAACACCAGCAGCGCGAAGAGATCCAGGGCCGCTGGATGCAGTCGGTCTGGGCCGAAGTCGAGGCCATCGACACCGCGGAGGCCTGGGCCGAGCTGCTCTCCGTGCACCCGGAGCACCCCCGCCTCGAAGAGGCGCAGGCCCGGAAGATCGACGCCATCTGGCGGACCGCCGAAGCCCAGGGCCCCGAAGGACTGCTGGCCTTCGCCAAGGCCTACCCCACCGATCCGCGCTCCCCCGACGCCTGGCGCCTGGTCCACGAGGCCCTGGTCCAGGTGACCCTGAGCGACAGCGACAACCGCTCGGCCCTGCTCGCCCTGGACCAGGACGGCGTGACCCCGCCCTGGCTCGACGCCGCCTTCCGGAGCGTCCAGGTGCGCGTCCCGGTGCCCGGCGTGTCGGTCACCGCCCGCCTCCAGACCGGCACCGGGGACAACGCCCGGCCCGCCGAGCAGGCCTGGTTGCCGCTCCTGGTCGAAGCAGGCCTGCCGCCCTGGCGCGTGCCGGCGGAGTCCCTGGCCGTGCCCTGGACCCAGCCGGAGCCGGTGGTCCACGAAGCCACCCTGACCCGCCCCCTGTGCCGCGCCGACGGCCCCGACGCCGGCTGGGCGGTGGTGGTCGAGATCGAAGGCGGCGTGGTCCTGCGCTACCCCTTCCAGGTCCGCGAGCGCTGCGCCGCCGTCTCCCGCACCGCCCGCTCCGACGTCCCCATCACCGTGCACGGCCGGCGCATCCGCCTGGGCTGGACCCGGGCCGAGGTCGCCCTGGTCTTCCCCTTCCAGGAGCCCGCCGAGGCGCCCTTCGCCAGCGACCGCGTGGCCAGGGCCTGTCTGCCCGGCTCCGGGGGCGACGCCGTGTGCTTCGACTACTACGACGACCTGCTGGTCGGGCTGGACATCGCCTGCTGGTCCAACGAGCCCTGCTTCGAGAGCCAGGGCACCTACAACCGGGTGGTGCCCGACCTGCGGCGGCCCCTGAAGCGTGAGGACGTCATGGACACCGAGGACGGTGCCCGGATCACCCTGTACCGGACCCAGCGCACCGCCGCGGTGGAGCGGCAATTCGTCGACCCGGAGACCGGGACCCCGGACTTCCGCTTCGCCCTGGTGGACCAGCGCTTCCACGCCTGGGTGCAGCCCCAGGCCCCGGCGTACCTGACCGCCCTGCAGACAGAGTCGGACTGAGCGAGTGTCCTGTCTCAGAAGTTCGTGGACACTCGCATGCCCTCGCCCCGCCTGGCGGCCCGCTCTCACGTTGATGGCCGCGTGAGTGCCTCACGATCTTCTGAGACAGGACACTAGTCGGTCGAGCGGCGCGGCCGCTTCGCACACCCTTCGATCGCGGCCAGCACGTCCTTCGCCGGCACCACCTCCTTGAAGCTCACCACCGTGCCGGGGAAGTGCTTCCACACCTCCTTGGTCACGGCGAGCTTCGAGCTCACAGCCAGCACCAGGTTGCCGGGTCCGTGCTCCTGGAGCAGGTCGAGCCGCCGCCGCAGCCAGTCCCTGCGCCAGAAGCCCACGATCTCCAGGTGCGCGACCTTGCCGCCCTTGCGGAAGGTGAAGTTCGGCACCACCACGCCGCGGCCCCCCAGGTCGATGGGCGTGCCTTCTCGGGACAGTCGCCAGCCGCAGTCCAGAGCCTCGAAGCGCTCCTCGAACCACTCCTCGGTCCGGGTGCGGTAGGCCCCGGTGTCCCGGTGGTGGGAGCGCAGGCCCAGGGCGCTGTCCAGCGCCATGGCCTTGCGCAGCTTGCGCTTGCGGCCCCAGCGCACCGTGGCGTCGAGGGTCCAGCTGCACTCCTGGAGCAGCAGCCCGGGGAAGAAGGTCGCCAGGCTCATGCCGTAGCGGGTGCTGTGGCGCAGGACCGAGGCCGGGCCGTCCAGGTACACCCGGTAGCCGGTGGCGGTGGGGGTCACCCGGTACATCAGGCCGTTGAACTGGATGAGGCGGAAGAGCTGGCGGGCCCGCTCGGGGGTTGGGCCGTCCAGGGCCACCTCGACGTGCTCGGCCTTCAGCAGACACGCCTGGACCAGGCCGACGTTGTAGCGGTGCAGCAGCCACTCGCCGTCGGGCACGTCGCACTTCGCGATGCGTTGCTCCTCCTTGCGATCGGCGTAGATCAGGCTCTCCAGGGCCTCGGGGGTCAGACCCAGCTCTTCGGCCAGGGCCTGCTTGGCCTGGGCGGCGAGGGCACGAGAGGGGCGCTGGCCTGTCGCATCAAAGAGGCGAGCGCGGAGCTCGGCCGGCGGCAGGGGCGCTTCGACGGCGAAGTCGCTCCGATCGGAGAGGGTCTTGGCCAGGCCTCGGGTGAGCTTGTGGTCGACGCCGTCGCCGATCACGTCCTCGACCTGGGCGGCGAGCCAGCCCCGGGTCTGGCCCTCGGCGACCCCGCGCTGGTAGAGCGCCACCAGCTCCGCCGCCCGGTCCTGGTACCGGGCGGCCTCCACCTCGACGAAGCTCGGGTGCAGCTCCTTGCCCTTCACCCGCACGCGGACCAGGTCGC
>CAYFPX010000058.1:22227-25690 GCA_964344945.1 uncultured Enterobacterales bacterium
AGCTTGCGCAGCTCGGCGAGACTCTGGTCGTCGAGGCTCGCCAGGTCGATGCCGGGCAGCTCGGCGAGCCGGGTGACCGAAGCCACCGCGGCGGCGCGGTCCGTCAGCTTGGGGTCGGGCAGCATGTTCAGCGCCCCGCCCAGGTGCCCGCGGACCAGGTCGCCGGTGAGCACTATGCGTCGTCTCCGTCGTAGGCAGCGTGCTCGCGGCGGCGGCGGCTGGTCGCCTCCTCGGAGGTGCCGCTGGTGACGAGCTCGTAGAGGGTCGCGTGCTTGCCCTCCCGGGGGCGCAGGATGCGGCCGAGCCGCTGAACGTGCTCCCGGACCGTGCTGGTGCCGGACAGGACCACGCCCACGTCGGCCTCGGGCATGTCCACGCCCTCGTTGAGCACACGGCTGGTGGCGATGACCCGCCAGCGGCCCTCGCCGAAGGCCGCCAGGATCGCCCGGCGTTCCTTCACGTCGGTCTGGTGGGTGATGCAGGGCACGCCGAATTCGCGGCTGATCTTGTAGACCGTGGCGTTGTCGTTGGTGAACAGCAGCACGCGACCGTCTCGGTGGCGGTCGAGGATGGTCTCCAGGGCGTCGAGCTTGCCGCTGGCCTCGTGGATGACCCGGCGGCTCTCCCGGTGGGCCTTGAGCGCCGCGCGGCCGGCCTTGGACATCGCCGCGGCCCGCAGGAAGTTGCCCCAGCCGTTGCGGCCGCCGAGCCGGATGCGCTTGCGGGCCACGAAGCTCCGGAAGGTGCGTCGGGCCTCGAAGTAGCGGTCGGACTCCTCGTCGGTCAGGTCCACCTCGACGCGCACGACGGTGTAGTCGGCGAGCACCTCGCCCGCGAGCTCCCGGATGCCCCGCCGATACACCACCGGACCCACCAGCTCGACCACGTCGTGGTGAGCGTCGTCGGGGCGCTCGAAGGTCGCGGTGAGCCCCAGGCGCCAGGGGGCCAGGCTCATCAGCGCCGCCTGGGCGTACGCCTCCGAGGGCAGGTGGTGGACCTCGTCGAAGATCACCAGCCCGAACCGGGCGCCGTACCGCTCCATGTGCAGGTAGGCACTGTCGTAGGTGGAGACCGTCAGGTCCTCGAGGGTGTGCTGGCCGCCGCCGAGCATGCCCACGGGTCGCTGGAAGGCCTCCTCCAGCACCCCCACCCACTGGGACACGAGGTCGATGGTCGGGGCCAGGACCAGGGTCGAGCGCTGGGCGTCGGCGATGCAGAGCTCCGCCACGAAGGTCTTGCCGGAGCCGGTCGGCAGGATCACGCAGCCGCTGCGGCCCCGGTTGCGCCATGCCTCGAGGGCCGCCGCCTGGTACTCCCGGGGCGTGCGGTCGCTGCGGTGGCTCAGGTCGTCGAGCTTGCCGTACTCGCGGGCGTGGTCTTGCCAGGGCTCACGGTCGCGGTGCCACTGGAGCACCACCTGGCGGTACAGGTTGGCGTCGCCCCGGAAGCGCTCCACCCGGCCGTCCCAGGTGAAGCCGGGGGGCTCCTCTCCGGGCGAGACGCCGTCGAGGAGCAGGGTGCCGCGGTCGAAGCGGAGGGTGCGCACAGCGTGCGTGTCGCCCGTTCGCCGGCAGCCGTCAAGGGATAGCTTGGCCCCATGCTCCTGCTGTTGCTCGCCGCCTCGCTCGCCCAGGACGCCACCGAGGAGGTTCCCGCGGTCCCCGAGCCCATCGCCGGGGACCCCGCTCCCACGGTGGACCTGGTCCTGCGGAACGCCCGCCTGGTCGACGCCTGGGGCGAGCGGGTCGCCGACCTGGCCATCACCGACGGGGTGATCGCGGACCTGGCGGAGGGCCTGGTCGTGGTGACCGACCAGGAGCTCGACCTGGCGGGACGCACCGTCACCCCAGGGCTGATCGACAGCCACACCCACGTGAGCTTCGCGGCGGGGTCCGGCCTCTTCGACTGGGACGAGACGACCCACGACGACCTGGTGCAGCACGGCCTGCGGGCCTACGTCGCCGCAGGGGTGACGACGGTGCTGGACTGCGGCAGCGTGGACGCGGAGCTGGCGCGGGTCCAGGCCTACCTGGAGACCGGCGCGGGGCCGCGGCTGCTGCACCTGGGGGAGCCCCCCGCGCCGAGCGGGACCTACATCCCGGCCGTGCTGCCGGAGCTGGGGTCCCAGGACACCCCGGAGCAGCTCGCAGCCCACGTGGCGGGGCTCGCTGCCACCGGCTCGACGGGCATCAAGGTCGCCTTCGAAGACGGGGTGGTGAAGCCCCTCTGGCCGCTGCCGAGCGCGGACTGGCTGGAGGCCTTGCGAACGTCGGCCGACGCCGAGGGACTGCAGGTCTACGCCCACGCCATGTCGCCGGAGGAGACCCTGGCGGCCCTGGCGGTCCGGCCCCACGCCCTGGTGCACGGGCTCTGGGAGCCGGACGAGACCGCGGTCACTGCGGTGGCCGCCCAGGACCCCTATGTCATCGCCACGATGCACATCGGCGTGAGTGCGCTCTACCCCCACCGGCCCGACTGGCAGGCGGATCCGCTGCGGGCGCAGCTCGGCCACCCCACCCTGCTGGCGAACCAGGCCGACCCCGAGGTCCGGGAGGCGATGGCTCTGGCGGTCGGCGACCTGGCGACCCCGCGCCTGCCGGCGTGGTTGGTCAAGCGCCTGGCGGGCAGCGAGCGCTACGCGACGGGCATCTACGCCGACCGGGTGGAGGCCACGGCGATGCTGCACCAGGCCGGCGTGAAGCTGGTGGTGGGCAGCGACGCACCGGGCTGGCCCGTGCTGATCGACAACCTGCCGGCCTGGTCGACGATCCGGGAGCTGGAGCTGCTCCACGAGGCCGGGCTGACCCCGGAGGAGGTCCTGGCGGCGGCGACCCGGGTGCCCGCAGAGATGCTGGGCCGCGCCGACGAGCTGGGGCGGATCGCGATCGGCCACGTCGGGGACCTGGTGGTGATGACCGGGGACCCGCTCACCGACGTGGGGGCCTGGCGCACGGTGACCCACGTGGTGCGGGCCGGAGTGGTGCGCACGCCGACGGAGTGGCTCGCCGAGTAGATATCTGACGATATCGTCGGATAGAATTTCGCCACCCAGCGCCGCACGACCTGAGCCCCCCCGATCACCCAGGACCCCCACAAAGACTACGTTGTCGGGGAGTCGCCCCCACCGAGGCCCGAGGCTGGCACGCCCGTTGCTCTTGTCTGCGAGCGTGGCCCTGTAGCTCAGTTGGGAGAGCACCAACATCGTCGTCCACCCCCTTGCCCGCGCCAGCGGGCCGAAGGTCGACGGTTATCGCTATCAACGAGGAGGTCGCGAGTTCGAGTCTCGCCAGGGTCCACCACCCCCCATCACCCTCGAGACACAACAACCACCTTCGAGGTGGTGGACCCTGGCGGGATTCCTTGCGCAGCGGAGCGCCGTAGGCGCGGAGGCGGAGGCCTGCCGGAGCTGAGTTCGAGTCTCGCCAGGGTCCACCACCCCCCATCACCCTCGAGACACAACAAC
>CAYFPX010000058.1:25790-37200 GCA_964344945.1 uncultured Enterobacterales bacterium
CGTAGGCGCGGAGGCGGAGGCCTGCCGGAGCTGAGTTCGAGTCTCGCCAGGGTCCCCAATTCTCACGCCCGTGGAGGCCCTCGTGTTCAAGGACATCCTTCGTCTCGTCTCCGGTCGCGATCAGCGCATGCCGTGGCAGGGTGCCCGCACCCCGCAGGTGAAGAACAGCGCCGGCGGCTACGCCTGGGCCCTGGACCCGCTGGGTCGCCTGGAGCGGTTCCTGGTGCTGGGCTCCGCCGACGGCACCTACTACGCCGGCCGTCGGGCCAAGGCGGCCGAGCACCTGGACGTGATCGCCACCGCCCTGGACAACCACGGCGCCGACGCCGTGGCCCGCATCGTCGCGATCTCCCAGGCCGGCCGTGCCCCGCGCAACGACCAGGCGATCTTCGCCCTGGCCGTGGCGCTGAAGCTCGGCGACGACGCCACCCGCGCAGCCGCGGCTGCGGCCGTGCCGGTGGTCTGCCGCACGGGGACCCATGTCTTCCAGCTGGCCTCCGCCGTCGACACCCTCGGCGGCTGGGGCCGCGGCACCCGCCGCGCCTTCTCCAGCTGGTACGCCCAGGACCCCAAGCGCCTCGCCCTGCAGGGCGTGAAGGTCTCCAAGCGCAACGGCTGGTCCCACCGGGACCTGCTGCGCAAGGTCCACGCCCGCCCGCCGAGCCCCGCCCACGACGCCCTCTACGGGTGGCTGTGCCGAGGCTTCGACGGCGAGCTGCCGTACCGCCCGGTCCACGAGGCCCTGGCCCTGCCCTGGGCTGCGGCCCAGGCCCGGAAGGCCACCTCGGCCGACCAGGTCGTCGCCCTGATCCGTGCCCACGAGCTGCCCCGGGAGGCCCTGCCGACCCAGTGGCTCAAGAAGCCGTCGGTGTGGCAGGCCCTGCTGCTGGGCGGTCGGGGCATGCCCATGACCGCGATGCTGCGGAACCTGGGTGTCATGACCGGTCTGGGGCTGTTCAAGCACCGGAAGACCTGTGACTTCGTCGTCGAGCGGCTCACCGACGCACGGCGCCTGCGCCGTGCCCGGGTCCACCCCTTGTCGATCCTGGTCGCCCTGAACACCTACAAGGGCGGCAAGGGCATCCGGGGCTCCGGATCCTGGGTCCCGCACCCGCGGGTCATCGACGCGCTGGACCGGGCCTTCGATCTGGCCTTCGCGACCGTCGAGCCGACCGGACGCCGTCACCTGCTGGCGGTGGACGTGTCCGGGTCGATGGGCTGGAGCCAGATCGCAGGCATGACCGGCGTGACCCCGCGCATCGGCGCTGCCGCGATGGCCCTGGCCGCGCTGCGGACCGAGCCGGAGTCGCAGGTCGTGGCCTTCAGCCACCAGCTGGTGCCGGTCGGGCTCTCCGCGGCCATGCGCCTGGATCACGTCGTGGACACCCTCGATCGCATCCCCATGGGTGGGACCGACTGTGCCCTGCCGATGCTCTGGGCCCGCAAGCGCAAGGTGCCGGTCGACGTGTTCGTGGTCTACACGGACTCGGAGACCTGGGCAGGCGCAGCGCACCCGGCCCAGGCCCTGCGGGACTACCGCCGGGCCATGGGCATCGACGCGAAGCTGATCGTGGTGGGCATGGTGTCCAACGGCTTCTCCATCGCCGACCCCGACGACCCCGGCATGCTGGACGTCGTCGGGTTCGACACGGCGACGCCGGCCCTGATGGCGCGGTTCGTGGGCTGAGGCCGCTGCGTCAGCAGCAGCTGAGGCCCCGGCGCGCCTTCTCCAGGGCGGTGCGTACCAGGCCCAGGGACTCGACCACCTGCTCGCGCTTGTCCGCGGGGATCTGCTCCAGGAGCAGGCCCACGGACTGCTCCGTCAGGTCCCGCAGTCTCTGGGCCTCGCCCCGGCCGCTCTCGGTCAGGGCGATGGCCACCTTGCGGCGGTCCTGGGTGGAGCGGACCCGCGCCACCCAGCCCTTCTTCGCCAGGCCGTCGACGAGCCGGGTGGTGGCGCTGGGCGAGGTGCCGGAGAGCCCGGCGAGCTCGCTCACCAGCTGCTCCCCGGGCAGCAGCGCCTGGAGCGCCACGCACTGGGGCACGGTGACCGTGCCGCAGCAGACCGCATCGCGCTCGCTCAGCCCGAACAGCCGGGCCACTGCCACCAGGTCGTCGACGAAGGCGCTCACGGTCGGCGGGCCTCGACCTTGTAGCTCCAGACCGTGCCGGCGACGCGGTTCAGGGTCTCCAGCCCCACGTCGGCGGCGACCGCCTGGATCAGCGGGTCGGACAGGTTGAACAGGTCCGCCGCCGGCACCCGGGTCCAGCGGACGTCGGCGAAGCCGGCCTGCTCGATCGCCGCCAGGTAGTCGTCGGCCACCATCGCACCCCCCACGCACCCCGCGTAGGCCGAAGCCAGGGTGTCGAGCCCCGCGGGCAGCGGCTCGGACAGCACGATGTCGCTCACCGCGAGCCGGCCGCCGGACCGGAGCACCCGGAAGGCCTCCTGGAACACCCTGCCCTTGTCCGGGCTGAGGTTGATGACGCAGTTGCTGAGCACCACGTCGACGCTGTCGTCGACCACCGGGAGCGCCTCGATGGCGCCCTCGCGGAAGTCGACCCGGTCGGCGAGGCCGGCTTCGACGGCGTTCTTCCGAGCGAGGGCCAGCATCTCCGGGGTCATGTCCACACCGATGACCCGACCGGTCTCCCCGACCTTGGCCGCGGCCTGGAAGGCGTCGAAGCCGGCGCCGGAGCCCAGGTCCAGGACCACTTCGCCGGGCTGGAGGGCGGCCAGGGCGGTGGGGTTGCCACAGCCCAGACCCAGGTTGGCGTCTTCGGGGGCCAGGTCGATGTCAGCGTCGGCGTAGCCCAGGCTGCGGGCGTGCTGCCGCAGGTCCGAGGGCTCGCCGTCGCAGCAGGACGGGGCGCAGCAGGAGGAGCGGGTGGTGGCCACGCGGCCGTAGGCCTCGCGGACGGTGGAGCGGATCTCTTCGGGAGTCAGGGGCATGGGACCCTCCAGGGGTGCGCAGGTTGTGTGCAGACTTTAATAGTTGCAGTCTGCAATTAAAGCAACCCCCGGGCGCGGAAGTTCCCTACTCGGGCGCCGAGAGCTGGTTGATCGCCTTGGTGCGCTTGCCCAGGATCGGCAGCAGCCGGAACACGGCGCCGAGCGCTCCGGTGCTCAGGTCCCGCACCGCGCCGGCCAGGGTCGCCAGGTCCTCGTTGGCCGGCATCCAGAAAGGATCCGGCTGCTTGTTCTTGTCCACCAGCACCGTGCGTGGCCGCACGAAGGTGCCGTAGCTGAAGCGGCTGGCCGCGACCCCGTGGCCGGTCTCCTTCACGCCGGTCCAGGGGATCTGCGGCACGATGCCCGAGAAGCTGTGGTTGTTCACGTTGGCGATGCCGACCTCGAGCTGGCGAGCCAGGGCCTCTCCCCGGGTCAGGTCGGTCGTCCAGACGCTGCCGTTCAGCCCGTACCTCGAGGCGTTGGCCTGCTCCACGGCGGCCTCTGCGCTGGGGACACGGACCACCGCCAGGACCGGACCGAAGGTCTCCTCGGCCACGGCCTTCATGTCCGCGGTGCAGCCGTCGAGCAGGGTGGGGGCGTATCCCAGCCCCTCACCGACCCGCTCGCCACCGGCCAGGACCTTCGCGCCCCGGTCTCGGGCGTCCTGGACGTGGTCTTCGACGATGGCCAGCTGCTGGGCGTTCTGCAGCGGCCCCAGCTCGCTGATCCCGCTACCGCTCTCCACCCGCAGGCGCCCGACCGCGCGGGCGAGGGCCGGCACAAACGTGTCGGCGATGGCCTCCTCCACGTAGACCCGCTCGATGCCGGCGCAGTTCTGGCCGGCGTTGTGCATCGCCCACTGGGTGATGCCGGCGACGGTGCGGGGCAGGTTGCAGTCGGCGAGCACGATGGCGGCGTCCTTGCCGCCGAGCTCGACCGAGCAGGGGATCAGCCGCTCGCCAGCCCGGGCGGCGATCTTCCGGCCGGTGGGCACGGAACCGGTGAACACCACCGCATCGACGTGGTCCACGACCGCGGCGCCCACGTCCCCCGCACCCTGGGCCAGCTGGACCAGGCCCGCCGGCAGGTGCTCGGCGGCGACCCCCGCGAGCCACGCGCCGCTGCGCGGGGTGTGCTCCGACGGCTTCAGCAGCACGGCATTGCCCGCCAGCAGGGCCGGGAACAGGGACTTGTAGAAGTTCGCCAGGGGGTAGTTCCAGGGCGCGATCAGGCCCACGACCCCGCGCGGCACCGGCTCGATCACCGCCCGCTTGCCCGGGAAGGCCACGGGGTTGAAGGGGACCTTCTCCGGCCTCAGGGCCTTCTTGGCGACCCCGACCGCCCCCCGGGCGTACGCCAGCATGCCGTTGGCCTCGTTCAGCCCGCACTCCAGCTCGCCGCGGCCGGTCTCGGCGGCCAGGATCGGCGTGATCTCGCCGTGGCGGTCCACCGCGGCCCGGGCGAAGGCGAGCACCGCCTTGCTGCGCTCGGCGAGGGTCTTCGCCGCCCACGCCGGCTGCGCGGCCCGGGCCGCCGCGACCAGGGCCGGGACCTGGCCCGGCGGGGTCGCCTTGACCGGGGGGAGGGCGCTGCCGTCGAGGGGGCTGGTGGTGCCAGGGGCGGACATGGGGACCTCCGGGTCCCCTGCCCTATCCGGCTACAGCCGACGGTCTGCGGGCCGCAGCTTGTAGCTCCCGACCAGGATCGCCAGCACGACCAGCGGCGGCATGATCAGGTCCGGCCCGTCGCCATTGAGGACGTGCGACGCGGCCGCGCCGAGGAGGTCGAAGACGAAGCCCGCGTAGGCCCACTCCTTGAGCAGGGGCTTGCCGGGGACGGCCAGGGCGATCACGCCGAGGATCTTGGCGGTGCCGAGGATGTAGAGGATGTACGCCGGGTAGCCGAGCGCGGTGACGCCTTCGACCAGGGGCTCCAGGCCCAGGAAGTCCCCCACGCCGGAGAAGCCCTGGGAGACGACCACCAGGCCGGTGCAGATCCAGTAGCCGATGAGGGCTCTCTTGTTGTCGTCGGACATCGGGGGCTCCGTGTGGCTGGGGGCGCGATCCTACCGCTGGTTAGGTCGGCCCCCATGCTCACCGTCACCGATCTCGCGATGGAGTACGGGGCCCAGGCCCTCTTCCGCGACGTGAACCTCCAGCTCGACGCCGGGAACCGCTACGGCATCGTGGGGGCCAACGGCTCGGGCAAGTCCACGCTCCTGCGCATCCTGGCCGACCAGGAGTCCGCCTCCAGGGGCGAGGTGACCCGGCCCAAGGCCGCTCGGCTGGGAGTCCTGGAGCAAGACCACTTCGCCTACGAGGACACGCCCATCCTCGACGTGGTGATGATGGGCAACCAGGTGCTCTGGGACGCCATCCAGGAGAAGGAGCGCCTGCTGGACAACGCCCACGAGCACTTCGACGACGACCGCTACGGCCAGCTCGAGGACATCGTGCTGGCCCACGACGGCTACGGGCTCGAAGCCCGAGCCGGCGCGATCCTCGAGGGCCTGGGCATCCCGACCGCGGTCCACCGGGAGCCGCTCCGCGTGCTCTCCGGCGGCTTCAAGCTGCGGGCGCTGTTGGGCAAGACCCTCGCCGCCGAGCCCGACCTGCTCATGCTCGACGAGCCCACGAACCACCTCGACATCCTGGCCATCGCCTGGCTCGAGCAGTTCCTGCTGACCTACCGGGGCTGCAGCGTGATCGTGAGCCACGACCACCGCTTCCTCGACCGCACCTGCACCCACATCCTCGACGTCGACTACGAGCGGGTGGTCTCGTACAAGGGCAACTACGCCGCCTTCCTGTCGCAGAAGGTGGCCGAGCGGGAGCGCCGGGAGGCGGAGATCGCCAAGCGGGAGAAGGAGATCGCCGACCAGAAGGCGTTCATCCAGCGCTTCAAGGCCAAGGCCACCAAGGCCCGCCAGGCCAACAGCCGCCAGAAGCGGGTGGAGAAGATCGTCATCGAGCGGCTGCCCCAGTCCTCCAGGCGCCACCCGAGATTTCGCTTCGCCCCCCGACGACCCAGCGGCCGCAAGGTGCTCGAGGTCGCGGAGCTCTCCAAGGCCTACGACGACAAGATCGTGCTGCTCGACGTGGGCTTCGAGATCGAGCGCGGGGATCGGGTGGCGATCATCGGCCCGAACGGGATCGGCAAGTCGACCCTGCTCAAGATCCTCGTCGGCGAGCTCACCGCCGACGAGGGCACGTTCTCCTGGGGCCACGAAGCGGACTTCGGCTACTTCCCCCAGGATCACCGGGAGGCCCTGGGCCCCGAGGACATGACGGTCAAGGAGAGCATGTGGAAGAGCGTGCCGACCGAGGGCCTGGGCAACGTGGTGGCCCGGCTGGCGGCGGTGCTCTTCGATCGCGACGACTGCGAGAAGAAGCTCGGCCACCTGAGCGGCGGCGAAGCCGCCCGGCTCCTGTTCGCCCGGCTCTCGGCCGAGCAGGCCACGGTGCTGGTGCTCGACGAGCCCACCAACCACCTGGATCTCGAGGGCATCGAGGCCCTCGCCGACGGGCTCCGGGACTATGACGGCACGATCCTCTTCGTCAGCCACGACCGGTGGTTCGTGGACCGGCTGGCCACGCGGGTGATCGAGCTCAGCGAAGAGGGCCTCGACGACTTCCGCGGGACCTACGCCGACCTCGTCACGCGATCGACCACGGACCACCTCGATGCGGAGAAGGTGGTGGCCGACGCGCGGGCCGAGAAACGGAGGAAGCGCAGGCGCAAGCGGCGCTGAGGGTGCGAACTCACACGCCGCGGGGTGTGTGACGTCGCACAGGCCATGCCCCCGAAGCCAGCGTCTGCCGCCCTCTACGGCTGGCACGGCCCGTGCTTGAGCCAGGGGGTGTGAACGCCGTGCTGCCCCCCCGACAGCCACAGACGAATCCGCTCGATGGCCGACTGCTCACCACCCTGCAGGGGTGGTCGACCTCCCAGCTCGCGGTGCTGGCGACGCTGCTGTGCGGGGCGGTGTTCGCCGTCGATCTGGCGACCCCGCTCGGCGTGGCCGCGGGGGTGCCCTACCTGGTGCCCGTGATCCTCGGGCTGGGGACTCGGGATGGCCGCTTCGCCTTCGGGGTGGCCGGCGCGGCCTCGGGGCTCATCGTGCTCGGCCTGGTGCTGGCGCCGGCCGGCGGGGGGCCTTCGGCGTACGTGCTGGCCAACCGGGGCCTGGCGCTGTTCGCGGTCTGGGTGACGGCGCTCGGGGTGTGCAGCAAGATCACGGTGGAGCAGCGCCTGGCGGACGCCCACGAAGAGCTGCGGGCACGGGAGTCCCTGGCGCGACTCGGGGAGCTCTCGGCCCTCGTGGCCCACGAGGTGAAGAACCCTCTCGCCGGCATCATGGGGGTGCTGCAGGTCCTGGAGGCCCGGGATCGCCCCGAGGCGGAGCGTCGGGTGCTGGCCGACGTGCGAGAGCGCCTGAGCGCCCTCTCGACCACCGTCGACGACCTGACGGCCTTCGCCCGGCCCAGGCAGCTCCAGACGCGGTCCACCGACCTGCTCGTGCTGCTCGAGGAGACCCGGGCGCTGGTGGCCGCAGACGCCCACTGGCCGGACCTGGAGCTGGACCTGGTCGGAGACAGCCTGACCGCGACGGTGGATCCGAACGTGCTCGGCCGCGCGCTCCTCAACGTCCTCCTGAACGCGGCCGCCGCTCGGCCCGACGGCCGGGTCACGGCGCGGCTGGTGCAGCGGGGGGAGCTGGCGGTGATCGAGGTGGCGGACCAGGGTCCCGGGGTGCCGGAGCACCTGCGAGAGCGCATCTGGGAGCCCTTCGTCACCACGCGCACCCAGGGCACCGGCCTGGGGCTGCCCCTGGTGCGTCAGGCCCTCACCTCCCACGGGGGCCGGGCCGAGATGTCCTGGCCCCCCGAAGGCGGCACCACGGTCACTCTGGCTCTGCCGCTCCAGGCGGGGTGAACAGGCGCACCTGGAAGAGGTTCTGCAGCGCGGTGTCCAGGACCTCAGCGTCGTCGAGGGTGAACCAGGCGATCTGTGAGTGCTGCTCGTCCCAGGCGCCGGTCAGTCCGGCCGGCTCCAGCTGGGGCAGGGTGGCGTGGGTCAAGCGGCCGGTGTCGCCCTGGAACATGTCGACGGACTCCGCCACGTAGAGGTCTCCGTCTGCGGAGAGCTCCACCCCGCGGTGGTACTCCAGGGGGCCCAGGTGGTCCGGCAGCAGGCCATCGCCCCAGTAGGACGGGAGCTCTCGGATGTCGTCGGTCCAGGCGAGCCCCAGGCTGCCCTGGGCATACAGCCCGGCCATGGCGACGCTCTGGGTGTGGGCGTAGGCCAGCAGCCACCCGCCGTCGTGGGGCCGCAGGATCGGGCCATGGGGCATGGAGAGGTCGCCTTCCGAGGGGTAGACCCAGACCCGCTCCGGTGCGGTGGGATCGGTGGTGTCCCAGAGCACCAGGTGGCCGTCGATGGCGAACATGCTCTCGCGCGAGCCCCGGGTGGACATAGGTCCGGCCCTGGGTGCGGATCACGTCGAGGCCGTTGGGCAGGAAGTAGTCGTCCCAGTCGGGGTGGTCCCCACCGAGCTCCGCGACCCGCTCGCCGGTGGTCGGATCGATCCACAGCAGGCGGTGGAGCAGGGTGTCCGCGATCACGAAGGTCTCGGTGCCCGGCAGTCGCTGGACGTCGTGGGGGAAGGCCAGGCCGTCGAGCAGCCAGTCCCGGGACAGGGAGCCCGCGTCGTCGGGCGCGAGCCGGAGCACACCGCCGGGGAAGTCCGAGCCGAAGGTGGCGTAGGCGGCGACCACCGCATCGCCGTCGATCTCGAGCTCCTGGGGGTCGCAGCCCGCGTCGCAGAAGCCGTCGTCCACGAGCTCGTTCCAGCGCCAGGTCTCCACGGGGGTGCCATCGAGCTCCGCCAGGGTCACGCCAGGCGACTGGCTGTAGATCAAGTGGGTCCCGGTCGCACCGACGGGCTCCGGGAAGGCGGTGCCGGTGTCGCCGCTGTCCGCGGAGGTCCCGGACGTGCAGGCGAGGGCGAGGGTCAGGCCGATCATGGCCGCTTTCTTAACTCCTCGTGATCCGGGTCCGCGCGGCTCCCGTAGGGACCAGCAACCCGTCTTCGGAGCTCGCCATGTTCCTCCTGACCGCCCTCGCCCTCTCCTCGGCCCACGCGACCACCGGCGGCATCGCCGTGACCATCCAGGGCGACCCCCACGAGGGCCCTGCGGATCACTGGGCCGACCTGGTCGCTGCCGTGCAGGAGGCCGATCGGTTCGGCCTGGACCTGACCCTGCTGCTGTCCCCGAACTGGGCCGACCACATCGCCGACAGCCCCAAGCGCCTGCGGGTCGCCGCGAAGTGGGTCCGGGACGACGGCCACCAGATCGGCTTCCACCACCACGACGTCACCTCCCCGAACCCCGACGACTACTGCGGCGTCGACGAGCCCGACTGGGACCGCGGCTGGACCCGCAGCAGCTGGGCCGCCACCTGCGAGCCCGTCGAGGACCCAACCGTCGGCTTCGACGCCGTCCTGAACCTGCAGAACCTGCTCCAGGCGGCCCCGTACAACGTGCCCAGCAGCACCTTCACCGACGCCAACATCGCCTGCCAGGGCCCCGAGGAGGAGATGCGCACCCACGAGTGGCAGCCCGAGCTGGCCTACTCCCAGGGCAACCAGTCCAACGGCGACAACGACCCGACCGTGCCCGGCCAGGGCACCCTGACCGGCGTGAGCTGCCAGACCTACGGCGGCCAGCAGGTCGCGGAGATCGGCAGCTCCTGGATCTACCCGGGCACCAGCCGCACCTCGGTGAGCGACATCCTGGCGGACCTGGCCAACACCAGCGCCAGCGAGCAGGACTACGTCTCGGTCACCTTCCACCCCGAGGAGTTCACGGGCTCCGCGCGCATGGGGTACCGAGCGCTGTTCGCGGGCATCCAGGCGACCTCGGGCGGGACTCTGCTGATGACCGAGATCCTGGCGAGCGAGGACCCGTGCGGACGTCCCTGAGCGCGAGCTGGGGACGGGCGCTGCGGTGGTGGCAGAGAGCGGACGAACGTCCGTACTTCGGACCTTGAGGCCCTCTCAGTGACTGAGAGCGGACGAACGTCCGAAGTACGGACATTTCCCCCCTCTGAGGCGCCCAAAGCCACCCTGAGAGCGGACGAACGTCCGTACTTCGGACCTTGAGGCCCTCTCAGTGACTGAGAGCGGACGAACGTCCGAAGTACGGACATTTCCCCCCTCTGAGGCGCCCAGAGCCACCCTGAGAGCGGACGAACGTCCGAAGTACGGACATTTCCCCCCTCTGAGGCGCCCAAAGCCACCCTGAGAGCGGACGAACGTCCGTACTTCGGACCTTGAGGCCCTCTCAGTGACTGAGAGCGGACGAACGTCCGAAGTACGGACGTTCGTCGCCAGTGGCCCAGTCGAGCTCCAAGGTGCCGCCGACGTCCCTCAGTCGAGGGTCTTCCAGACAGCGCCGCGCTGCCGGCAGGTCCAGCAGGCTTGGCGCGGCGGCGCGGCGACGTGCGCTGCGAGGCGTGATCCCGCAGGCCCGCGCCAGCTGGGCGTTGAAGCGCCAGCCCTCGTGGTGGGCGAGGGTGATGAACAGCGCACGGGTCCTCGAGCGTCTGCGGAGGGCGTGGGGCGACGCCCTCACGGCACTCATTGCCGCCAGCCGAATCGTGTCGAGCGGGTGATGAGGCACCCGCCGAGCCGGTGAGAGCGCAGGCGCGGGCGTGCCTCCGGGGTGGACAGACGGGTCGCCGGACACGTAGCGGTGCCAGCGGGAGGCGAAGTCCGCGTCATCGACCTCCAGGAAGTCCGAGAGTCGCCCGGGCAAGACCCAGGGCTCGACGGCGGCCCCCATCGTGCCCCGGTGGGTGGACCACCACCAGCTGAGGGGATCGCTCACCAGCCGGATCCGCTGTCCGCGCAGGTTGGCAGGACGACACGGGTTGAGCGCGATGTAGCGCAATTGGCGGCGGACCTTGGTCGGATCGGAGAACACCACGGGCTCGGCCACGGGCCCCCAGCACCGCCGAAGTCCGAAGCACCGGGCGTGGCCGCGAAGGGCCCAGGACAGCTTCAGCGCCGCGTCGGCCGGCTCGCCCGGCAGTGCCAGGTGGACGTGGTCGGGCATCAGGCAGGCCGCCACTGCGAGTGGGAAGGTCTCGCGCAGGCGGATCCAAAGCCAGGCGAAGCGGGCGTGGCGGTCGAGGGGGCACGCCTCACCGAGGGCGTGTGCGGTCAAGTGGGTCAATCTCATGAGACACCTCCGCTGGCGCCGGCCAGCAAGGGGCGTGCCGGCCCCGACCGTCGCGGCAACCGGCTCTCCTGGCCACCTGACGGCAGGGCCCTTGGCAGGGTGCCGGCGAGACACCGACACCCGACCTGCTCGAGGGCGACACCCCGGGGACTCGAGGTCCGATGAGCTGAGAGCCGACGAACGTCCGTACTTCTGACCTTCACCTGTAGGG
>CAYFPX010000059.1:0-37067 GCA_964344945.1 uncultured Enterobacterales bacterium
GCGTGTCCATGTCCAGGCAGAACAGGCACTTGTTGTTGCAGGCGGTGACCAGCCGCACCCAGTGCTTGGGGCGGTTGGCGATCTGCTCCCGGGCGAGCATGGCCTGCGTCAGAGAGGGGGTCGACACCCCCAGAGGCTACTCCCCCCGGCGCTCTTCCGCTCCCCGGGCCGCGGCTCGCATCCGCAGCCCGAGCACCAGCAGCCCCCACACCCAGGCCCCGGTCTCTCGACCAGGCACCACCCCACAGCTGTGGGAGAACAACACCATCACCTCCGCCAGGTCGGCGAATTCGTTGAGGTTGATGGCGCCGTTGCAGTCGTGGGGCTCTTCGGCGCCCTCGACGCCGCCGGCTGCCAGGAAGGCCTCGACCTGTGCCCGACGCTCGTCGATGAACTCGCGCACCAGATCCAGGCTCTCCTCGTGTCCGCTCACCGCGGTCTCGGCGGTGCCCACGTGGTCCGCGAGCAGGTCGAGTCGATCGTGCAGGACCTGCTCGTCCCACACGCTGTCGAGCAGGTCCTGGAGGTGCGCCAGGTAGCGGTCGTGCAGCTCGGGGTGGCGGGAGAGCCGCCGCGCCAGCTGCGACGAGGTGAAGCCCTCCAACCCCTCTCCCTCGAAGGCGCCGTCGGTGCCCCAGGGGATGAACACCGCCCGGTCCCCGTTGTCCGGGTCGAAGTAGACATAGGTGTTGTTGGTGTTCGCAGCGTGGCCGTCCCAGTGGCCGGTCAGGGTCTCCAGGGCCCAGAAGCGCAGGTACTGATCGAGGTCGATCACCGCGTCCAGGGCAGCCTCGAGCCCGTCGTCGTCGACCGCCAGCGCGTCCACCACCCGCATCAGGGTGTCGACCGAGTCGTCGGTCTCAGCGGTCTTGGCCTCCCAGCGCCCGAGACCGTCCGCCAGGTGGGCCTCGGAGAAGTCCGCCAGGGTCGCCTCGTAGAGATCGCCGTCGTCGTTGTCGAAGGCCCGCCGCAAGAAGGGCTTCTTGATGGACTCGACGTGGGTGTAGGCCCCCAGCGACTCGCCGTTGACCATCACGTTGGCCAGGTTGCACAGGGGCGCGGGCTCGCCGGCGTCGGCGAACACGGTGTAGCTGAGACAGGTGCGCAGCCGGGTCCGGTCCGTGAGGTTGTTGTTGAGGGTCAGCCGCTCCTCGCCGGCGAAGTCCTGGTCTTCGATGAAGGCGTCGGCCTTGACCTTGAGGGAGGGGCGGAGGTCCGAGCCCTCCAGCACCGAGCCGATGAAGCCCTTCTTGCGCACCCCGGCGCCGTCGACCGCCAGCCCGTCCACCGCCACGTCGGCGAAGAAGTAGGTGTACGGGTCCGGGAAGGGCTCGGTGCAGGAGCTGAAGACGTGTCCGATCACCCCGGGGAACTGGTCCTCGGCGGAGTCGCCGTAGCGGTACTGGTTGCCCAGCTCCTCGAAGTCCTCGGGGTCCATCTCGATCTGGACGCAGAGCATGCGGTCGTGATCGAAGCTGAGCTCGTCCTGGTCCCCCAGCTCACAGGGCAGGGTCTGGCGCTCGACGTCGCCGTCGTCGCAGGCCAGCAGGGCGAGGAGCAGTGCGCTACCAGGCATAGCCGACCGCCGCGGTGAGCAGGGGCTTGAGGCCCAGGATGGGGTCGGGTGCTTCGTCGCCGAGCAGCTCCGACGAGCTGGAGAAGGCCACGTTGGTGGTCCAGTACAGCCCGGTGCCGAGCTCGATGGCCAGGTTCTCCCGGAGCACGAACAGGCGGCCGATCTCGGTGCCGAAGCCCACGTTGGCCCAGTTGGCCAGGGGGTAGTCCCCGGCGCCCATGCTGGTGACCCCGGTGAGCAGGAAGGGGGAGACGCCCCAGCCCTTGAGGCCCTGGCGGCCGAAGGAGAAGCGCGGCCCGGCCCGGACCCCGGCGTGCACCGCGTAGACCAGCAGCTGGCCCGCGGTGAAGTCGGCCTGGATCGTCAGCGCCCACCGATCGCTGAACGCGTGGTGGGCCCGGGCGTTCAGGTCGAAGGCGCGCACCTGGAAGAACTCGTCGCCGAGGGGCGCCACCATCAGCACTTGGGCCACCACGGGCCCCAGCGGATTCACCAGGATCACCGTGCCCGGGTCCGGCTGCGGCGGCAGCGCGGCCGGCTCGGCGGCCAGGGCGGCGGTCAGCAGGAGGTGCAGCACGGGTCCAGCGTAGTCCTCGATCGATCCCTCAGTCCCCCAGGATGGACCCCTGGGACCGGTCGGATGCAAAGGCGATCGAGGTTCGCAGCCACTCCGGTGCCGGCCCGGCCCGCTCGTCGAAGCGCCACTCGCGGGCGGCGTGGACCACCTCGGTGGCGCAGGCCCGCTCGCAGCCCGTCACCCGCACGTCCTGGAGCTCGCCGCAGGTCTCGCCGGCACCGCGGGTGCCGCAGGTGGGGCAGAGGCAGCCCTCCAGGGCGGTGTCGCGGGCGGGGGGGAGGCGGTGGTCCTGCACGGGAGGAAGGTAGCGGGTCGCGGGCGATCAGAGGGGGGCGATGCCGCTTGGATCGAAGCCGACGGCCAGGCCGGGGCAGTCCGAGCCCGCCGTGCAGGTGTCGACGTGCTCGCAGGCGGTGGTCTCGCTGGGCATCCAGGCCGGCCCGGTCTCCCCCAGCCCACGGTCCCACCCCAGCGGCCGGAGACAGGGCGGCAGCGACGCCACGCGCCCGGGCGCCACCGCCTCGTCCCGCAGGAAGCGGAAGCGGTCCGGCCAGGAGGGCACCTCGACGTCCTTGCCGGCCACGTCGGCGAGCAGGCCCCAGGCGGCGTCCCAGGCCCCGGGGGTGCCGATGGCGGCGTCGTGTGCTTCGCGATCGGTCCCCAGCCAGCGCCCGTCGAGGCGCGCCAGGCGGCGCAGCCGCAGCCGGTCTCGTGGCGCCCAGCCCGCGACCTCGTGCAGCAGCCCGCTGGCCTCCACCCGCGCGAAGGAGAGCGCCAGGGCCTCGCCCAGCAGCTCGGCACCCGCCGGATGATCCAGGCCCAGCAGGTGCAGAGTCGGCGCCCCGGTCTCGGCGGCCTGGGCCAGTCGCCGGCGGGCGGCCCGAGTGCCCTCGCCCGGGAGCAGGGCCACGATGACGCGGTCGCGCCGCGCCGCCGCCGCCGGCAGGTCCTGCCAGCCGAAGGCCCGCAGGTAGGCCTCAGGCACTCCCTCGCAGTCCGGTGGGCCGGGGCAGGTCCCGCAGGGCCGCCCGTCCCGCACCGGCCGGCCCGGCACCCGCACGTCCACCAGCTCGCCGACGGCGCAGGCCGGGAAGCGCTCCAGGTTCACCGCACAGCCGGCGTCCCGGGCCCGAGCGACCGCCCGGGCCAGAGGGTCCAGGGCCAGGGGCCAGCGGGCGGCGATGGCCGGGTAGTCCGGCGCGTCCCCCTCGAGGGTGCGCACCACGATGGTGTCGGGGTGGAGCCGGGCGAGCAGCCCCAGGGTCTCCCCCAGGTGCGGCAGGGTCGGGCGCGTGAGCACCACCTCGACGTCGACCTGGAGGCCCGCGGCCAGGCAGGTGCG
Organism: uncultured Enterobacterales bacterium; assembly: GCA_964344945.1. Taxonomy (GTDB): domain Bacteria; phylum Myxococcota_A; class UBA796; order UBA796; family CAJQPC01; genus CAYFPX01. The sequence continues at coordinate 3,496 of CAYFPX010000059.1, forward strand.
CAGGGCCTGCCAGGTGCGTCTCTGCGCCCCGGTGGTGCCGGCGAGCCAGTCGTGGGCCGCGGCCCGCGCGCTGTGGAAGGGGATGCGCACCGCCCCGAGTCCCGCCTGCTGGAGGGTGGCCACGGTCTCCGGTCGGCCCAGGGCCCAGCCGTCGGTCCAGAGGCCCTCCAGGCGGTCGCCGAGCCCCGCCAGCAGCTGCGGCAGGTCGGCCCTCAGCGTCGGCTCGCCGCCGACCACCCACACCGGACCGCCGCCCGCGAGCAGGGACGGCAAGGACGGGTCGGGCTGGCCGTCGTCGTGCCGCCGGTCGAGCCGCGTGCGCCCGCGGCAGCGGGTCGTGACCATGAGCAGGGTGCTCAGCTCGGCCTCCAGGAGACCTCGACCTGTAGCGCCATGCCCGCCAGCCGGTCCACCAGGGACCGCACGGCGGGGTCCCCGCTGCGCACGGCCACGCCGACGGCGCCCGCCTGGGCCAGGTGTTCGATTCCCGCCGTCAGCGCCGCCGGGTCCCGGAGGTCCCAGGTGACCCAGGCGCTCACCCGATCCTGCGGGCAGGGAGGGCGTTCGAGGGCCCGCAGGAGGTCCAGCGAGCGACCCAGGGGGCCCTCCAGGGCCAGGTGGGTGCAGCCCGCCGGGCGCAGGCGCGGCACGTCCTCGCGGGCGAGGCGGTCGGTCCAGAGCCACACCGAGGGGGCGTCGGCAGCCCCGAGCGCCGTCCAGGGCACCGGGCCACCGCGGCCGTCGATCACGGCCTGGCCGGCGCCTTCGCCCTGCCAGGGCGGGGCCACCGCCAGGGGCGCCTGGAGCCCTCGGCCCTGCCGCTCCCCCCACACCGCGTGCCAGGCCCCGCCGCAGCGCGGTCTCAGGGCGCACCGCACGCAGGGCGCACCGTGGGCCTTGTTGCCGGCCTGCTCGAGCCCCCGGGGATCGCTCTCCTGCAGCCGCGACTCGATGGCCTCGACGCTGTGCTCCAGCTCGTTCGCCCAGCCCACACACGCCGGCAGACCACAGTAGGGGTTGATGAGCCGGATGCCGTGGGCCCTCGCCCGCGCCCGGGCTCGGGCGACCTCGGGACCCAGCACGTCGTAGTCCGGCAGCAGGTCCAGGTCGGTCGCCGCGCGGCCGTGGGGCTGCACCGCGCTCAGGGAGATGCTGTCGACCCGGGGCAGGCGCTCGGCGACGAAGTCCACGAAGCCGGCGACCAGGGTCTGGGTCCGACGGGCGACCACCAGGTTCAGGGCCACCCGGATGCCCGCGTCGCAGAGGGCGTCGATGCCGGCCAGGGTGCGGGGCCAGGCACCGTCGAGCCCCGCGAGGGCGTCGTGGTGGCCGGGGTCCTGGGAGAGCAGGGACACGAAGGCCGAGGTGAGCCCGGCGCTGGCGAGGTCCTGGGCGTACGCGGCGTCGATGAGCACGGCGTTGGTCTGGAGCTCGGCGAAGGGCAGGCCTCGCTCTCGCGCGGCCCGCAGGGTGTCGAGCAGCCGTCGCCGCAACAGGGTCGGCTCCCCGCCGCTGATGGTGACCGTCTGGTCTCCGGCCGCGGCGAAGGCCTCCAGGGCCGCCAGGACCTCGTCTTCCGGGGTGGGCCGCGTGGGGAAGTCCTCCATGGGCACGTTGCAGAAGGGGCAGCGCTCGTTGCACACCATGGTCAGGCGGATCAGGCCCTTGGTGGCGTGGCTCTCCTCGGCGGCGCGCGGCACCTCCGCATCATCGCAGAGGGGCTCGCGGTGATGGCGGGATAGGCTGGCGCCGTGGGACTCCCGTTGCTGTTGCTGACCCTGGGCTGCGAGCCGGTCAACGAGCTCGACGGCACGGTGGACGGCCACGAGATCACCATCCAGAGCGCCTGGTGGGTGCAGTACATCTCGGCCGACGGCACCGAGCACCCCCAGTACCGCATCGTCCTGTCGTCGATGGCGGAGGGCTGCACCGCCCTCACCGACTACCTGGCGGACAAGGACGCCCTGGACGTGCGCCACGACGACGGCGAGCTCTCGAGCCAGGAGTACGTGATCGAGGTCGAGGAGGCCTTCGCCAAGTACCTCCCGGGAGATCTGTGGCAGGTGATCGCGGAGTTCATCGTGCCCGAGGGCGAGTTCACCGAGCTGCGGCTCGATGGTGCCGACTGGGACCGGTACCCCCAGACCAGCGAGATGGCGGCGAATTTCGTGCACCAGGAGGGCCTGCGCTACAGCAGCGTGGACATGACCACGCGCTTCATCAGCCACCAGGGCCAGGCCGAGATCACCTACGACGAGGGCAAGGGGACCTTCGAGGGCGACTTCGTGACCAGCGTCGCGGACTACAGCACCGGGCAGATCTTCGAAGAGGTCACGATCGTGTACGAAGTCGAGGTCTGTGAGGGCCTGGACTGGGAAGACGCCGCTGTCTGGTGGTAGGTACAGGGCGCCCCCCAGGGCTCGCTCGGAAGGACTCCGTGAACTCTGCCTGGATCCAGACCCCTCGGCTCGACCTCTCGGGCCCGGGCAACACGGACGCCAAGCTCATCGCGCTACGCGGTCGCACCGACGTGCGCGAGCTGGACCTGTCCGGCACGCTGGTGACCCTCAACGGGCTGATCCACGGCCTGCGGCAGCTGCCGGGGCTGGAGGCGCTGAACCTCCAGGGCACCCTGCTCACGCCGGAGAAGCTCCGCTGCCTGGGCAGCCTGGCGCACCTGCAGACCCTGAACCTGGCCAGCACCGACCTGGAGGACACCGACCTGGCGGAGCTGGGGCCGCTCATCCACCTGCGCAAGCTGGTGCTCAGGGCCACCCCGATCCGCGGCGATGGCCTCGAGCACCTGGGCGGGCTCTCGCGCCTGCGTCGGCTCGATCTGGGCGGGACCAAGGTCACCTCGCCCCCCATCGCCTACCTGCGCCCGCTCCAGGACCTCCAATTCCTGGACCTGAGCTGGTCCCGTGTCGGCGACTCGGCGATGACCGACGTCGCCCAGCTCTCGGGCCTGCGCTACCTCGGCCTCGAGGGCACCCGGATCGGCGACGGCGGCCTGCGCAACCTGGCCGACCTGGGCACCCTGGTGAGCCTGGATCTCGAGGACACCCGGGTCACCGACGAGGGCCTGCGGCACCTGATCCACCAGCCGCTGCTCCAGCACCTGGAGCTCCCGGACACGGTGAGCGCGGCCGGCCTGATGGCGGTCTCGCGCCTGGCCGGGCTGGTGGAGCTGACCCTGTGCAACGCCCCGGTCGACGACCGCGGCGCCGCGTACCTGCGGGGCCTGACCCGCCTCCAGACCCTGCACCTGGGCGGCACCCGCATCGGCGACGCGGGGCTCGAGGAGCTGCGCAGCCTGCGCCTGCTCCGGGTCCTGTACCTGGGCGGCACCCAGGTCTCCGACCTCGGGGTCTCGGTGCTGCCCCAGCTGGCCAACCTCGAGGTGCTCACCCTCGACGGCACCGCCGTCGGCCGCCCCGGTTTGAAGGCCCTGGCCCACTGCCCCGGCCTGCAGGTGCTCGACCTCAGCCGCACCCGCGTCGACGACGAGGGCATGGACTTCGCCTGTTTCCTGGGCAAGCTCCGCGACCTGAACCTGTGCCACACCCGGGTCGGCGACGACGGCCTCGCCCGGCTGATGGACCTGGCCAACCTGGAGCGCCTGGACCTGCGGGCGACCCGGACCACCGGGGCGGGCCTGAACGCGCTGCGGGGCGCCCGCAGACTGGAGCGCCTCGAGCTCGGCTACACCCGGGTCGACGACTTCGGGCTGCCGGTGCTGGGCAACCTCTACGCCCTGCGCACCCTGGACCTGTCGCACACCGCGGTCACCGACAAGGGCATGCGCCACCTGATGTCCCTGTCGAACCTGGAGAGCCTCAACCTGGAGGGAACCGAGGTCTCGGACCAGGGCGCCAAGGCCCTGAGGCTCCTGCCGGGGCTGCGCTCCCTGCGGCTCGTCGGCACCCGGGTGACCGAGCGCGGGCGCCGGCAGCTCCGCGAAGCACTGCCCCGCTGTCTCGTGACGTGATCCGGAGCCCGCGGGGCAGTATCCTCGCCGCCCCGCCTGCACTGAGGTCCTGATGACGACGCTTCTGCTGGCCGCGCTGGCCGTCCCCGCGCTGGCCGACGAAGGCATGTGGCAGCCCGCCGATCTGCCGGAGTTCTCCGATCACCTGGCCCAGCTCGGACTCCAGGTGCCCGCCGCCGACTTCGCCCGACTGGACGCCGCGCCCCTCGGCGCGATCGTGTCCCTGGGCCACTGCTCCGGCAGCTTCGTCTCCGCGGACGGGCTGATCGCCACCAACGGCCACTGCGTGCGCCGGTGGCTGGCCTTCGCCAGCGAGGGCGAGGAGGACCTGGTCAGCGACGGGCTGGTCGCCACCGACCGCGGCGGCGAGCGCTGGGCCGGTCCGAGCGCTCGGATCGGCGTGATGTCCCGCAGCGAGGACGTGACAGCCGAGGTGCTCGACGGCATCGGCCGCCGCACCAAGGACGCCCGGCGCGCCACCACGATCGAGGAGAACATCAAGGGGCTGGTGGCCAGCTGCGAGGCCGACGGCGACGTGCGCTGTGCGGTGCGCAGCTTCCACGGCGGCCTGGAGTACCGGCTGATCGCCATGCGGGAGCTCCGGGACGTGCGCCTGGTCTTCGCCCCGCCGGACAGCGTCGTGACCTTCGGCGGCGAGACCGACAACTGGATGTGGCCCCGCCACACCGGGGACTTCGCGCTGATCCGCGCCTATGTCGGCGAGAGCGGCCAGCCCGCGGCCCACGGCGAGGCCAACGTGCCGGTGTCGTCGCCGGCGCACCTGACCCTGGGGACCGAGGGGGTCCAGTCCGGGGACTTCGTGGCGATCGCGGGCTTCCCGGGCACCACCTCCCGCAACCTGACCGCGGCGGAGCTGCGCTACGCCCAGCAGGTCCGCTACCCGGCGGGCCTGGCCATGTACGACGAGCTGATCGGGATCTTCGACGGCGCGATCAAGCTCGACCCGGTGGCCGAGAAGAAGCTGGGGCCGATGCGCTTCACCCTGGAGAACGTGCGCAAGAACTACCAGCGCATGCTCGACAACTTCGCCGGCTCCGACATGGTCGCGGACCGGGTCGCCGAGGAGGCCGCGCTGCGGGCCTGGATCGCCGAGGACAAGGCCCGCAAGAAGCGCTACGGCAGCGCGCTCGACGACCTGGACGCCGAGATCGCCGCCTGGCAGGGCCACGGCGAGCGGGATCGGCTGGTGCGCATGTCGGCCTGGACACCCCAGCTGCTGCGCACGGCCCGTGCCTGCGCCCGGCTGGCGCTGGAGAGAGAGGAGCCCGACGCCGAGCGCCGGCCCGGGTACCAGGCCCGGGACCTCGACGCCATCCAGGACCGCATCGCGACCCTGGACCGCACCCTGTACCTGCCGGCGGAGAGAGACCTGATGGCCTGGCTGCTCCAGCGCAGCCAGGACCTGCCCGAGGGTCAGCGCATCGCACCCTTCGATGCCCTGATGGCCGAGGCCGGCACCATCCCCGCGGCCCTGGAGCGGCTCTTCGCCGACCCGGTGCTGGCGACCCCCGAAGGGCGGCAGGGCTGCACGAAGCGGTCGCTCGCCGACCTGGACGAGACCCAGGACGGCTGGTTGAAGCTCGCCCTGGCGATGGAGCGCTGGGTCGACGAGCGGGAGCCCGAGCGCCGGGCCCACGAGGGCGCGATGCAGCGGCTCCGGCCGCTCTACCACCAGGCCCGGATCGAGAAGGGCGACGGCCCGGTCTACGCCGACGCCAACCGGACCCTGCGGGTCTCCGTGGGCACCGTGCAGGGCTACAGCCCGGCCGAGGCGGTGATGTACACGCCCCAGACCACCCTGGCGGGCATGGCGGCCAAGGCCGGCGAGGGCGCGTTCGCCCTCGATCCCGCCTTCCTGGCGAAGATCCCGGACGCCGCCAGCAGCCGCTGGGCCGACGAGGGCCTGGGCCAGGTGCCGGTGGACTTCCTCAGCAACCTGGACAACACCGGCGGCTCCAGCGGCTCGGCGACCCTGAACGCCCAGGGTCAGCTGGTGGGCCTGGTCTTCGACCGCAACTACGAGGCGATGGCCGCGGACTGGCAGTACGTGCCGGCGCTCAACCGGTCGATCCACGCGGACATCCGCTTCCTGCTGTGGCTGCTGGAGAACAGCGATGGCGCAGCCTGGCTGCTCGAGGAGCTCGGCGTGGAGTGATCGGGTGCCCCGGGTCCTCATCGTCGAAGACGAGCCGCTGCTGCTGAAGGCGATGGCCCGGTCGCTCCAGGACCTGGCCGAGGTGCGGAGCGCGACGACGGTGGCCGACGCGCTGCTCGCGCTGGCGGCGGGTGAGTCCTTCTCGCTGGTGCTGTGCGACGTCGGCCTGCCCGACGGCTCCGGGCTGGACGTGCTGGAGGCGATCCGGGACTTCCGGCCCACGCTCCTGCGGCGCACGGTCCTGCTCAGTGGCAAGCGCCTGGGCTCCCAGGTGGCGCGCGAGGTCCGGGAGTGTGGCGGCCGGCTGCTGGTCAAGCCGCTCGACTCGGCGCAGCTTCGAGCGCTGGTTCAGGACGAGGCGGTCACCAGCGAGTGACGGCGATCCGGCGCGGGGCCGTCGGCGAGGCCGGCGAAGCTCCGGCGCACCCGGCTCGGCAGATCCGCGGGGTCCTCGGGGGCGGGGAAGTCCCACTGGATGCGGGCCTCGACCAGGTTGACCAGGGCGTCCTGGCCCAAGAGCGGGCCGCCGCTCAGGCGGAACAGCTCCCGCAGGGCCTGCATCTGGCGCTGCTGGCCCTGGAGCACCACCTCGCGAGGGGCAAAGCCCAGGGTGTGCAGGTCGTCGGCCACCTGGACCATGCCGTCGAGCTGGCGCATCGCCATGCGGGCGTGCCAGGCGAAGAGCCGGATCCGGCGTGGAGGGGTGGCGGCCGCGAGCATGCGTGGCACCAGCTCCCAGCCCAGCACCAGGTGGCGGGCGGCGTCGTCTTCGAACCGGGCGAGCAGGCCGCCCAGGACGGGCTCGATCCGGGCCTCTCGGACCAGGGTGTACAGCGTGAGCGCGACCGGCTCGATCAGCAGCTCCAGGCCCAGGATGCGGCGCACCGGGTCCCGGGTGAGCAGGACCTCGTCGAGCACGCCTTCGACCGCCGGCGGCAGGGGCTCCGGGTCGCAGCCCAGCAGCTCCAGGTAGTCGTGCAGCACGGTGAAGTGGCGGGCTTCGTCGTGGGCCTGGGCGGTGGCCGCCATGCGGGCCTCGACGCTGGGCAGGTCCAGGGCCAGGGCCGCGGCGACCTTCCAGCTGGCGAGCTCGCCGACCAGGGCGATGCTGAAGAGCCGGCCCAGGGCTCGGCGCTCCGACTCGGGCAGGTCGATGGCGCCGTGCTCGCCGAGCAGCTCGCTGAGGACCTCCCGGCCGTCCCAGGCCCGCTCGCGGCCTGCGTGGTAGACCTGCTCCAACAGGCGGGCCGAGCGCACCTCGTCGACGGAGCGGGTGCGGCTCACCAGCTCGGCGGACAGGCGGGGCCGGCGCAGGCGGGAGCGGAGCATCCTCCGCCTTCTAACCCGGCGGAATCGGCTACCCTCCCGGCCCATGAGCAGCAGCTGGGTCGTCCTCAAGTTCGGTGGGACCAGCGTGGCCTCGGCGGCCCGCTGGCGCACCATCGCCGGCATCGTGCAGGAGCGGCTGAGCGAGGGCCTGCGTCCGGTGGTGGTGTGCTCGGCTCTGGCCGGGGTCTCCGACGCCCTGGAGGACCTGCTGGCGAAGGCCCTGCGGGGCGACGGGGAGGAAGCGGTCGAGGCCTTGCGGGCGAGGCACGCCGAGATGGCGGCGGAGCTCGGGGTCTCGGTCGAGGTGCTCGAGCCGGAGCTGGAGCTGCTGGATCGGCTGACCCTGGGCATCTCCCTGACCCGCGAGGCCAGCCCGCGCCTGCGGGCCCAGGTGATGGCCACCGGGGAGCTGATGTCCACGCGGCTCGGGGCGGCCTGGATGCGTGGATCGGGGCTGGACGTGGCGTGGCTCGACGCGCGGGACTGTCTGCGCTCGGAGCCGGAGCCCGAGCCCCACCGGCACTACCTGAGCGCCCGGTGCCTCTGGGAGCGAGACGCGTCGCTCCAGCAGGAGCTCGGGGCCTACCCGGCCGGGGTGCTGCTGACCCAGGGCTTCATCGCGCGGGACGCGGCGGGGCACACGGTGCTGCTGGGGCGGGGGGGCTCCGACACCTCCGCCGCGACCTTCGCCGCTCGGCTCGACGCCTGCCGTTGCGAGATCTGGACCGACGTGCCGGGCATGTTCACGGCGAACCCCCGCCAGGTCCCGGAGGCGCGCCTGCTCGCCGCCCTGGACTACGACGAGGCCCAGGAGATCGCGTCGCTGGGGGCCAAGGTCCTGCACCCCAGGGCGGTGCCGCCAGTGCGCGAGGCGGGCATCCCGCTGCACGTGCTGTGCACCGCCCGGCCGGAGATGGCCGGCACGGTGATCGCGGGCGACCACCCGGATCCAGGCCCGGCTGACCCTGGTGTCGATGGACGGGCCCAACATGTGGCAGCAGGTGGGCTTCCTGGCTGATCTCTTCGGCGAATTCAAGGCCTGTGGCCTGAGCGTGGACCTGGTCTCCACCTCGGAGATGAACGTCACCGTGTCCCTGGATCCCACGGCCAACGCCCTGGACCCCGCGACCCTGGAGCGGCTGCGGGCCGGCCTGGGGCAGCACTGCACGGCGCGCATCATCGAGGACTGCGCGGCCATCGGGCTGGTGGGGCGGTCGATCCGCGCCACCCTGCACAAGCTGGGGCCGGCGCTGGCGGTGTTCGAGGAGGAGCGCATCCACCTGGTGTCCCAGGCCGCGAGCGACCTGAACCTGACCTTCGTGGTGGACGAGGACCAGGCGGATCGGCTGGTGCAGCGGCTGCACGTGCTGTTGTTCGGCGAGCCCGACGCCGAGGAGGGCCCGGTGGGGCCGTCGTGGCGGGCGCTGTTCGGGGGGTTGGACGACCGGCCGGAGCCCTGGTGGGTGAGCAAGCGGGACGCCCTGCTGGGGCTCGCGGGCGAGGGCACCCCCGTCTACGTCTACGACGCCGACACCATGCGGGCCCGGGCGGGGTCGCTCTTGGGGATCGACGCGGTCGACCGGGTGCTCTACGCGATGAAGGCGAACCCGCACCCGGCGTTGCTGGGGCTGCTGGCGGGGCTCGGCGTGGGCTTCGAGTGCGTGTCTCCTGGCGAGCTGGAGCGGGTGTTCTCGGTGGTGCCGGACCTGGACCCGGAGCGGGTGTTGTTCACGCCGAATTTCGCGCCTCGCGAGGACTACGCCGCGGGGCTGGACCGGGGGGTCCACCTGACCCTGGACAACCTGCACCCCCTGCGGGCCTGGCCGGAGCTGTTCGCCGGGGCCCGGGTGCTGCTCCGGGTGGACCCTGGGCAGGGCAAGGGGCACCACAGGCACGTGCGCACCGCGGGCAACCGCTCGAAATTCGGCATCGCGCTGGACGAGCTGGACGAGGCCGCCGCGCTGGTCGCTGCCGCCGGGGCGACGGTGGTGGGGCTGCACGCCCACGCCGGTTCGGGGATCCGGACGGTGGGCCACTGGTCGGAGACCGCTTGGATCCTGGGGGAGGTCGCCCCGCGCTTCCCCGAGGTCGAGGTCCTGGATCTCGGCGGGGGTCTCGGGGTGCCGGAGAAGCCGACGGATCGGCCCCTGGACCTGGATGCCCTGGCGGAGTCCCTGGCAGCGGCCAGGGCGGCACTGGGGGGACGCCGCCTGTGGCTGGAGCCCGGCCGCTTCCTGGTCGCCGAGGCCGGCGTCCTGCTGGCCCGGGTGACCCAGACCAAGGCCAAGGGCGCCCAGCGCTACGTCGGGGTCGACGCGGGCATGCACACGCTCATCCGGCCGGCGCTCTACGGCGCCTGGCACGAGATCGTGAACCTGAGCCGGCTGGGGGAGCCGATCGCCTGCACCGCGAGCGTGGTGGGGCCGATCTGCGAGACCGGCGACACCCTCGGCGCGGGTCGGCGGCTGCCGGACACGGTGGAGGGGGACGTGCTGCTGATCGGGACGGCGGGGGCGTACGGGGCGGCGATGTCGAGTCGGTACAACCTGCGGGGGGCCGCTCGCGAGGTGCTGTTCGAGGGATGAGCGCGGCTACCAGCCCTCCGCTCCCGGCCCGCCGTGGGCCCCGATGTCGCTCCGGGTCCCGTCGGGGTCGGTGAGGTCGGGGTCGCCGGCGTCGCGCAAGGCCGAGTCGGCGGACAGGGTGAGGTCCCAGTCGAGGGGGTCGGTGGCTCGTCCCAGCACCAGTCCGGCTCGCCGTCGCAGTCGTTGTCGATGCCGTCGCACCACTCGGTGTGGCCGGGGTGGACGGCCGGGTCGGTGTCGTCGCAGTCCTCGTCGCTGCCCCAGCCGTCGCCATCGGCGTCGGGTGCGGGTGGGGCGGTGTCGGTGGTGTCGAGGGTCCCGGTCTCGGAGTCGGAGGGCACGGAGTCGGTGGGAGGGGTGGTGTCCGTGTCCGTGCCCGAGTCGCAGGCGAACCAGGTCAGGGCCGCGAGCCAGGGGAGGGGAGACATGCCGGAAGATAGCGTGGCCATGCCCTCGCAGGCGGTGAAACACCGCAGGGTCTCGGGCCGTAGCTTCGAGCGCCTTGACGACCTCCCTCACCGACACCCTGGCTGCGCTGGCACCCGACCTGTTCGAGCTGTTCCACGGGGCCCTGGAGACCTACCTGGGCGCGGCCTTGGGCTTCTGGCAGGAGGCGGGGGCGCTGGGGTCCCAGCTGGCGGCGGCGCCAGCGGAGCAAGAGCCGGAGCGGGTGCGGGACCAGCTGGTGCACGTGCTCGGTGGCTGGGAGCGCGTGGTCGGTGCGTGGCGGGAGCTCCAGGGGGCCGGCGAGGTGGCGGTGGCGGAGAGCCGGGGGGAGGTGGGCGGCACCCTGAAGGTCCACCTGGACCGGCTCCAGCGGGAATTCGAGGAGCAGGCGACCGGGCTCCAGGCCCTGGTGGACCTGGCGGGCATGCTCGCGGGCGAGGGCTGGCGGGGGCCCGTGGTCCCTGAGGCGTGACAGGATTCCCTTCAAGGGCGCAGCAGGGGGGACCGACTCAGGGGGAATGGCCGTCATGACCCTGCACCTGAGCCTGACCCGCGATGAGGTGCTCCGGGTCTACTCGGGGGCGGTGACCGCCGTGCAGGCGCGGTGCCTGGACGGCCGCTCGGTGCAATTCCCCGCGTCGGTCCTGCGGCGACACGTGACCCCGAACGGGGTGCACGGAACCTTCCGGCTGCACGTGGATGCGAGCCAGAGACTGGTGGCCTTCGAACGGGTGCGCTAAGTTGCCGACGAACCCCAGCGTGGAGGCTGCGATGACGAACACTCAGACCGTGTCCAGCCAGACCGCTGCGGCTCGCCCCAACAGCTGACCGAACCCGGCGCGTCTGGCACTTGAACAAGCCCCCTCGGGCGGGTCCCCGCCCGAGATCTGCGGCTCTGCGCCGCGCCCTACCGTTCGGAAGACCATTGCACTTCATTCCCTCTCTCGAGGCCCTCGGCTTCGACGCTGAGCGCCGCCAGGACCTGGCCGCGCTCGACGACCCCTCTCTCGTTCCCGCTCGCGTGGCCACTGCGGTCCGCGGGCACCTGACCCTGCTCACCGAAGACGGCCTACGCACTGCGTTCGCCGGCCCGCACGCTTGTGCGGTCGGCGACTGGCTGGCCGTGACCCGCTCGGAGATCCCTCGGGTCGTCGCCCTGCTGCCTCGCAGGACCGACCTGGGCCGCCAGGCCGCCGGGAGGCGCACCGAGCGCCAGCTGCTCGCCGCCAACGTCGACGTGGTCTGGGTGGTGACCTCCCTGAACCGGGACCTCAGCCCCCGGCGACTCGAGCGCTACCTGCTCGCGGTCGCCTCCGGCGGTGCGGAGCCGGTGGTGGTGCTCAACAAGATCGACCTGGACCCCGCCGGCATCGGCCGCGCGACCCGGGCGATCGAGGGTGCGGCCCCCGGGGTGCGCCTGGTGCTGACCAGCGCCTTGCTCGACGACGGCTTCAGTGACCTGATCGCGACCCTGGGCCCCGGCCGGACAGGCGTGCTGGTGGGCTCTTCGGGGGTCGGCAAGTCGACCCTCGCCAACCGCCTGCTCGGCGATCAGATCCTGGCGACGGGAGCCGCCCGTGACGATGACGACCGCGGCCGGCACACGACCACCCACCGGGAGCTGCATGTGCTGCCTGGCGGCCGGGGCGTGCTGATCGACACCCCCGGCATCCGGGAGCTCCAGCTCTGGGACGCCGACGCCCTCGACGCGGTGTTCCCGGAGCTCGCAGACCTGGCCACGCGCTGCCGGTATCGGGACTGCGCGCACCAGGGCGAGGAGGGCTGTGCCCTGGAGCAGGCCCTGGCCGACGGCGTCGTCGACGCCGATCGGGTCCGGAGCTGGCACAAGCTCCAGCGGGAGGCCGCTCGCCAGGGCCAGCGCCAGGACGACTGGCGGGTGCGCAGGGCGAGGCGGCAGCGGGCCCGCATGATCCGGAACACCCAGCACCTCAGACCGCGCAAGCGCTACTGAGCCGATCCGGGGGCCTTCAACCCCGCTGCAGTCCCCCGCCTCCCCCCTGTCGGAGCGGCTGGCGCGTCACGTGGCCTCGGGGGCCCTCATCTCCCAATTCCGCCAGCAACAGGCAGCAGCAGTCGTGGCCGTGGTGCGTCGCAGGCTTGGGACGACGGGTCGGTCCTTGGAGCGCGAACCCCACCGCTGCGGACACGTCGTGCGTCTCTCGAGCGGTGGTCGAGGCCAGTGGCAACTCTGGCTCGTTGATCGAAGAGACAGACCCTGGACGCCGGGGCGGGTGTCCAGGGTCACGCTGCCCCTGCGGGACCGGGGGATCGTAGACTCGGACCAGGCAGGTGCAGCCCTCCCCCCCGGCGCCTGCTCGAGGACCGCTCGATGGCACGGACGCCCACGACGCCGCTGGCGAACAGCGCGCACCCCCTGGCCGGATCCCACGGCGCAACGACCCCGCTGCCGGGGGACGAGACGGTCTCGCTGACCGTGCACGTGGCGGAGTCCGACACCCAGCTGCCCGACACCCAGAACCTGTTCCTCCAAGCCCTGAAGGCCGAGTTCGGCAAGGCCCTGGGCCAGCAGGTGGCGGGCCTGCCCGACGACCTGACGGCCCTGTCCGACTACCTGGGCGAGCACGGGCTGACGGTGACCCACCAGCGGGACAACCTGGGCCAGCTCCAGGTGACGGGCCCCGCCAGCGCCGTCGAGGCGGCGTTCGGGGTGACCCTGGTGACTGTCGACGACGACGGCAAGTCCAGGCGCACCTGGGAGGGCGAGGTCCACCTGCCCGCCGAGCTGAAGGACAAGGTCCAGGGCGTGGTGGGGCTCGACGACCTGACCCTGGCCCGCAGCCGGACCCACGAGGCCTTCCAGGTCGGCATCAACCCGGATCCCTACACGCCCCAGGAGCTCGCCGAGCGCTACGGCTTCCCCCCGGAGAGCGACGGCACCGGCCGCCGCATCGCCCTGGTCCTGCTGGAGGGCGGCTTCTACCAGAGCGACATGGACACCTACTTCCCGTCCATGGGCCTGGAGGTGCCGAAGATCACGGTCATCGGGACCAACGCTCCCGCCCCCTACGACGACGCCGGGACCGTGGTCTCCGCCTACGCCGGTGGGACCATGCCGTCCGTCGGCGACATCACCGACGCGGTGACCTGGACCATCGAGACCACCATGGACATGCAGGTGGCCGGAGCGCTGGCCAACGGCGCGGAGCTGATCGTCGCCTTCGCCGACAGCAACTCGATCGACGGCGCCACCCAGGTGCTCTCCAAGCTCTTGGAGCTCGACCCGGTGCCGGACGTGGTCTCGATGAGCTGGAGCTTCGACGAGGGCACCCGGTCGGCCACCGACCTGGCGGCCCTGGACCGGGTCCTGAAGGCCCTGGCGGCGGCCGGCGCCACGGTCTGTGCCTGCACCGGCGACTATGGCTCGTCGGGCCAGGCGAAGAACATCGCCTCTGGCACCCTGGCGGTCGTGTACCCGGCCAGCAGCCACTACGCCCTGGCCTGTGGCGGGACCTCGCTGCCCCGCAAGGCCGACGAGAGCGTGTGGAACACCACCGCGGGAGAGGGGGCGGCCGCGGCCTTCAAGATGGCCGGGGGAGGGGGCTTCAGCGCGATCTACGACCAGCCCAGCTGGCAGACCAGCGCCGCTGAGAGCTACGGGAGCACCATGCGCGGCCTGCCCGATGTCAGCGCCGACGCCGACCCCACCACCGGCATGCACGTGCTCATCGCGGGCAAGGACTACGTCTCTGCAGGAACCAGCGCCGCGACGCCCACCTGGGCCGCCCTGGCCGCTCGGCTCGACGGCGCCCTGGACACCTCCCTGGGGCTGCTGGCGCCCCACCTGTACCCCCTGGCCGGCGACTCCGCCCTCGACGCGGTCGAGTCGGGCAGCAACGCCCTGTCCACCCAGACCGACGACTACGGCGCTCGGAGCGGCTGGAGCCCCGCCGCAGGCCTTGGCTCCCCGAACGGAACGGCGCTGCTCGCTGCGCTGAAGGAACAGCTCGCGGCCGACGAGTCCAGCTGAGTGCGGCGCCGCGCCTCCCCCGACCAGGACCTGTTCCGCTTCTACGACGTGGCGGCGGGGGACATCGCAGCCTTCGCCGACGCCATTGCCGAGATCCACGCCGGCACCTACACCGGGCTGGTGCTGCGGGGTGCCCTCTCGCCCGTGGCCTGCCAGGCGCTGCTGGACGCCCTCGCGCAGCAGCAGGATGCCTTCGAGCGCGTCGGCTTTCCCATGCGCGTCGGCGCTTCGGCGCCCCCGTTCACCTTGGGCCGGCCCCTGATGCTCAGCCCGGCCCCGGAGACCTACCGGGCCGCCGCTGCGGCCTTCAACGCGGCGGCCAGCCGGCTGTGGGGTCAGCCCGAGGAGCCCCGGCGGAGCATCGAGTCCTGGCTCGCCCCCTTCGCGGGCGGCCGCCCTGTCCAGCCCGCTCGCCACGGCCCCGCCCCCTGTGCCATGGCGACGGTTCGGGTCCTGCCCCCAGGCTGCGACATCGGGGCGCACGTGGGCAACGACTTCGTCTTTCTCCCCCAGGCCGCAGCCCTCGCGGAGACGGTCGATGTCCGCTGTCAGCTCAGCTGGTTCGTGCCGCTGCGGGCGGCCGAGCGCGGCGGCGAGCTCGAGGTCTACGGCCTGGGGTTCGACGACACGGCGCCCCTGCGTCGGGACCGCCCGCCGGGGTCCGACGGCATGGACGAGCTGAAGGGGCTGACCTTCCTGGTCGACCTGGCCGACTCCCAGCTCGTCGCGCCCCGGGCCGGCGACCTGGTGTTGTTCGATGGCGGCCGCTGGTACCACCGCGTTCGGCCCGTGGGCGGCGAACACAGCCGCGTCACGCTGGGGGGCTTCCTCGCCTTCTCCCCGGATCACGAACGCATCGTCTACTGGAGCTGACGTGAAGTGCTACGACGGGCCGCAGCCCGCGCTGGACCGGGCCTGGGACGGCGTGGAGCGCTTCATGGCCGAGCTGCCGCCTCCGCTGGATGCCGAGGCCCGGGCCTGGCTGGCGCACATCGGGCGGGGCCGTTCCGAGGCCTCGGACCGCCACCGCCTGTACTTCCGCAAGGACATCACTCCTCCCCTGGTCTTCCTGCCCCTCTGGTGGGCCGCGGGTCACCCGAACACCGAGCCCGACCGGCTCGACGGTGTGCTCCGGGCCACCATGCTGGGTTACTTCGCGATCCGTCTGCAAGACGACGTGATCGACGAGGCCGCCGCGCCTCGTTCGGGCCTGCTCCTGGCGAACGTGTTCGAAGCCCGGATGCACGCTCACCTGGCGAGCGCCACCCGGGAACACCGGGCCTTCCGGGCCGCGTTCGGGCGCGCCTGGATCGAGTTCAGCCGACTCACCCTGGCGGAGCACCAGCAGGTCCGCTCGGACGGGCCCTACTCCGAGGCTCTGTTCGGCGAACACTGCGACAAGGTCGCGTTCGCTCGGGTGCCTCTGTTGGCGCTCGCCGCGGGCGATGGGTTGGCCGAGGCGCGGATCGCGGAGCTGGTCCACGGGCTAGGGCGGTCCTATGGCCTGACGAACGACCTGGGAGGTTGGCGCCGGGATCTCGCGAACGGACACCGCACCTGGCTGCTCGCCGAGGCGGGCTGGCTGCGAACGGAAGGGCCGGGAGCCGAGGAGCGCATCGCCGGCCGCCTCTACGACGAGGGGCTGGCAGACGCCGTGCTCGCCCGTTCGGTGGCGCTGCTCGAGGACACCCGCGCCCACGCCGATGCGCTGGGCCTCGTCGGCTACGACGCCTACGTCACCGAGCGCTCGGCCGTGCTCGCGAACGCGCGCAGGGACGTCCAGTTGAGTCGCCTCCGCCGGGCGATGTCCGGCCCTCGTGGAGCCCGCCCGTGACCCCCGAACAGATCCGCTCCCTCTACGACGAGGGCTACGCGGCGCGGTACGACGCGCACTTCCTGCTGACTCCGAACCACGGCTTCCAGCAGAAGATGCGCATCGAGCTGTTCACCCTGCAGATGCTCACGCGCGGCGTGGAGCGCTGGCTCGATGTCGCCTGCGGCACCGGGTTCTACTTGCGATACGGTCGCGCGGGGCCTGATCTTGCGGTCACCGGCCTGGATCTGTCGCCGGCCATGCTGGCGCTCGCCCGCAGCCAGAACCCGGACGCCACGCTGGTCGAGGGCAACTTCCTCGACGGCCACGCCGCGTTCGATGGTGCGTTCGGCCTGGTGTCGAGTCTGTGGGGGGCGTATGGCCTCCAGCAGACCCTCGGCGACATCGAGGGGCTGATCGAGAACCTCGCCCGCTGGACCCGGCCGGGTGGCTCGGTCTTCATGCCGGTGTTCATGCCCGAACGCTTTGTCCAGCTCCTGCAGGGTGACAACCTGATGCCTGGGGTGAGCCTGGACGAGCCGGACGGCACCGCCTGGACCTACCTCGAGCCCGACGGCAAGTGCCACACGCGGGTGCTCGCCCCACCGGTGGACTGGCTGGTCGAGCGGTTCGAGCGTCACTTCGAGCGGGTGGAGGTGCAGCCCTATCCCCCGGCGCCCGGGGTGCCCATGGCAGGCTTGATCGCCCGGGGCCGAAGTGAGATGATGCGTTCCTCCTCCTCCCACACCCCATGAGGCACCCATGGCTGACTCCATGACCACCGACCAGATCGACTCCCTGATCGGGCGCTGCATTCGCGACACCGACTTCCGGGACCAGCTCCTGGCAGACCCGGCCGGCACTCTGACCGCCAACGGCTACCCGGCCGATCAGGACGTGATCGACAAGATCGAGGCCGCCGAGAGCCACGTGGTCGGCGCCGTCTCCGACGCCTTCAACAAGGTCACCGGCGTCCCGGACAGCGGCGAGGCCAGCGCGGGATAGCCCGTCGCCGCGGGCCACAGGCCTGCTCCTATCCCGCCCGCCGGACCCCCAGGTCCTCCAGGAGCCGGGTGCCCTCGGTGGTGGCCCGGCTCTTCCGCTCGGGGTCCGGTGCGACCTCTGCGGACTCCAGCCAGGCCAGGCCCTGCTCGTAGGGCATGCCGATGGCGACGGCGTCGTCGAGGCAGGCCTGGGCGTGGCGCCGGGCCTCGCCTGGCCGGTCCTGGAGCCGGGCCCAGCTGGCGAGGACCCGCAGCCTTGGCGGCTCGCCGAAGCGGAAGATCTTCGCGAAGCCCTTCATGGCCTTGGTGACCCTCTTCAGCGGCCCATCGGCGGCCCGGTCTCCCGCGGCGCGGAGGGCCAGGTAGTAGTCGGCCGCCTGGGCCAGGCCCAGCACGAGGGTGTAGGGCAGGCCCGGCTGGAACTTCAGCATCGGGGCCAGCTCGGACGCCGCCTGTGCGGCCTGTTCGTCCTGTCCCAGCCGCTGCCGGGCCCGGGCCAGCACCCCCAGGGCCACGACCTTCTCGGCCGGGAATTCCTGGTCGGCGATGAGGAGCAGCGCGGTCTCCGCGTGTTCCGTGGCGGACTCGGGGTCGCCCTGGCGGAGCAGGATGTCCGCGACGAACGCATGGCCCTGGATCTGGGAGACGATGTTGGCGCTGCCTTCGGCCAGGGTGAGCACCCGACGATAGATGGATGCGGCCTCCGGCAGACGACCGGTGTATCCGAACACGATGCCCAGGTTGACCTGGGGGTGCAGGGCGGCTTCTGTGTGGGAGGCCCCGATGCGGGCATAGTGGTCGTTGGACCGACGCAGGCTGCGTTCGGCTTGAGCCCACTCGGCGGCGAACAGGTACTGGAAGCAGAGTACGTGCCGTACGTAGCCCTTGGTGGCGATGTGTTCGATCTGCCCGAGCAGCTGCTCCGCGTTCGAGTTGTAGTGTTCGGCTACCCCGGGCATGCCCAGCACGCTGAAGAATGCACCTGCGCTCGCCAGGGCGCTCGCCAGCTCCGGCGACGGGCCGGCTGAGGTCGCTTCGTTCAGCTGACGGATCATCGAGTAGAGCCCCTGCCCGATGTGCTGGCCGAAGAAGTAGAGCTTCACCAGCTCGTTCCGGATGCCCGCCGAGCGGCGGGCCTTCTCCCGGCCGGCCGCCAGGGCGGTGGCGGACCGGCCCCGGAGCCGGTGCCAGACATGTCGGAGGGCCTCGCCCAGCAGCTGACCGGCGACGCCTCCTCCCCGCCGGGGCACCGGCGAGTCCAGCAGGCGCAGGGCGTTCTCGTAGTGGCCGATGGCCTCGCCATAGCGACCGAGTCGCATCAAGGCCTCGGCCCGGGTCTCCTCCCGACGCTCGAGCTCCTCGTCGGTGGGCACCAGGCCACCTTCGGCCTCCAGGCTCTCGACCTCTGCCAGGAAGCGCAGGGCCTCGGGGTTGGCGTAGGCCGCCAGGGCCTGGACCGCGGAGCGGCTCCCGTAGGCGACCGCCTTGGGCTTGTCGTCAGCCATGCGCCAGTGGTGGGTGAGCAGGGGCAGCCACAGGGCGTCATCGCCGTGCCGCTGCTCGAGCCACTCGGCCAGCCTGCGGTGCAGGGTGCGCCGTTGGGCGAACAGCATGAGGTTGTAGGCGACGTCGCGGGTGATCGCGTGCTTGAAGTAGTAGCTGGCGATGGGCTCCAGCTGGCGCACTGGGGTGAAGTCGAGGGTGCTCAGCTCCCGGAGGTAGGCCTGGAGCTCCTGGCGGGCGTCGTCGACCGGGTAGATGCCGGTCAGGGTGGGAGCCTCGAATTCCCGCCCGATCACGCTGGCGACCTTCAGGGTCAGCTGCAGGCTCGGTGCGACGCGGTCGATGCGTGCCGTGATCACTCCTTGGAGCGTGCGGGGCAGGGTGTCCCGGAGCCGCTCGGTGTCGAGCACGCGGCAGGTGCGGTCGTCCACCTGGATCGCCCCGGAGTCCATGAGCTCGTGCAGGAGCTCCTCGGCGTAGAAGGGGTTGCCGTCGGAGCGCTCCTGGAGGAGGGCGACCAGCGGGGTCGGCAGCACGGCCACCCCGAGCCTCCGGGCCGCCAGGTCCACGGTCTCGGTGGGGGAGAGGCCGCCCAGGGTGAGCGCCAGCGGTCGCGGACCTGCGAGCAGCGCCTCGCGCTCCTCGACACCGCCCTGTTCCTGGGGCCGCGCTGACACCAGCACCATCGCGGGCGCCACGTCTCGGGCCACCGCTGCGGCGAGCTTCCAGGACGCCGAGTCGAACCAGTGGGCGTCCTCGAGCACCAGCAGCAGCGGTCGGACCTGGGCCCGAGCCCGCAGCAGCTGGACCACGAGCCGGTGGGTGGTCTCGCCTCGGGCGTCGCCGGACATCTGGGCGGTGACCTCGGTGTCCGGTAGGTCCAGCCCCAGGAGTGAGTTCAGCAGCGGCGCGAAGTCGGCGTCGCCTGGGGCCACACCCTGGGCGATGAGGGCCTGGGGGATGCGCTCCGGGGGGACATCGGTCAGCACCCCGGCCACCTCGCCCAGGATGCTGCGCCAGGGGAACCAGGGCGTGTACTTCTCCAGTGGATCCGCGGCTCCGAGCAGCGCCTGGACGGGCTCGCCGACGGCCCCCAGCAGCAGCTCGTGGACCAGGGTGGACTTGCCGATGCCCGCCTCGCCCTCGAGCAGGGTCACGCTGGACTCGCCCCGTCCGACCAGGTCGTGGAGGCGGTCCAGCAGGGCTGTGCGCTCCCTGCGGCGCCCGACGGTGGCGGTCTCGGCCTGGGGCGCGAGGTCCTCGCGGATCTGCAGGGGGCGGTAGACCCGCAGGGGCTCGGACCGCCCCTTGATCGGCACCGGGTCCAGGGCCTCGAAGGCGAGCCGTGCCTTGGCGCGGGACCAGGTCGCGCCGTCACACAGCACCCCCTCGCCGGCCCTCTGCATGAGCCTCGAAGACAGGTTCATGGCGTCGCCGATCAGGGCATAGAGCCGCCGCCGGGGCGTGCCGATGATGCCGGAGAAGACCTGGCCGGTGGCCACGCCGATCGCGCACCCGGCGTCCAGCTCCCGCACCGCCTGCTGCACCGCCAGGGCCGCCAGGACCGCCCGCTCCGGGTCGTCTTCGTGGGAGATGAGCGGCAGGCCGAAGGCGGCGATGACCGTCGCGCCCTTGTTGTCCACGAAGAACTGGTAGAGCGAGCCTTCGTACCGGTACAGCGCCCGCTGGATCGCCACCAGGAGCTGGTGGGTCCGCGACGCGTCGCCGCGGTCCAGGCCGGCGAGGCTGATGAAGATGGCGGAGATGTCCCGCAGCTCTGCCAGCCAGTCGCCGTGTCCGGCTTCGAGGCGGACCCGGATCGACCGCTGCAGGAAGGCCTTCACCGCCGCCGCCCGGTCGTCGGGCACGGTCTGCTCGGGGGCTGGCCACGGGTCGAGGACCGCTCGGACCCCCAGCAGGTTCGCGGTCCCGCCCGCAGCGGGAGCCAGCTCGACCCGGTCGCCCAGGGCGTCCATGACCCGCTGAGACAGCCTGACGGCCTGGGGCTCCAGGCGCAGGGTCGGGTCGCAGATCCAAGCCAGGGCGGGGCCGGTGACCAGGGTCTCCCAGCGACCGAGCACCCCGCCGCCGTAGAGGTAGGCGAGCTCACCGTGATCGATGGCGACCTTCAGGGCGAGCTTCTCCCGCTCGACCGCGGCGACCTGGACCATGCGGCGCTGCAGGGCCAGCCCACAGAGGGCCGCACGCAAGCTGGACTCGCCGGGGTCGTCGGCCTCCCAGACGGCGATCATGGCGTCGCCGCCGAAGGACACGATGTCCCCGCCGTGGCTCAGGATCGTGTCGACCAGGGTTCCGAAGTAGGCGTTGAGCAGCTCGGTCAGCGCCTCGATTCCCGCGGGTCCGCGGCGGGTGTAGCGCTCGCACAGGGCCGTGAAGCCGCTGATGTCGAACAGCAGCACTGCCGCCCGGGTCAGCAGTCGGGTGGGCTCCTCGCTGGAGACCTGTCCGTCCCGCACCGCCCGCACGAGGTGCGCCGGCAGGAAGCGCTGGAAGATCTCGATCGGAGGCTGCATCTGAGCCAGGGTCGCAGGCGGGGTCGCCCACGATAGCAAGGGGCCCTTGTCGGCTCGGGTCGCGGTGGGTCGCGGACTGTCAGGGGATCGGCGGGCCGCCCACCGTGGCCGTCGGCCGGTCCGGCACTCCTCGGCGCGAGGCTCGCCCCGTGCCCGAGCTCCCCGCCACCTTGAGTGCCGTCCGACCGCGCGACGACGCATGGTGTGGAGTGCGCAGAAGTCCCTGGACGGCGACCTGAAGACCGAGATCCGCGCTCGCTACCCGCTGAGCGAGGTCGCCGACGCCCTGGCCGACGCGCGGGCTGGCGGGGTCGGCAAGGTGCTGCTGGTGGCGGAGGCTGGCCGGGTGTCCCCCTCTCAGCGCTGGCGCTGCACCCTGAGAGCGGACGAACGTCCGTACTTCGGACCTTCGCCCCCTCTCAGTGACTGAGAGGCCCGCAAAGTCCGAAGTACGGACCTTCGCCCCCTCTCAGCGCTGACGCTGCACCCTGAGAGCGGACGAACGTCCGTACTTCGGACCTTCGCCCCCTCTCAGTGACTGAGAGGCCCGCAAATTCCGAAGTACGGACGTTCGCCCCCTCTCAGCGCTGACGCTGCACCCTGAGAGCGGATGAACGTCCGTACTTCGGACCTTCGCCCCCTCTCAGTGACTGAGAGGCCCGCAAATTCCGAAGTACGGACGTTCGTCCGCGTCCAGCGGCGCTCAGCCCACCCGCTCCGGCGGCAGCTTGTCGCTCGGCGCGAAGCAGCTCCGGTGGCTGCCGCAGCACTCCGGGGACACCACCCCGTCGTCGGGCCCCCAGACCTGGCAGGTCTTCAGGCACTCGTAGGGCACCTCGTTCCGCGCGAACACGGCCGCGAGCTCCTCACGGGTGCGCCACAGGTGGCCGTAGAAGGTCTTCCAGCGCAGGGACTTGCAGAGCGCCATCAGGCCGTCTCCTCGACACCGAGCGCCTGCTCCAGCGTGGTCTGCACCGTGGTCACGAGCACCCCGACCTTCCACTGCGCCTGGGGCATCGGCGTGGCGCCCTCGGCCGCCAGGGCCGACGCGGTCGCGGCGGCCTCCGCGCTCACCGGCTGACCGACCAGTGCGGCCTCGACCTTGGGGAGCCGCAAGGGTGAATTCGCCACCGTGCCGACCGCCACCGCCGCCGCCCGGATCGCGCCCCCCGCGACGTCCAGACGCGCCGAGCACTCCACGATGGGCCACTCCGCCCGCAGCCGGTGGATGGTCCGGAAGTACGCCGCCCGCTCCCCGGCGAAGGGCGCGGGCAGCACCACTTCGACCAGGACCTCGCCGTCCCCCAGCGTGTGGAGTCGGTCGGGCCTGCCGCCGACCGCGTAGAGCTCTTCGACGGTGATGGGCGAGTCGCGGCCCTCGACCACCACGAGTGCGTCGTGGGCCAGCAGCGCCACCCCGAGGGTGCTCGCGCTCGGCGCCGCGCTGGCGCCCTGCTCGAACACCACGTGGTTGTGGTGGTCGCCGAGCCGAGCCAGGCAGACCGTGCCGCCCTTGCGCAGACAGACCAGCTCCGCCGCCCGGTAGTAGGGACAGCGGGTGTGCTGGAGCAGGTTGCCGCCCAGGGTGGCGACCGCGCGGATCTGAGGGGTCGCCAGGCCACCAGCTGCGGCGGCGAGACCCGGGTAGAGGCGCTGCACGTCGGCGTCGGCCGCGATGGCCGCGATGGGGACCCGGGCACCGATGGCGAAGCCCTCGGCCCGCTGGCCGATCACGCCCATGCCCGTGCACTCGCGCAGGTCCACCACGTGCTCGGCGGTGGACAGGCCGCGGTGGCGGCGGTGGTTCAGGTCGGTGCCGCCGGCGCGGATCTCTCCGGTGGCGGCGGCGGCGTCGGCCGGGGTGCGCGGGAAGGTGATCACGACAGACCCCCCAGGACGTTGGCGGCCGTGAGCGGGAAGCGCTCGGGCCGCCAGCCGATGGCGTGGGTCATGGCGGCCGAGAAGCTCGCCAGCCCCGGCAGGGTGGCCAGCTCGGCCAGGCCCAGAGCCCGGCCCTGGACGTGGTCCCAGCCCTGCTCGTCGAAGTGCAGGTCGATGGCCGGACAGTCCCCGATGCCCATGAGGCGGTAGTCCTCGAGGTTGTGGGTCAGGTTCACCCCGCTCTGGGGGTCCAGCCGCCGCTCCTCGTACAAGGCGTAGCTGGTGGACTGCACCACCGCGCCCTCGCACTGGCTGCGGGCCAGCGGCGGACAGACGATGCGGCCGATGGCCAGGCCCAGGTGCACCCGCTGCGGGATCACCCGGCCCAGCCGGGTGTCCACGATCACCTCGGTGACCTGGACGGCGCCGGGGATGCCCATGCCCAGGTTGAAGCCGCCCATCTCGAAGGGCAACAGGAAGCCCCCCTCGTCGCGCTTGCGCTTGGCGGTCCAGGTCTGGCGGGGGAAGGCCTTGAGGATCTCTTCCCAGGGCAGGTGGCCGCCGGTGTGGGCGCGGCCACCCTCGGCTGGGGTCGCGCCCTCGAGGGAGAAGTGGGCCGCGGCGAAGTCCCGCAGGGCCTCGATGGCCTGCTCGCTCAGGTCGGCGATCACGGGCGTGATCGAGGGGGTCGTGCGGGAGCCGCCGGAGAGCGGTCCGTGCACGAAGTCGCTGTCCCCGATGCGGATGGTGATCTCGCTGGGGTGCACGCCGAAGGCGGCGGCGGCGGTCCAGGCCATCGCGGACCTGGTGCCGTTGCCCATGTCCTGGGTGCCCGAGGAGAACACGATGCCCTCGGGGCCCACCGTGAGCTGGGCCTGGGTGCTGGGCTGGACCACGTACCACCAGACCGCCGAGCCCAGACCGACGCCCCGTCGGAAGCGACCCTTGTCGGCCTGGGCAGAGCCCCGGTCCTTCCAGGTGTCGAGGCCGGAGGCCCAGGCGTAGAGCCGCTGGCGGTGGGGGTTCGGATCCCAGCGCTGGCGCAGGGCCAGCGGGTCCTCGCCGAGCTCGGCGGCGGCTTCGTCGATCAGCGCCTCCAGCGCCCAGTGGCCCTGGGGCCCGCCGGGACCGCGGAAGGGCTTCCCGGGAGGACCGTTGGTCACCACGTCGAAGTCCTCGATGTGCATCGGGACGTGGTGGTAGGACATGCGCCACATGAGGGCGACGGTGTTGCTCACCGCGATGCCGGCGTCGGCATAGGCCGCCAGGTTCATCGCCTTGGGCTCGCCGCCCGCCCCCACGAGCAGCTGGGTGTCCATGCGCTCGGCGGGCCGCATGCCGCCGACCACCAGCTCCTCCACCCGGGAGAGCACGACCCGGACCGGCGCGTTCGCGGCCTTCGCCAACTCGATGGCCGCCAGGCTGTGGGGCTGGATGAAGGTCTTGGCGCCGAAGCCGCCGCCCACGTACTCGGCCAGGACCCGCACGTTCTCCCGGGGCAGCTCCCAGCGCTCGGCGATGTCGTCGGCCGCGTCGGTCACCGACTGGGTGGAGAGCCACACGGTCAGCTGGTCGGGGGCGTCCCAGCGGGCCACGCAGCTGTGGGGCTCCAGGGCGGTGTGGACCTGGACCTGGGTCTCGTAGGTGCGCTCCAGCAAGAACTCGCCGTCGCCAGCCTTGCCCGGCAGGCGGGCGGCCTTGCGGGGGCGGGCCAGGGCCGAGGCGCTGAGCGGTCCCCGCACGTTGCGGTTCCAGGGCGCCGGGAAGGGGGGGCCCTCGTTGGCCGAGGGCGCGAGCTTGCCGGGCTTCTTCTCCGGCCAGACCAGGGGGGCGTCGTCGGCGAGGGCCTGGTCGATGCTGGTGATCACCGGCTCCTGGGTGATCTCGACGTCGATGGTGCGCAGGGCCAGCTCGGCGGTGTGGGCGTCGACGGCCGCGATCGCCACCAGCTCCTGGCCGGCGAAGCGCACCCGGTGGCCCACGGGGGTCATGGTGTAGACGGCCTTCACCCCGTCCATCGCCTCGGCGGCCTCGGTGTCGCACTTCGCGAGCACGCCGTGGCCCCACTCGGCCCGCTTGATCCGGCCCTCGAGCTGGCCTTCGAGCTGGGTGTCGACGGTGTACTTCGCGGCGCCCGTGACCTTCTCCCGGCCGTCCCAGCGGGGAGCCTGGATGCTCTCCTCGTCGAAGTCCCCGGAGCAGGCGCGGCGCACGGCCCGGTAGATGGCCGGGTAGGCGCCGCAGCGGCAGAGGTGGCCCGCCAGGGCGGCTGCGACGTCGGCATCGCTCGGCTCGGAGTCGCCCCGCTCCGCCCGCCAGCGGTCGTGGAAGGCCGCGGCCTCGACTGCGAAGCCCGGGGTGCAGAACCCGCACTGGAGGGCGTCTTCGGCCAGGAAGGCCCGCTGGACCGGGTGCAGGGAGTCGCCGTCGGCCAGGCCTTCGACCGTGGTCACGCGGGCCTCGTGGAGGGCGGTGGCCGGCAGGATGCAGGTGCAGACGGGGGTGTTGTCGAGCTGCACGGCACAGGCGCCGCAGGCGCCGTGTCCGCAGGCCTGCTTGGTCCCCGTCAGACCGAGCCGCTCGCGGATCACGTCGATCGCGCGGGTGTCGGCGCCCACCTCGACCGTGTGGTCCTGGCCGTTCACGGTCAGGTCGACGCGGACGTGGTCGGCCGCGGAGGTGGGGGAGGGCGAGGTCTCGCCGGAGGCCCCTTCGGCAGCCTGCGCCTGCTTGGCGACGACCGCCGAGGCCCCCAGCGTGGCCCCGAGGAAGCCGCGGCGGGAGAGATCGGACATGGGCCGGTGAGTCTACTCGGTTCCCAGGCCCCCCATCCGGCGGATAGAGTCGAGTCCTGGGAGACACCCCGTGCTCGCAACCCTGCTCGCCACCTCCGCGGCCCTCGCGGCCCCGATCCCCGTCCAGGGGGATCACCTGCAGTCCGTGGGGCTGTCGACGCCCCGGATCATCCAGGACGGCCACGGCGAGCGCCTGGGCCTGCCCCAGGGCTGGTTGGAACGTGCGGGAGCGACCCTGTCGCGCACCGGGTACCGCGTCGTCCCGGCGACCGATGCCGACCTGGTGCTGCGGCCCCTGGTCGAGGCCAGCGGCTGCACCCGGAGCCGGGGCGGCTGGGTCTGCTCGGTCTTCATCTCCTGGCAGGTGGCCGGCACCGGCGGTGCCCTCCGCTGGATCACCCAGGTCGACGGCGCAGGGGACACCCTCGAGCTCGCCTTCGCCGACACCTGGGAGGCCGCGCTGCTCGATCTCCTGGAGGACCCGGCCTTCGTCGAGGTCGTCCACTACGGGCCGATCGGCCGGTACAACTGCGTCTTCGCCGAGGAGCACGAGGTCCCGGCGGCCCGTATCCCCGAGGACCGCTACCCGCGCGACGACCACTGGGACGGCGCGACCTGGGCCTTCCTGGTCGGCACCCAGGAGGGTTGGTTCCTCTCCGGCCTGGTGCTGACCGGCGGTGGCGCGGTGGTCGCAGGGCTGGGCACCCTGGGCATGGAGGCCACGGACAGCCCCACCCTCGACGTCGCCTTCCAGGGCGTCGCGCTCTTCGGCGCCGCCCACTTCGTGGTGGGCGCCTCGATGCTGGGCCTGCAATTCACCCAGGCCGCGGAGCGCCCGCGGGTGTACCTGACCGGCAACGGCGTCGGCCTCACAGGCCGCTTCTGATGCTGCTGGCCGCGTTGCTGGCCTGCACCGGGGACACCGGGACAGGCACCACGGACACCTCGAGCCCGGTCGACGGCGACTCGGGCTCCTCGGACAGCGGCGCCACCACCGAGGCCCCGCCTCCGGTGGCGAGCATCTGGCCCCCCGCGCCCTACCCGGACTCGCCCCTCTCGGTCACCACCGACGCAGGCCGCCCCGACACCTGCACCTGGACCGTCGACGGCGTGGTCGACGAGATCGACGCCTGCGGCTTCATGGCCGAGGAATTCGGCCTGCTCGGCGGCGAGACCCTGCACGTGGTCGGTCACTTCGACGGCGGCCCGGACAGCGAGCCAGACGAGGTGACCGTCCTGGACCTGCCGACCCTGTTGGTGACCGAGTCCATGGGCGGCAGCCTGGCGGTGCTCGACGTGAGCACGAAGCAGCGCACCCACACGGTCGCCTTCGAGGGCGACTTCCCGATGCCCATCGCTGCGGTGGTCCAGGGCGACACCGCGTTGGTGAGCCTGCACGTAGAGCAGGGCCTCGCCCAGGTCGACACGGCGTCGTGGACCGTGACCGGCACGCTGGACCTGGCGACGCCGGTCTACTGGATCGATCAGCCCGCGGACGGCAGCGAGGTCCTGGTGACGGACCAGGGCGAGGATCGGCTGCTGCGGGTGGTCGGCACCGACGTCACCCCCATCGACCTCCCGGCCCCGCCCGTGAGCGTGCGGGTCCAGGGCACCCGGGCGTGGGTCGCGGGCCGCACCGGGGGCAGCCCCGAGCAGCCCGAGGACTCGGGTTTCGTGGCCGAGGGCTTCGTGAGCCGCCTGGACCTGGCGACCGGCGAGCTCACGTCGGTGGACCAGGGCAGCGAGCCCTACTGGGCCGAGCCGTCTCCGAGCGGGGCCCAGGTGGCGGTGGCGGACCAGGGCCTGGACCAGCTGGTGCTGCTCGGCGCCGAGGACCTGGCGGTGCAGGCCACCTACGACCTGCCCGGCGGTCCGACCGGGCTGGCCTGGTCCCCCGATGGGGAGCTGATCTACGTGGCCCTCTACGGCGAGGGCCTGGTGCTGGCGCTGGACGCGGCGAGCGGCGCGGAGCAGCAGCGCTGGGAGCTGGGGGTCGGCGCCGTGGGGATCTTCCCGCGGTCAGACGGGCGCTGGCTCTACGTGCCGGTGCTGCACGAGAACGGGCTGGCGTTCATCGACACGATGTCGGTGTCCGATGACCCGCCGTTGATCGTGCCTGGGTTCTCGGGGCCGCGGGGGGTGACGATCCTGGACTGAGCGAATCTGGGGACCGCGACGGGCCTCCCTCGGCGGGTCCACCCCAAAGGGAGATCCCCCCATGCTCAAGCTGCGAACCCTCGCTCTGGCCGCTCTGGCCACCACTGCCCTCGGCTGCCAGCCGGTCAACCCCGACACCGGCGGTGACGTCTACGAGCAGGGCTACCAGGACGGCTACGGCAAGGGCCTCGAGGACGGCCTGGAGACCGCCGCCGATCTGGAGACCCGGCTCGCCTCTCTCGAGGCGGCCTCGACCAAGCTCGAGGCGACCACCCTCGAGCAGCAGGACGCGCTCGACCTGCTCGAAGCGCTGGAGGGTCTCCAGGTCCAGTCCGGCCGCATCGAGATCGATGCCGAGGACTTCCCGTCTTCGAACATCCTGCAGTTCGATCGGATCGACTTCGACAGCGCCTTCGAGGGCACGCCTCAGGTCGTCATGACGATGGCCCACGGCATCTACCATGACGAGTCGACCCAGATCCACACGGTCCACGTCGACGCCGAGGGCTTCAGCGCCGAGATCGTGGACCACGACGGCACCCTGGACACGAGCCCGTGGGGCTACGTGAAGATCGACTGGGTCGCGATCGGGTCCTGAAGTCCCTCGAGACGCGCCAGCCCCGCTCCGACGGCGTTGGGCTGGTGCGCTCTCCTCAATCCCACACCAACAATCGGAGAATTCCCATGCGCCCGCTCATCCCCCTCACCATCGCCCTGACTCTCGGCATCGGTTGCGCCATCGAGGACGACCCCGCCGATGTCGACGCCGCCAGCGACGACCTCCAGGCCCAACTCGACGAGTTGAGAGCAGACCTGGCCGAGCTGGAGGAAACCGTGGCTGGCCACGGCTCCCAGCTTTCCCAGGCCTCGACGGAGCTCGATGCGCTCGAACTGGATGTGGCCGACAACGCCGGTGATCTCGACAACCTTGCCCTCTCGGCTCAGCGCATCAACTTCGTCGACAACGAGAAGCTGGCCTCTGAGGTGTTCGACGTGGACCAGCACCAGGGGGAAGCGCACGAGGTCGAATTCAGGATCCCCGACGACGTGCGCGGGGTGGCGGAAGCCGTGTACCTCGCCGTCGACTTCGAGTTCCCGTCGACCTACCAGGGCGATGACTTCTCCATCAGCCTCCGCTCCCCCAGCTTCCTGGACGCCAAGCGGGTGTGCCGGGGCAATTCCTCGGGCCAGACCGACCACAACGGAGACCACGACCGTTGCCACGTCTGGTTGGAGGTGGATCCGACGGACGACCGCCATCCCACCCTCTGGGTCAGCGGGATCGACGGCGGAAAGCAGGATGGCAACGTCAGGGTCGAGGTCTCCCTCCTCGGCTACCTCGAGTCCTTGTAGACCCGACCCGAACGCCTCGTCGGCAAGCTGCGGTGGGCGTGCTAAGCCCCCGCAGTGAGCCGCCCGAACCCCCCGTCGAACTGCCCTTCCTGCGGCGCCGGCTTCGACCGGCACCCGGGCATGGTCGTCACGGTCTGTGAGTACTGCGAGAGCGCGCTGATCCTGGACGAGCAGGGCGTCCGGGACAGCGGCCGCAAGAGCCGG
The DNA here is from genome assembly GCA_964344945.1 of uncultured Enterobacterales bacterium. GTDB lineage: Bacteria > Myxococcota_A > UBA796 > UBA796 > CAJQPC01 > CAYFPX01. The sequence continues at coordinate 33,274 of CAYFPX010000059.1, forward strand.
CTGCCCCAGGGCTTCACCCGGCTCTACACCGGGGCCACGGGCCTGGTGCGCAACCATCGCTTCCGGGTCCTCGGCCGCATCCGCTACAGCTACGGCCGGGGCTTCTGGGACGAGTGGGCGGTCGAGCTCGAAGGCAGCGGCGGGGTCTGGATCACCGAGGACGACCACGAGCTCGCCCTGGAGCAGCCCGGGCAGCGGGTGCCGCTGGGCGAGTTCTCGGCGTTCTCCCCCGGCAACAAGGTCCAGATCCTCGGCAAGGAGGTCGTGATCGAGGAGATCGGCGAGGCCACCTGCGTCGCCGTCGAAGGCAGCCTGCCCATCCCGGCCCTGCCCGGCGAGACCTACCGCTTCGCCGACGGCACCACCCCCGACGGCCGCTACACGGTCTCCATCGAGTGGGACGAGGACACCCCGATGGTCCACGTGGGCCACTGGCTGAACCACGAGACCCTCCAGCTCGACGACGACGGGGCGCCCTGGTGAGCCGGCCCGTCTACCAGCCCCTGGCCCTGCAGTGCCCCCACTGCGCTGCGCCGATCGAGGTGCCCGACGAGCGGGCCCAGCTGGTGGTCTGCGCCGCCTGCGACAGTCGGCTGGCGCTCACAGGGGCCGCCCGGGACGCCCTGGTGCTGCTGGGCCCGGGCAAGGGCGGCAACCCCGGCTACGACCTGGAGCTGGGCCACGAGGTGCCCTGGCGCGGCGCCAGCTACAAGGTGATCGCCCGCCTCTGCTGGACCGAGGAGGGCACGCTGGACTACGCCACGCGGGTCCACGTGCTCTACCACCCTCGGCGGGCCCTGCTCTTCCTGGACGAGTACGACGGCGCCTGGTCGATGTTCTGGAAGTCCCACGTGCACCCGGCCCGCTCGGTGTTCGGGCTCACGGTGGCGGACAAGCTGGACACCCACGACGGCCGCACCTGGGTCCTCGACGAAGAGGTCGAGCGCACCCTCCACCACGTCGACGGCTGCATGCCCTGGATCGCCGAGGTGGGGGACCGGGTGCGGGCCTGGGAGTTTCGCGGCGAGGCGGACACCCGCCTGGAGATCGAGCGCACCAGCGGCGAGGTGGAGATCAACCGGGGGCAGGCCCTGGACCCGGACCGGGTCCGGCGGATGCTGGGGGACACGGTCCAGGCGCAGAAGCACGGCGCCGGCGCGGCGGCGGCCGCGAGCGCCGTGGTGGCCATCCTGCTCATCGCCATCGTCGGGGCCCTGCTCAACCTGGGCCTGGCGGGCTGGGGCGTGGCCGCGGGCAACCAGGTCCTGAAGCAGAACCTGACGGCCAGCGAGCTGACCGACGAGGTCCTGACCGACCCCTTCACCCTGAGCGGCCAGCAGCTGGTCCGGGTGGACCTGAAGGCGGCGGGCCTGAACAACTCGTGGATGGCCGTGGATCTCGCGCTGGTGGCGGGCGAGGACCAGGTCGTGCACGTCAGCGACAAGGACATGGAGTACTACCACGGGACCTCGGGCGGGGAGTCCTGGTCCGAGGGCTCCCGCGACGAGAGCGTGCTGTTCGTGTCGCCGCCGGCCGGGACCTACCAGCTGCTGGTCCACGCGGTGACGGGGAAGGGCGAGACCGCCTCTTCGACGGCGGCCGAGTTCGGGCTGATGGTGGCGGTGCGGGATGGCGCTCGGCCCGCGCTGCCCGGCGTCATCGGCGCGATCGTCTGCGGCGTCCTGTTCGGTCTGGTGCTCCTGGTGATGCAGCACCGCCAGGAGAACGAGTGAAGCACTGGACCGCTCGCTTCGCCCTGGTCGCCGTGGGCATCACGACCGCCTGGAGCACCTGGGCCACCCTCACGGGCTGGGGCGCCGAGGACCTCGAGCACCCCGAAGGCATCAGCCTGCGCGACGAGTCCGTCGCCGACAGCCACCTCTTCTTCCTCTCTTATGGCCGGCGCACCCACATCGGCGGCGGCCCCCACTCCGGCAAGTAGGAGGCCCTCTTGGACCTCATCCACATCGCGTCCACCCTCGTCTACTCGTTCATCGGCATGGCCGTGTTCGGCGTGGCCTTCCTGGCCGTCACCAAGCTCACGCCCTTCTCCGTGCGCCACGAGATCGAGGAGGACCACAACACGGCCCTGGCCATCGTGATCGGGTCGATGTTCGTGGGCCTGTCCATCATCATCGCGGCGGCCATCGCCGGGTGAACACCCGCCGCCTGGCGCTGCTGGCGGCGATCTTCGTGGTCGCCGCCTGCGGGCTCGTCTACGAGCTCGTGGCCGGCGCGGTCGCCAGCTACCTGCTGGGCGACGCCGTCACCCAGTACTCCCTGGTCATCGGCACCTTCCTGTGCGCCATGGGGATCGGCTCCTGGCTCGCCCGCTTCGTCCAGGACCGGCTCCTGCGGCGCTTCGTTCAGGTCGAGCTGTTGCTGGCGCTGATCGGCGGTCTGTCCAGCCTGACCACCTTTGCCATCGGGGCCTGGCTCTCCCCGTGGTTCGGCCCGCTCTTCTACGCCCAGGTGGTGGTGATCGGCGTGCTGGTCGGGGTCGAGATCCCGCTCCTGGTCCGGCTCCTGGAGCCCCAGGAGGGCCTGAGCTCGGCTCTGAGCGATGCCCTGGCGCTGGACTACCTGGGCGCCCTGGTCGGGGCCCTGGCCTTCCCCCTGCTGGCCTTGCCGATGGTGGGCCTGACCCGTTCGAGCGTGGTCTTCGGCGTGCTGAACCTGGCGGTGGCGGTCGGTCTCTTCTCGCTCATGGCGCGCAAGGAGCGACCAGTGGGCGCCGCGGCCTTCGTCGCGCTGGCCCTGGGCGGCGCCCTGATCGGCTCGGGCCGGTACGTGCGCTTCACCGAGGACCTGCTCTACCAGGACCGCATCGTGCAGCTCCGGCAGTCGTCGTACCAGCGCATCGTGCTGACCCGCTGGCGCGACGACCTGCGGCTCTACCTCGACGGCCACCTGCAGTTCAGCTCGGTCGACGAGGCCCGTTACCACGAGGCCCTGGTCGTGCCCGCCCTGGCCGCGACCCGGCCGGCCCAGGTGTTGATCCTGGGCGGCGGCGACGGCCTGGCCGTGCGGCGGGTGCTCCAACACCCCGACGTCACCGGGGTGGACGTGGTCGACCTGGACCCGGAGGTCACGGCCCTGGCCCGGACCTGGCAACCCCTGGTGGACCTGAACGGCGGCGCCCTCGACGACCCCCGGGTCACCGTCCACCACCAGGACGCCCTGCGCTTCCTGGAGGCAACTCGGGAGAGCTGGGACGTGATCCTGATCGACCTGCCGGACCCTCACAGCGCGACCCTGGCCAAGCTCTACTCCACCGCCTTCTACGCCCTCGCGTCGCGCCGGCTGCGAGACAGCGGCGTGCTCGCGACCCAGGCCACCTCGCCGTTCTACGCGCCGGAGGCCTACTGGAGCGTGGTCGCCACCCTGGAGGCGGCGGTCGACCCCGAGCACCCCGGCGGACCGCTCCGGGCCTGGCCCTACCACCTGCACGTCCCGTCCTTCGGCCAGTGGGGCTTCGTGCTCGCGAGCCGGCGGGCCCTGGACCCGGCCCGGCTGAGCCCGTCCATCCCCACCGAGGTGCTCGACGGGCCATCCCTGGCGGCGATGTTCGTCTGGGACAAGGCCCTCGGAGACCGGCCGGAGGTCCAGGTCAACCGCCTCGACGACCCGGTGCTGGCCACGTACTATCGCCGGGGCTGGCGGGCCTGGAACGACTGATCGGCGGGACATCGTGTCACCGCAGCGGCCGATGACCGGTTCTCCAGGCCGGCCACCCCGTGCTCGTGGCTGGTGATGTCAGCACCCCACACCGAATGCGACGGTGGAGTCAGCAC
>CAYFPX010000060.1:0-1022 GCA_964344945.1 uncultured Enterobacterales bacterium
ACCCCCAACCTTCGGATCCGTAGTCCGACGCTCTATCCAATTGAGCTATGGGTGCAGAAGGTGTCTGCCAGCCGAGAAGGTGGCGGAGACGGAGGGATTCGAACCCTCGGTACAGCTTTTGACCGTACACACGATTAGCAATCGTGCACCTTCAGCCACTCGGTCACGTCTCCAGCAATGACAAAGAGCAGTGGGCGGAGGGGGTGGGATTCGAACCCACGGACCCTCGCGGGTCGACGGTTTTCAAGACCGTTGCCTTCGTCCACTCGGCCACCCCTCCGGGAAGCCGCACCGGCAACTATTCGGGGGCCGGGATGCGGTCAAGGCCTCCCATGTAGGGTCGCAGGGCTTCCGGCAGGACCACGCTGCCATCGGCCTGCTGGCCGTTCTCCAGGACCGCGACGAGAGCACGCCCGATGGCCAGCCCCGAGCCGTTGATCGTGTGGCAGAACCGGGGCTTGCCGCCCTTGTGCTGACCCTCGGCCGGCGCTGGCCGGTACCGCAGGCCCATGCGCCGGGCCTGGAAGTCGCCGAACCACGAGCAGCTCGAGATCTCCCGGTAGGCCTGCTGCCCCGGCAGCCAGACCTCGAGGTCGTAGCAGAGCCGCGCCGCCTCGCTGATGTCCCCCGCGCACAGCCGCTGCACCCGGTAGGGGAGCTCCAGGGCCTGCAGGCAGGCCTCCGCGTGGCCCACCAGGGCCTCGTGCTCGGCCCGAGCAGTCTCCGGGGTGGTGATCTTGACCATCTCCACCTTGTGGAACTGGTGCTGTCGGATCAGGCCGCGGGTGTCCTTGCCGTAGCTGCCGGCCTCGGCACGGAAGCAGGGCGTGAAGCTGGTGTAGCTGTGGGGCAGGTCGGCCTCGTCCAGGATCGACTCCCGGTGAAGGTTGGTGATCGGCACCTCGGCGGTGGGGATGAGGAAGGCGTCCTGGCCGTTCAGGGGCTGGGCAAGCTTGAACAGGTCGTCTTCGAACTTGGGCAGCTGCCCGGTCCCGAGCATGGTGCTGCGCCAGACGATGTAC
>CAYFPX010000060.1:1032-33744 GCA_964344945.1 uncultured Enterobacterales bacterium
GGCGAGCTCGGTGTAGCCGTGCTGCTGGGTGTGCAGGTCCAGGAAGAGCGCGGTGAGCGCTCGGTCCAACCGCGCCCCGAGCCCCTTGAGCACGGCGAAGCGGGCCCCCGACATCCGGGCGCTCGCCTCGGTGTCCAGGATGCCCAGGGCCTCGCCGAGCTCGTCGTGCTGCTTCGCCTCGAACCCGAGCTCCGCCGGCTCCCCCCAGCTCCGCACGGTCTGGTTGTCCGCGTCGCTCAGACCCGCCGGCACCTCGTCGGCCAGCAGGTTGGGCAGCTCGAGCAGCAGGGCCTGCCGTTGATGGTCCACCGCCTTGACCTCGCCCTCGATGTCCTTGGCCCGTGCGCTCGCCTCCCGCACCCGCACCTTCAAGGCCTCGGCCTCGTCGCGCTGCCCGGCCTTCATCAGCTGGCCGATCTGCGGGCTCAGCTTGTTCCGGGTCGCGCGGCAGGCCTCGCTCTCCTGCAGCAAGGCGTTGCGGCGCTCGGTCAGGCTGGCGATCAGGCCTGGCCCGGCGAGGGTCGAGTCGTCGGCGCCACGACGGGCCAGGTTGGCCGCGATGGCGTCGGGGTTCTCCGAGACGGCGCGCACGTCCAGCATGGGGCTCTCCTCCAGGGACGCGGCGTCTAACTCAGGATGTCCACCAGGTGTTCCCCCAGACGGGACTTCACGGCGTCGAAGTCCAGGGAGTGTCCCAGCTCCGTCACCATCGTGGTCAGCAAGGCGCTCTCCAGCCCACAGGGATTCACACGCTCGAACCACGCCAGGTCCACGTCGATGTTCAGCGCCAGCCCGTGCCAGGTCACCCAGCGGCGACAGGCGATGCCCACGCTGCAGAGCTTGCGCCCCCCCGCCCAGGCACCGGTGTTGCGCGGATCCCGCCCCGCCGCCAGCCCGAAGTCCCCACAGGTGCGGATCGCTGCCTCGAGCCGGCGGAGGTGGTCGTGCAGATCCCGCCGAGACCCCGCCAGCCCCACCACCGGGTAGGCGACCGCCTGGCCCGGCCCGTGAAAGGTGACGTCGCCGCCCCGCTCGACCTCGATCACCGGCACCTCGCCCGCGTCGAGCACATTGCTCGCCGAGGTGCGCTTGCGCCCGAGGGTGTAGACGGGGTCGTGCTCACACAGCAGCAGCGTGTCGGGCCCGGAGCCGGCGATCCGGGCTGCCAGCACTTCCTGCTGCAGCGCGTGGGCCTCGGCGAAGCCGATGCGACCGAGGTCGCGCACGATCACGGCAGGACGTCCGCCACCGCGGCCATCACCCGCGCGTGCACCTGCTCGGGCGTGCCGCTCGCGTCCACCGGCACGATGCGCTCTCCCCGACCCGCCAGCAGGGCGAGCGCGGCGCCGTACGCCGCCGACACGGCCTCGAGGGTCGCCCGGGTCTCGAACCGGTCCCGGTCCTGGCCCCGGGCCGCGATGCGGTCCAGGCAGGCGTCGATGGACAGGTCGAGGAAGACCGTGACGTCTGGCGCTGGGAAGCGGGCGTTCAGCCCCAGCACGAAGTCCAGCGGCGCCGCCAGGGACTGGTAGGCGAGGGACGAGTGGTAGTAGCGGTCGGTCACCACGACCCGGCCCGCCGCCACTCGGGGCAGGATCTCCCGGTCCAGGTGGTCCCGCCGATCCGCCGCGAAGAGGTAGGGCAGCACCGCGTCGCCCAGGGGAGTGCGGTTGCCCAGGGCCTCCCGGATGAGTCGCCCCACGGGGCCGTCGCTGGGCTCGCAGGTGCGGTGGCCGTTCACCGCCTCCACCAGCAGGCGCACCTGGGTCGTTCCGCCAGAGCCATCGAGGCCTTCGATCGCGATGAATGCGCCGCTCATGGCGGCTCGGTAACTGTTCACAGTGGGTTGTCATCCAGGGGTTTAGCTTTGCCTCGCCCGAGGCACAGGACGTGCCCTCCACCTCCGACGTCCCTGCACCGAGACGCCACCGATGACGCTCCTCCTGGTCGGCGCGGCCCTGGCCGCCACTCCCCACAGCCACGGCCACGATGGCCTCCTCTCCAGCGACAGCCTCTACGAGGCCACCCTGGCGCACTTCGACAGCACACCGGTGCCCGGCGAGCACTTCTCCTGCGGCACCGTGCTGGTGCACCAGGTCCGCCAGTCCTGGGACAGCTTCACGCCCCAGCAGCGGGCCGAGCTCACCCACCTCATCACCCCTTGGAAGACCGACCTGTTGGACGAGCTGCCGGCCGGTCCTCCAGCACCGCCCGCCACTGGCGGCGTGCCCACGGACACCTGCTTCGGCCAGTTCGGCGCCTATCGCCACGAGACCGATCTCTTCGCCATCGAGTGGGACGGCGACAACATCGACGAGCGCGACATCGAGCGCTTCGGCGAGGCCCTGGAGTACAGCTACCTCCGGCAGATCGAGGAAGAGGGCTGGCTCGCTCCCGAGGGCATGGACACCTACAAGCTCCTGGTCTACGTCGACGACAGCAACTACGCCGGCGCCTACACGACCGTCGAGCGCTGCGACAACCAGTACATCCCCTACATCGTCACCGGCAACGGCGTGTTCTGGGGCGACTGGTACCAGGACCTGGCCACCCACGAATTCAACCACGCGAGCCAGTTCAGCTACGGCTACGCCCACGAGTTCTGGTGGTGGGAGGCGACCGCCACCTACATCGAGGAGCAGGTCTACCCGGACCACGACGCCTGGGCCCCGTACATCACGGGCTACGCCGACGCGCCGTACATCGCGATGAACGCGTACAGCCAGTCCAACGCCGAGGTCTTCTACCACATGTACGCCATGGCGATCTTCGGGTTCTACCTGGACAATCACTGGGGCGGTACCGACATCGTGCGGGAGCTCTGGGAGGTCGCCCTGGACCACCCCTTCATGATGTACGAGCTCTGGATGCCCGACGCGGTCGAGGAGCTCGGCTACGACTGGGGCGAGGTCTACCCCGGCTTCATCGCGGCCAACACGGTCATGGACTACGACGAAGGCAACGAGATGGGCCGCATCCACCGGATGGGCACCTCCGACGAGCTGCCCTTCGAGGGGAACTCGGAGCGGGCCGAAGAGCCGCAGTCCCTGGGCCAGAACTACTGGAAGATCGCCGGCGAGGCCTTCGATCCCGACGAGCCGGACCTGCACCTCTACTTCGAGGGTGCCGACGAAGCGGACTGGATGGTGCTGCTGGTCGGCGTCCAGGGGGACACGGTCGTCGACATCGTGGCCGCCCACCACCTGGACGATCCCGACGAGGGCGAAGAGGCCCTCCGCGTCACCATGACGGACTGGGGCCAGCACGAGGATGTCTGGGTCGTGGTGTCCCCGACGATCCAGAGCTGGGACGAGTACCGCTACGCCTTCGACGCCTGGTCCGAGCCCGCCCCGGTCGAGGAGCCCGAGGAGCCCGAGGAGCCCGAGGAGGAGGACGCCGAGCGTCCCATCCTGGGCAGCTGCAGCGCCCGCCCGGGTCCCGCCACCCTGCCGGCCTGGGCCCTGGCGGTCCTCGGCGGCCTGCTGGTGCGCCGGCGCCTCTGACGAATAGAGTTCGTCGATGATCGAAGTCGACGACCACCCCCTGCTCGACCTGGAGGCCTTCGAGGCCACCTTCCCGCGGGCCCTGGGCCAGCTGGCGTCTCCGCAGCACTGGCTGGACCTGCTCCAGCCCGGCGCGGTCGGCCCCATGGCCACCGACGACGGCGTGAAGCTCGCCGTGAGGAACCTGCTGCGCCACGGCGGCTTCAAGCCCTGGGGCCGATCAACCCGGTGGTCGACGCCTGCAACGTGGTGAGCCTGCACTCCGGGCTGCCGATCTCGGTGGTCGACGTGGACCGGGCCGAGGGCGCCCTCAGCGTGCGCATCTGCCCGCCGGAGACTCGCTACGTCTTCAACGCCGGCGGCCAACAGATCCGGCTCGACGGCCTGGTCTGCCTGCACGACGCCCAGGGCCCTTGCGCCAACGCCGTCAAGGACAGCCAGCGCACCAAGACCCACGACGGCACGACCCGCGTGGTCTGCGTGGTCTGGGGCACCCAGGGCCTGCCGGGCCGAGCGGCCGAGGCGGCGGGCTGGTACCGGCGCCTCCTGGAAGAGGTGGGGGCCACGACCGAGGCGACATAGGATCCGGCACCTTCCTCTCCCCGGTGCGTGATGTCCGAGCCTCGAGCCGCCCCCGCCCCCGCCGACCAGGGTCGCCTGGTCCGCTGGCTCCAGCGCCTCGAGGTGTTGGGCAACCGGCTGCCGGATCCCCTGACCCTGTTCCTGCTGCTCGCCGGCGTGGTCGTGGTCGCCAGCGTGATCTTCCAGGGCGTCAGCGCCGACGTGGTCCAGCGCTCGGGCGAGGTCCAGACCAAGACCATCCAGAGCCTGCTGTCGCTGGAGGGCATCCGCTGGATGTTCCTCTCGGCCATCGACAACTTCGTCGGCTTCGCGCCCCTCGGGCCGGTGCTCACGGTGATGATCGGCATCGGCGTGGCCGAGCGCAGCGGCTTCATCACCATGGGGCTGCGGGTCCTGGTCGACGCCGTGCCCGCCTCGATGATCACCGCCACCCTGGTGTTTTCCGGCGTGATGAGCTCGATGGTCGCCGACGCCGGCTACGTCGTGCTCACCCCCCTGGGCGCCATGCTCTTCGCCGGCATGGGTCGGCACCCGCTGGCGGGCCTCGCTGCGGCCTACGCCGGGGTCTCCGGCGGCTACTCCGCCAACCTGTTCATCACCGGCCTGGACCCGCTGCTCTCGCGCCTGACCGACCAGGCCGCCAAGACCATCGACGTGGCCTACTCGGTCAACCCGACCGCCAACTACTACTTCATGCTCGCCAGCGTCGTGCTCATCACCTTCCTGGGCACCTGGGTGACCACGAAGCTGGTGGAGCCGATGCTCGGCGAGTGGGACCCGTCCCGGGCCAGCACGGACCTGGAGTCCCCCCACGCACCCACCGGCGACGAGAAGGCCGCGTTCATGAAGTCCCTGGGCGTGATGGCGGTGATGGCCGGACTGCTCTCCCTGCTGGCCATCTTCCCCGACGCCCCCCTGCGCGACCAGGTCGCCGAGGGCGCCCCCGCGGTCAGCGCCCTGGACCCGTTCTTCAACAGCATCGAGATCCTCATCACCCTGCTGTTCATCGTGCCGGGTGTGGTCTACGGCTGGCTGGTGGGCGCCATCAAGAACGACAAGGACGTCGCAAGGATGGCCTCGGACACCATGGCCACCATGGGTGTCTACATCGTCCTGGCCTTCATCGCGGGCCAGTTCGTCGCCTACTTCAACTGGACCAACATGGGTGCGGTCAGCGCGGTCAAGGGCGCGGGGGCCCTCGAGGCCCTCGGCTTCACCGGGGTGCCGCTGCTGCTGGCCTTCATCGTGGTCTCGATGTCCATGAACATGGTCGTCGGCAGCGCCAGCGCCAAGTGGGCCTTCATGGCCCCGGTCTTCGTGCCCATGCTGATGATGATGGGCTTCTCTCCGGAGCTCACCCAGGCGGCCTACCGAGTCGGCGACAGCATCACGAACATCATCACGCCGCTGATGCCGTACCTGCCGATCATCATCGTCTTCGCCCAGCGCTACGACAAGCAGGCGGGCATGGGCAGCATCATCTCGGCGATGCTGCCGTACTCCATCGCCTACGCCATCGGCTGGTCGATCCTGCTGATGATCTGGATGCTCGCGGGCATTCCGCTGGGGCCCGGGGCGCCGACTTTCTACGCGGTGCCCGGGGGCTGAGCCGCCCTACCTGTTCAGGACGTGGATGGCTTCCCCGAGGGCGGCCTTGGCGGCCTCCATCACGCTCTCCCCGAGGGTCGGGTGGGGGTGGATGGTGAGGCCGATGTCCAGGGCCTCGGCGTCCATCTCGATGGCCAGGGCGCACTCGCTGATGAGGTCGCTGGCGTGGGCGCCGACGATGGTGACGCCCAGGACCCGGTCGTCCGCGGCGTCGAGGACGACCTTGACGAAGCCGTCGGTCTCGTTGGTGGTCAGGCTGCGACCGACCGCGGCGAAGGGCACCTTGCCGACCTTGAGCTCGTAGCCGCGGTCGCGGGCTTCGTGCTCCATGAGCCCTGCGGTGGCGATCTCCGGGTCGGTGAAGACCACGGCTGGCACGGTGCGGGCCATGTTCTCGACGTTGTGGCCGGCGATGACCTCGGCCACGACCTCGCCTTCGTGGGTCGCCTTGTGGGCGAGCATCGGCTGACCGGCGACGTCGCCGATGGCGTAGAGCCCCGGCACGTTGGTCTTGCACTGCTTGTCGATCTGGATGAAGCGGCCGTCCAGCTCCACGCCCAGGGCCTCGAGCCCCAGGTCCTCGGTGTTCGGACGGCGACCGACCATCACCAGGATGGCGTCGGCGACCAGCTGCTCGGTGCCCTTGGGGGTCTCGATGGTGACGACGGCGCCCTCTTCGCCCTCTTCCCAGCCCAGGGCCTTGCTCTTGAGCTTGACCTTGACCTTGTTCTTCTTGAGCTTGCGGGCGATGACCTTGACCACGTCCGGGTCGAAGCCCGGCATGAGCTGGTCCATGAACTCGACCACCGTGACCTCGCTGCCGAACTTGTTCAGCACGCTGCCGAGCTCGAGCCCGATGTAGCCACCGCCGATGACCACCACCCGCTGGGGCAGGTCCTGGATGTCCAGGGCCTTGGTGGAGTCCAGGATCCGGGGGTCGGAGAAGCTGAAGCCGGGGATCTCGATGGGCCGGGAGCCCGTGGCCAGCACGATGTGGTCGGCTTCGACCCGGACCACGCCGTCGGCGGTGTCGACCTCGAGCGCACCGGGGCCCACGAGCCTGGCGGTGCCCACCATGCGGTCCGCGCCGTTGCCCTTCAGCAGGGTCTGCACGCCGCTGGTGAGCTTCTTCACCACCGAGCCCTTCCAGGCCTGGAGTGCCGGCAGGTCGAGGGTGGCCTCGCCGGAGACCTGGATGCCCATGGCGCTGGCGTTGCGGATCTGGTGCAGGCGCTTGCCCGCGGTGATCAGCGCCTTGCTGGGGATGCAGCCGACGTTGAGGCACACGCCCCCCCAGTACTCCTTCTCGATGCACAGGGTCTTCACCCCGAGCTGGGCGAGGCGGATGGCGCACGGGTAGCCGCCGGGGCCGGCGCCGACGACGACGGCCTGGTAGCGCTGGGTCTCCATGGAACTGCTCCTGGGGGGTGTCTGCTGCTTCTTCAGCCGACGCTCAGGGCGACGTCGCCGCTGGGATCGGTCTCGGTGAGCTCGTCGTGGGCCCGACCGAGGGGGTCCTCGCCGGGGGTGAGGTGGGCTTCGATGAACCGCGGACCGCCGGCGGCACGGGCTTCGCTCACGGCGCTCAGCACCTCGTTGATCAGCCCGCCGTCGACGTTGCGGGCCTGGATGCCGAAGGCCAGCGAGTGGTGGCTCAGGCTGCCGGCGAGCTGCTCTGCATAGGGCGCTTCCTCGCTCCGCTGCCAGACGTGGGCCAGGAAGATCACGCGCAGGTGGTGCAGGGCGGCGAAGTTCAGGGCCTCGTGGAAGGCACCGGTGCTGGCGGAGCCTTCGCCCAGGAAGCACAGGACCGCGGCGTCCGGGTTGGCCATGGCCAGGCCGCAGGCGTGCAGCATGCGGGCGCCCGGGGAGGTGGTCGTGGGCGCCACGCGCCAGGGCCGGCAGCCGGCGTGGCCGTCGAGCAGGCGCTCCTGGGGGCAGCCCCGCAGCACGGCGCCGATGCGCTCCCGCAGGCCGGGCAGGACCCAGTCGGTCTTCTCGATGCCCAGGTAGCCGCCGGCGATGATCGCCTCGAGGCCCCGGGCGGGCACGCCGAAGGGGGTGGGGCCGGCGCCCTGGAGCGCCAGGTCCGAGTCCCGGACCAGCCGCAGGGCGTCGCGCATGGAGATCTTCATGCGAGGTCCAGGATCAGGCTCGCGGGGTTCTCCAGCACGAGCTTGAGGGCGGCGACGAAGCGGGCGCCCACGGCGCCGTCGATGATGCGGTGATCGAAGGACGGCGACAGGTACATCATGTCGCGGATGGTGATCTCGCCGTCCACCACCATCGGCCGCTTCACGATGCGATTCACGCCCAGGATGGCGACCTCCGGCACGTTCAGGACGGGGGTGGCGAACACGCCGCCGATGTTGCCCACGCTGGTGACCGTGAAGGTGCCGCCCTGGAGCTCGTCCATGCGGACCTTGCCGTCGCGGGTGCGGGCGACCAGGTCGGCCATCTCCGCCGCGATCTGCAGCACGCTCTTCTGCTCGACGTTCTTCACCACCGGCACGAACAGGCCCTGGGGGGTGTCCGTGGCCACGCCGATGTTGACGTCGCCCTTGACCACCAGGGTGAAGGGGTCGTCCTCCACCACGGCGTTGATGTTGGGGAACTCGCGGAAGACCACCGCGCAGGCCTTCATCACGAAGGGCAGGTAGGTGAGCTTCACGCCCCGGGCCGCGGCCTGGGCCTTGAGCTGGTTGCGCATGCGCACCAGCTCGGTGACGTCGATCTCGTCGACGTAGGTGAAGTGGGCGGCGGTCTGCTTGGAGCGGACCATCTGCTCGGCGATCTTCCGGCGCAGGCCGATGATCTTGATGCGCTCCTCGGCGCCGGAGGGCACGGCCTTGGACTGAGGGACCGCGGGCGGGGCCTTGGCGGTGGCGGCGGGTGCGGCCGCCGGGGCCTGGGAGTAGGCGTCGAGGTCGGCGTGGGTGACGCGACCGGCCTTGCCCGAGCCAGGCACGGACTGCAGGTCCAGACCCAGCTCCCGAGCGTGGCGGCGGACCGCCGGGGTGGCCAGGGCCTTTGCGCCTGGGGCGCGGGGGGCTGGGATCGCAGCAGGAGCGGGTGCAGGCGCTGGGGTGGGGGCCGGCGCGGAGGCCGCGGCGACGCCGTTGCTGGGCGCGCCGGCGCTTGCGGGCTTGGGCGAGGGGGCCGCTTCGCCGCTGCTGTCGGTCGCGATGTCGACCAGCGGCGTGTGCACCGCCACCACGTCGCCCTCGGCGGCGTAGAGCTTCATCACCTTGCCGCTCTTCGGGGTGCTGATCTCGACGGTGGCCTTGTCGGTCATGATCTCGCAGACCGGCTGGTCCTCGGCGATCAGGTCGCCTTCGTCGACCAGCCAGCGGACGACTTCGCCCTCGATCACGCCTTCGCCGATCTCCGGCAGCTCGAACTGGAACATGGGGGAGGACTCCTAGAAATTCACGCTGGAGGCCAGCGCCGAGGCGACCTGGTCCACATCCCCCGCGGCCAGCGCGGGGGGGGACTCCAGGTAGAGGAAGGCGGCGTCGGTGGCCGCGCGGAGCAGCCGGTCGGCCAGGGCCTGGTCGGTGCCACCGGACTCGACCACCAGCACGCGGCCGGTGCGGCGCACGGACTCGGCGATGGCGGCCAGGTCCAGGGGCGCCAGGCTGCGCAGGTCCAGGACCTCGGCGTCGAAGCCGCGGGTGGCGGCGGTCTCGGCGGCGGCGAGGGCCGTGCCGACCCCGGCGCCCCAGGCGAGCAGGGTGATGTGGGTGCCCGGGCGCACGGTACGGGCCTGCCCCAGCGGGGTCGGCTCCTCGGTCACCGGACCGCGGGTGTTGTACAGCACCAGGGGCTCGAGCAGGACCACAGGACCCCGGTGGCGCACGGCGGCGCGGAGCAGGCCGCAGGCGTCCTGGGGGGTGCTGGGGCTTGCCACGGCCAGGCCGTCGGCGGTGGTGAGCAGGCCGGCGACGCCGGACTCCACCAGGGTTCCGGCGGGGCCGGTGGGCAGGCGCAGGACCAGGGGCGCGGTGAACTCGCCGCCGGAGCGGCTCGCGAGGGAGGCGATCTCGCCCAGCAGCTGGTCCAGGGCGCCGTGGACCCGACCGGCGCTCGGCAGCGCCACGATGGGCGCTCGCCCGCCCATGGCCAGGCCGGCCGCCACGCCGAGCAGGCCCGACTCGCTCAGGGGAGTCTCCACCACCCGCTCGGCGCCGTGGGCCGCGAGCAGGCCTTCGGTGGTGCCCGCCACGCCTCCCAGGGTGCCGACGGCCTCGCCCATCACCAGGACGGTGGGATCGGTGATCAGCAGCTCGTCGAGGGTGTCGCGGATGGCCCGGGCCATCGAGGTGGGCGTGCTCACAGGGTCAGCTCCCGCCCGGGCTCGGGCTGCTGCTGCAGGTACTGGCGGATGAAGAACTCCCCCGCCTTGTAGCTCGACCGGACCAGCGGGCCCGAGGCGACCACGGCGAAGCCGAGCTCGCGGGCTTCCTGTTCCCAGGCGGCGAAGCGGGCGGGCTCGGGGAAGGACGACACCTTCAGGTGGCGGGGGGTGGGCTGCAGATACTGGCCGATGGTCAGGAAGCTCACCCCGACGCTGCGCAGGTCGCGCATGCACTGGGAGAGCTCGGCGTCGGTCTCGCCGCAGCCGACCATGATGCTGGACTTGGTGTGGTGCTTGGGGCTGCGCAGCGCGAGCCAGGCCAACACGTCGAGGCTCTGGCGGTAGCCGGCGCGGGGGTCGCGCACAGTGGGGGTCAGCCGCTCGACGGTCTCGATGTTGTGGGCGATCACCGCCGGGTCGGCGGCCACGATGTGCTCCAGCAGGTCCGTGCGGCCCTGGAAGTCGGGGATGAGCACCTCGACCAGGGTCTTCGGGCTCTGGCGCTTGATGGCCAGGATGCAGGCGGCGTAGTGGTCGGCGCCCTGGAGCGCCAGGTCGTCGCGGTCGACGCTGGTGACGACCACGTAGTCCAGGTCCAGCTCTCGGATGCTGACCGCGATGTTCTGGGGCTCCAGCGGGTCCAGCGGCGCCCCGCTGCGGCGGGTGTCGATGGCACAGAACCGGCACCCCCGCGTGCAGATGTCGCCCATGACCATGAAGGTCGCGGTGCCGCCCCCCCAGCACTGCCCGAGGTTGGGGCAGCGGGCCTCCTCGCACACGGTGTGCAGGTTCAGCTCGCGGGCCCGGGTCTTGATCTTCGCGTAGCGGGCCTGGCGCTCGCCAGACGGAAGCCGGACCTTGATCCAGGGGGGCTTGCGACCCACTGTGCGTGCCTCCCGTTGAGGGGTGCCTGTCCTAACCCGGCCGGGACCTCCTCGCGGGCGCGATAGGGGAGGGCATGGCCCGACGTCACGACTCGCCCTACGCCGGACAGCCCGCGCCGGCCTTCGACCTGCCCGTTCAGCACGGCAACCGGCACCGGCTGGCCGACTACGCTGGCCGCCCGGTGGTGCTGTGGTTCTACCCCAAGGACTTCACCAAGGGCTGAACCATCGAGGCTCGCGGGTTCCGCGAGCTCCACGACGTCACCGGTGATCACGGGGTGGTCATCCTGGGCGTGAGCCTGGACTCCGTCGAGAGCCACGAGGCCTTCGCGAAGTCCTTGGACGCCCCCTACAGCCTGCTCAGCGACCACAGGGGCGAGGTGGCCAAGGCCTACGGCGTGAAGCGGGGGATCGGCCCCCTGAGCGTGGCCAGCCGCAAGACCTTCCTGATCGGGCCCGACGGCGAGGTGCTCAAGCGCTGGGACAAGGTCGACGTCTACGCCCACCACAACCAGGTCCAGGTGGCCCTGGCCGAGGGCGGCTTTCTGGGAGAGGACAAGGTGCCCAAGCGCGGCCTGCGCAAGAAGGCCAGGACCACCTTCGGGGACCCCTGAGCCGGCGGGTCCAACTGAAACTGAAAATCACTTTCAAAAACCCGTGGCGGGGGTCGACCCGGCGGGTAATGATGTCGGTGCAAGTGAAAACGACTTTCATTTTCATTGGCGCAGATGGACCACGAAGACGCGCAGCTCATCGTCCGACCGGAGCCGGGCCCTTCGCTCGCGCTGGACATCCGGCCCGAGGGTGTGCCGCGCTGGCCGGCGTTGGGCCGGGCCATGACCCGCTGTGAGTGCGCCGAGGTCGCCTTCGACGACGTCGCCCGCCAGGTCGCGCGTGGCGAGTCCTTGCAGGAGGTCTCCGAGCGCACCGGCTGCGGCCGCAACTGCTCGGCCTGTGTCGACGATCTGCTGCGTCACCTGCACGCCCGCAGGGCCTGCCGGCACTGACGCGCCTCGTTAGCTTCGGGCTCCTTCCCCGGAGTCTGAAGTGAAGGGCAACGACCAGGTCATCGACGTCTTGAACACCGTGCTCTGCATGGAGCTCACGGGCATCAACCAGTACTTCATCCACAGCAAGATGCTCAAGGACTGGGGCTACAAGCGCCTCGCCGACCACGCCTGGCACGAGTCCATCGACGAGATGAAGCACGCCGACGAAGTCATCGAGCGCATCCTCTACCTGGAGGGGGTGCCGAACATGCAGAAGTACAACAAGGTCTGCGTCGGTCAGGACGTCGAGGAGCAGCACCGCTTCGACCTCCAGCTCGAGGTGATGGCGGTGGACATCCTCAACAACGGGGTCGCCCTGGCGCGAGAGGTCGGGGACAACGGCTCCGCCGAGCTGCTCGAGCGCATCCTCGGGGCCGAGGAGGAGCACGTGGACTGGCTGGAGACGCAGCTGCACCTGATCGGGGAGATGGGGCTGCAGAACTACCTGACGACGCAGGTCCACGACTAGCGCCACGGCACGGGACTGGAGCCCTCGGCCTTCGGGCCGGGGGTTTCGTGGTTTTGGGGGTGCGCGCAGTCGCGGTCGTGTTCGCAGTCGCAGTCGAGCTCGACGGCGACTGCGAAAGCGACCGTGAGTCACGTGGTGGAATTCACACCAAAGATGGAACCTATTCCACCAAATTGTGCTCCTACACCAGAAAAAAAGGTGGACAATCCACCAATCAGTGGTAGAAAACCCACCATTGACCCTCTCCCTCGCCGACGCCGTCTCCGTCTTCCGCGGAAACCCCTTCACAGACAGCGGCGTCGCAACCCGGGCCCGCCTGGGCCGCCTCCTCCTGACCCCACCCGCAGCACGGGCGTTCCGCGGCGCCCTGCGGGGGTCGGAGCCCTTCTCCGCCGAGGACCTGGTCCTCGCTCTCGCCCACGCCCGTGCCTGTGCGCTGGCCGATCCCAAGGCCGTCCTGAGCCCGGCTGTCGTCCCCGACTCGGTGCTGGCGGAGCTGCCCCGCTCCCGCCAGGACTACGCCCGCATCGCCCATGCAGCGGCGCGGGCCTTCCGCGCACTGCAGGCGGTCCCAGGGGTCTCCCGGGCGGTCGCGCGCCTGCGCCGCCAGGCCTGGGCCCGGGCCTTCGGCGCCTCGCTGGCCGACGCCCTGGACCACGAGGTCCTGCGCCGGGGCCAGCCCGTCGTGGTCTGCGGCGAGCCTGGCTCCGGTCGCGCGGAGCTCGCCCGCGCGGTCCTCGCCGGCCAGCCCGCGCCACCCGGGCGACCCCCGTGGACGGCGCCGTCTCTCGCTCCCTGGTCCCCCTCGGGCGCTCCGGCGGCCGCAGGGGGACTGCTGGTCGAGGGGCTGGTGCAGCGGTCGGCCCAGGAGCTCGACGCCCTGGGGTCGGCGCTGCGCAGTGCGATCGGGGGTCGGCTGGCCATCACCTGCGGTCCATGGGCCCAGGTGGGGCCCCGGCTGCCGCGGCCCCTGGCGGCGCGGCTGGCCCCCCAGCGCCTCGGCCTCCCGCCGCTCCGGGAGCGGACCGAGGACCTGCTGCCGTTGGCGCGGGCTCGGCTCGTCACCTGGGGCCGGGAGCTCCGGGCCAGCGGTGCGGCGGGGCTGGACCACGGCCCGGTGCTCGCCTGGTTCGCGTCGGCCGAGGCCCGCCACCACGACTGGCAGGGGCATGTGGGTGAGGTGGAGGCCGCCGTGCGGGCCCTGGTGCTGGGCACCCCGCCGCGGCTGGTTGTTCCACCGGCGGCCCCGGCCCCGCGCGACGGCGCGGAGTCCCTGCCCGCCGGCCTGGCCGGCGGCACCTGGAGCGATCGCCAGGTGCGGGACTGGTACCTGCACCGGGTGCATGCCCTCACCGGGCGCGTCGGGCGCACCGCAAGCATCCTGGGCCTGGACCGGTCGACGGTGCGGCTGCGCCTGCGCCAGGCGGAGCCCGGGTGAGCGACACCGCCTTCGAAGGACTGGTGCTCCGGGTCGCCGCCGCCCGGCGGTCCCGCGGCGACCTGGACGCCGCCTTCCTCGACGCGGTGGCCGTGGTCCTGGGGGTCGATGGCCTCCAGCGGCTGGTGGCCTGGCTGGTCGACGAGGGCCTGCCGGGTGTGCTCGTCGGCCTGGCCGATCTGGTGGCCCTGCCGGACGCCGGCCGGCGACTGTCCTCCGCCGTGGCCCGGCTGGCGGACCGCGACGCGGCCCGCAGCTGTGTCCTGCAGCTCGAGCGGGCTCGGCGCCACCTGGGGCTCCTGGCCGGCCTCGGCCCAGCCCACGCCAGCGACCTGACCGCCGAGCTCGCCCAGCTCGCCGCCGACCTCGCCGCCGGCCGCGAGGTCCTCTGACCCCCCCGGCGGAGGTCCTCTGACCCCGCCAGCGGACAGACGTCCGTACTCCGGACCTTCGTCCGCGTAGACGCCGTCTGGGCCGACGAACGTCCGGAGTACGGACGTTTGTCCGCGGGGCCCCCGGGCCGCCCGCTACTTGATGCGGTTCCCGCCCATCTCGTTGTTGAAGATCCAGGCCACGACCTCGCCCAGCTCGAAGCGGTCGCTCATGAAGGTCTGGATGCTCGCCGCCGCCGAGCCGGCCTGGCGCAGGTCGGTGCGCGCCTGCTGCATGAGCGCCACCCGCTGGCGCCAGCGCTTCACGTTCTCGGGCCGCAGGTCCACCCAGCCCTTGCGGGCCCAGCGGTCGATGGCGGCTTCGCTCAGGGCAGCGGTGTCCACGTGGCCCACGCGCTCCGGCACGTTGAGCCGCGGCCCCCGGAGCAGGGTCTGGCCGTCGGGCATCAACACCGGGATGCCGATGCTCGGCGCCAGCCGGGCCACCCGGCTCTTGTCCAGGGCATCGGCCATCGCCTGGGCGACCTGGGCGGGGGGGCGCTTGTCGCTGACCAGGGCGTCGGTCGTGCCCTTGCCGCGCTTGCCGTAGATGGCCTTGAGCAGGGCGGCCTCGAACAGCAGCTTGCTCAGCTCCGGCGGTCCGAGCTTGCCCAGGGCGATGCTCGGCACGCCGTCGCCGCTCTCCAGGGCCTCGGCCTCGCAGGCCGCCAGGTCCCGCAGGGCCACCCCGCGCACGAGCCCGGCCTTGTAGCTGGGGTCCAGCACCGAGCTGTCCAGGGCGGAGATGATGTCCCGGCCCGTGTTGTGGCCCCGGAGCTCCTGGACGACCGTGTGGGCGATCTCCTCGGGGGTGATGTACTCCATCTGGCCCAGGGCGGTGATCGCGGCGAACTCGCCCCAGGTGAACACCCCGTTCTCCCCGGTGTCGAGCACCGGGACCCGGAGCTCGCCCACCGCCTCGTAATGCTCGAAGGGCTGCGCCAGCGCCAGGTCCTCGCCGGCCCGCAGGGCGACCTGCTGGGGCAGGAAGATGCGGTCGTTGCCGTGCTTGTCGGTGACCTTCTTCACCTGGACCGCGCGGTAGCCGATCATGGCGGCCGGCTTGACCTCCTTCACGATGGGGCTGTCCGGGGTCCTGGCGAGCAGGAAGAGCAGGCCGGTGTGGCCGAAGGCGGCTTCGTTCTTGGCCAGGAGCTTCTTGGACGGGCGGTCCTCGGAGTGGGTGTAGGGGATGTTCAGGCCCATGCCGCCGGTGCCGGTGGTGCCGACCTTCAGGTAGACCTTGGTGCCGAATTCGCTGGTGGCCCGGTGCAGGAACCGGATGTGCCGGATGATCTGGGGCACGGACTGGGAGAGCAGGAAGGTCTCCAGGTCCTTGGTGCCGCTGGCGTCGAAGCCGCCTTCGCCGATCCAGCTGCGCACCTTGGCGGCGCCGTCGAAGACGTCCTGGTAGCTCAGGCCGGTGGCCGTGTTGACCGCGTCGACGATGACGTCGGGCCGGTGGCGCTGGATGAGCTGGACGAGGTGGTTGTCGGCGTAGGCGTGCTCGAAGCGGCCGTAGAGCGCCTCGAGCAGCTGCGAGCGCAGGCTGGGGTCGCCGAGGATGGCGCCGCGGCCGGACTCGGCCAGGGCCGACGGCACGAAGAGGTTGCCCCAGGCGGGCACGAAGCTGACCTTCTTGCCGAACTCGTCCTCGTGGGCCTTGCAGGCGGCTTCGGCCTCGTGGCGCTGCAGGCTGGCGACGACGATGCGGTGGGGCTCCAGGGAGCGCACGATGTGCCGCACGACCTGCGTGCCGACGAGTCCGGCGCCACCCAGGATCAGGAAGTCATGGTGCATGAGGGGACTCCGGCCGTCCTGGCCGGAGCCCTCTAATCTGTTTGGCTCAGCCCTTGCGCACGGTGACGTACATCCGCCTGCCGTCGCGCTCGACCGCCACCAGCACGCTGGCGTCGGCGTTCTCGATCAGCTTGCGGGCGCTGTTGGCGTTGGTCACGCGCCGCCTCTCCACCTCGAGCACGATGTCGCCGCGCCGCAGCACGCCGTGGGCGGGGCTGCCCTGCTCGATGCTGTTCACGCGCACCCCGCTCTGGGTGTTGAGCAGCTCCAGGCCGAGCACGTTGGCGCTGCGGCTGGGCTGGGGCTCGGGGGCCTGGGCCACGACCTCGCCGTCCTGGGGAAAGGCCGCCAGGGTGACGGGGACCATGCGCTTGTTGCCGTTGCGCACGACGCCGATCTTCACCTTGGAGCCCGGGGGCTTGAGCCCGACCTCTCGGGCGAGGTCCTGGGGGTCCTCGATCATCTGACCGTCGATGCCTACGATCACGTCGCCGGGCTGGATCCCCCCCTCGAGCGCGGGCGAGCCCTGCATGACCTCGTTGACCAGGGCCCCGCGGGCGCGGTCCAGGCCGAGCTCGGCGGCCAGGTCGGCGGTCATCGGCTGCATGCGGATGCCCAGCCAGCCCCGGGTGACCTTGCCGTGGGTCTTGAGCTGGTCGAGCATGTCCCGGACCATGTTCGACGGGATGGCGAAGGCCAGGCCGTCGGCGGACGCGATGATGGCGGTGTTGATGCCGACCACCTCGCCGCGCAGGTTGAACAGGGGCCCACCGGAGTTGCCCGGGTTGATGGCCGCGTCGGTCTGGATGAAGTCGTCGAAGGGTCCGGCGCCGATGCTGCGGCCCTTGGCGGACACGATGCCCTGGGTGACGGTGTGGCCCAGGCCGTGGGGGTTGCCGATCGCCACGACCCAGTCGCCGACGGCCATCGCCTCGGAGTCACCCAGGGGCAGGTGGGGCAGGCCCTTGCGGTCGACCTTGAGCAAGGCGACGTCGGTGTTCTCGTCCATGCCCACGATCTCGGCCGGGAAGCTGCGGCCGTCGACCAGCTTCACGGCGACCTCGGTGGCGCCTTCGATGACGTGGTAGTTGGTCAGCGCGTAGCCGTCTGCGGAGATGAAGAAGCCGCTGCCGACGCCCTGGCGGGGGGGCTCCTGATAGACGATGCCGTCGCCGTCACGGTCGAAGAGGTGGCGCATCAGGGGGCTCAGGCCCTCGGCGCTGACGGCCTTGGCCTGGGCCGTGACCTCGACCCGGACCACGGCCGGGGAGACTTTCTCCACCAGGGGGGCCAGGGTGGGCACGCCGACCTGGGCCTTGTGGCTGGGCGGGGCCTGGGCGGTGGCGTCGTCGACCAGGGTGGAGCAGCCGGCGAGGCCGAGGAGGGCCAGGCTGCAGACGGCGATCAAGCGGGCGGTGGTCATGAGAGTGCGGGCTCCTGCGGGACTCCGGTGCGACAACCCTCCCTCGGGAGGGGCGCTTCCGTACTCCTTGGACACCGGAGGCGCCCGAGTCCACTACCGCGCTGGCGCCCGGGATAGGAGGCCGGGCCATGCTCCAGCTCGCGGGAATCGCCGTCGATGCCCAGTCCCTCGGGGGGCTGGAGACCTGCATCCAGGTCCCGGGCTGGGACCTGTGCTTCGACATCGGTCGCTGTCCGCGGAGCGCTGTCAATCGCGGTCACGTCCTGTTCACCCACGCCCACATGGATCACATGGGCGGGGTGGCCTTCCACGCGGCGACCCGGGGCCTGCGGGGCATGAGTCCGCCCACCTACCTGGTGCCCCGGGAGAACGTGGCGGCCTTCGACGCGCTCTTCGACGCCTGGCGCCGGCTGGACCGGTCCCGGCTGGCCCACCAGCGCATCGCCATCGGCCCGGGCGACGAGCACCTCCTGCCGTCGGGGCACATGGTGCGCCCCTTCCGCTCGCCCCACCGGGTGCCTTGCCAGGGGTACGCGCTGTGGTCGGTGCGCAAGAAGCTCCGGGCGGACCTGCGGGGGCTGCCCGGCAAGGAGATCGCGCGGCTGCGCAAGGAGGAGGGGGTCGAGGTCCACGAGACCTTCGAGGCCCCCGAGCTGGCGTTCACCGGCGACACCAGGATCGAGGTGGTCGAGCGGGAGCCCGTGGTCGGCCAGGCCAAGGTCCTGATCATGGAGGTCACCTTCGTCGACGACCGGGTGAGCGTGAAGCAGTGCCGGTCCAAGGGCCACATCCACCTGGACGAGATCGCGGAGCGGGCGGCGCTCTTCCAGAACCAGGCGGTGCTCTTCACCCACTTCTCGGCCCGGTACTCCCAGCGGGAGGTGCTGCGGGCGATGGACCGGAAGCTCCCGCCGGACCTGCGGGAGCGGGTCACGCCGCTGGTGAGCGAGCTGCGGCCTTGAGGGCGCCGGGCACGGCGGCGCCGAGGGTGATGACCCGGGCGACCATGAACACCGCCATCGCCGCCCAGAGCAGGCCGGGGTCCCCGGCGGACCAGGCCCAGGTCGCGAGGGGAACGAAGCCCAGCAGGGCGGAGGCTGCCATCGCCCGGCGCAGGGTGGTGCCGGCGGTCAGTCCGATGAAGAAGCCGTCCAGGGCGTAGGCCGCGGAGCCCACGCCGAGCACAGGCAGGAGCCACAGGGCGTGACGCCGGGCCTCGGCGAGCACGGGGGGTTGATCCGTGAGCAGGCCCAGGGTGGGCTCGGGGAAGAGCACGAAGGCGCTGGCCAGCAGCAGGCCGGTGCCCAGGCTGGCCGCCAGGGAGAGCTGCAGGACCCGGCGGAGGGCGCGGCGGTCCCGTGCGCCGTCGGCGACCCCGGCGAGGGTCTCGGTCGCGAAGGCGTAGCCGTCGATCAGCCAGGCGCCCGCGCCCAGCAGCTTGAGCAGCACCGCGTTCGCGGCGAGCACCAGGGTGCCCATGCCGGCGCTCAGGTTGGTGAACGCGGCGAAGACCGTGACCAGGAAGAAGGTGCGGATGACGATGTCTCGGGACAGCGAGGCGAGCTCCCGCAGGGCCTCGGTGTCCCGGGCCCGGGCGAGGACCCGGCTCGCGCCGCCGAGCTCGGGCGCGGCCAGGACCAGGCCGGTGAGCAGGGCCAGCGCCTGGCTGCCGGCGGTGGCCCACCCGGCGCCGGCCGCGCCCCAGCCGAGGCCCCAGACGAACCACACGTCCAGGCCGATGTTGGCGAGGGCGCCGGCGGCGGTGATGGCCAGGGCGCGGCCCGCCTGCTCCCGGCCCAGGAACCAGCCGAGCAGCACCATGGTCAGGGCGGCGCAGGGCACGCCCCAGAAGCGGGCGGCGACGTAGGCGCGGCCGGCGTCTTCGACGTCCGGGGTGCCGTCGAGCAGGGCGAAGCCGGCGGCGGAGAGCCAGGGGGAGAGCAGGAGCAAGGCGCCGCCGAGGGCCGCGGCGACCGCCAGGCCCCGGATCAGGATCGCCAGCACCTCGTCCCGATCCCCGACGCCCTCGGCTCGGGCCGTGGGGCCCACCGTGCCCATGCGCAGGAAGCCCACGGTCCAGAGCAGGTAGTCGAAGATCACCGCCCCGAGCGCTACCCCGGCCAGGTGCCGGATGTCGTCCAGGTGGCCGAGGATGGCGACATCGACCAGTCCGGCCAGGGGGACCAGCAGGTTGCTCAGCACGTTGATCGCGGCCAGGCGGCCGAAGCGGTGGGTCAGGGAGTCCAGCACCGCTGTCGGATAAGCGGCCAGAGGTCGAGGGGGCTTGTCCTCGATGCGCCTCCCGCGCAGAATGGCCCCCCGCATGGAGGCAGTCATGCTCTTGCTCGCCCTCGTCGGCTGCGACGTCATCGAGCTCATCACAAACGTCCAGGAGACCGTGGACGACCTGACCAACCCGGTCATCATCCAGTCCACCTTCATCGGCGTCGGGGATCCCCCCGAGGGCTTCGAGTTCCCGGAGGACTCGGACATCGGGCCGCTGATCACCGCGCTCCTGGCGGACACCGAGTCCAGCAGCGACCTGGCCGAGAGCCCGGTGACTGGCGCCGCCGCGACCGTGACGATCGGCGACGGCAGTGCGATCACGCTGAACGAGGGCACCGAGGAGGGCGATCCTCCGGGCTACACCGCTGGCACCGCCGAGGGCCTGACCTACCAGGTGGGGCAGTCCGCCCTGCTCGAGATCGAGAAGGACGACATCGTCGCCAGCGCCACCTGGGTCATGCCCGACGGCCTGGACTTCGAGGTGCCCTGTCGCCTCGCCGCCCAGCAGGACCTGAGCGTGGTGATGGAGAGCGCCGACTACCACTCTCCGCTGGTCACGGTCATCGACCAGGAGGGCAAGGTCACCTGGACCAACTTCCCCCAGGACATCGACGCGGCGGTGGACTGGGTGAATTCGGGCGGGTTCTCCAGCGTGCTCGTTCCCGGTGCCGAGGCCTTCGCGGTGGACGGTCCGTACATCATCGGCATCGCGCCGGTGCAGCGGGCGACCCCGGAGTCCTTCGAGGGCGTGAACATCTCCCTGAGCGCCTACATGCTCGGCCAGATGCGGTTCTGGGCGACCTACGCGGGCGAGCTCACTGCGGAGCTGCCCGACACGGCACCGCCGCTTCCGGACTCGGCGATCCCGGAGATCGCGGACACGGCGTGTCTGGATCCGGAGGACTTCGAGTAGTCACGGCGTGAGCGCGGCGAGCAGCCGCGCATCGCCGAGGCAGCGCAGCGCGGGTGTCAGGTCGACGGGGCGCCGCCAGGCCTGGTAGACGGCCTGTCGACTGACGCCACAGACCCCGGCGAGCTCCGGCACGTCCCGCCAGCCGCGCTCGGGCGCCAGGCAGAGGAAGAGGTGGCGGGTGGTGCTTCGGCGCTGTAGCTCGCCGCCGCGTGTCGCCACGATCGCGGCACGGGCGATGTCGCCGAGGGGTTGCCGGGCGATGTCCGTCGGCACGAGGTGGTCCGGGGGCTGGGTGCCCGCCACGGTGACGTGCGGGTCGCCGCTCACGTAGGTGTGCAGATCCTCGAAGGACGGGCTGAGCTCTGCGAGTGCGGTGCGGTCGATCCAGGGGTCGGCCACGGCGTCGAAGAGCTCCCGGTGGGTGCTCCACAGCCACGCCAGGGGATCCCTGGCGAGCCGGGCGCGGCAGGGGTTCAGGGCGATGTAGCGCAGATCGCGCAGGACCTTGAGCCGGCCCTCGGCGACCGTCGCGCCCACCTCGACGGGCGGCCAGTCGGGCATGCGCCGGAGCGCTCGCTCGAGCCACGCTGTGTCGGCCTCGGGGTCGGCCTCTTCGATGAGGGCGTGGAGGTGATTGCCCATGAGGCAGGCGGCCAGTGCCCGTGGCCACCGGGTGCGCAGGGCGGCCCAGGTGCGCCGTCGGCAGGAAGGGGTGCGGAGAGGAAAGCCCTCGACCGCGCGGGCGGAGAAGTGGATGGCTCGCATGCCGTGGCGGCCCAGCACACACCGTGCCAGCGCCAAGCACGTGGAATTCGGTCTCGCGTGCGCCGCAGGCGGCGAGGCTTCGCCACCCCCGCGACCTCGCTCGACACCCCGCGACCTCGCCCGAACTTGACTGAGTGACAAGTTCCGGCCGGGTCAAGGGGCTGAGTGGGGCCGAACTTGACACTCAGTCAAGTTCGGGGCGGGTCAGTCAGGGAGGCGCGGCGGGGGGTGGCGGATCAGGTCGGTGACCCCGCTCGACACCCCGCGACCCCGCCCGAACTTGACTGAGTGACAAGTTCCGGCCGGGTCAAGGGGCTGAGTGGGGCCGAACTTGACACTCAGTCAAGTTCGGGCCGGGTCAGTCGGGGGCGGGTCAGTCAGGGAGGCGCGGCGGGGGGTGGCGGATCAGGTCGGTGGCCCCGCCGACCGGGCCGCCGGCTCCGGTCAGGGCTCAGAACGCCTCGCACCCGGACGCATCGCACGCGAAGCTCGCCGGCGCCGAGTAGCTCTCGTCGCCGTTCACGATGTCCTCCGGCCCGTTGTCCTCGGCGCCGGTGCCCCAGTCGCAGTCCAGGCAGCTGAGACCGCCCGAGCTGGCGTGGATCATCGCGCCGCCGCCGGCGTCGCTCGCGTGGTTGCCCACGACCGTGACGTCTTCGAGCCGCGCGCCGCCGCCCTCGTACAGCAGCAGGCCGGCCCCCTGATCCGCGGTGTTGCCGGTGATCAGGTCCCCGGTGCCCCTGTACTCGGCGTCGATCTCGAGCAGGACCCCAGCCCCCAGCGGCGCCTGGTTCCCCGTCACCTGCATGCCCTCACCGACGAAGACCGCTTCGTTGGCGTACAGCCCTCCGCCACCGGCCGTCGCGGTGTTGTCCCGGATCTCCGCCCCGGCGCCGAAGGTGCAGACCACCTCGCTCGCCAGGATCCCCGCCCCATACGGCGCCAGGTTGCCGCCGATGACCCCTACCTCGACGTCGAGGCTGGCCTCGCCGAAGACCGCCAGGCCACCGGCCCAGGCCTCGGCGGTGTTGCCCGTCACCTGGGCGCCGCCGGCGAGCGTGAGCGCCGCGCCATCGGTCACGTAGAGCCCGCCTCCCCGGAAGGCGACGTTGTCGTCGAGCACAGCGCCGTCCAACAAGGCGGCACCACCGAGCAGGTAGGCCGCCCCGCCGTGATCCGCCTGGTTGTCCGCCACCTGGGCCCCGATCAGCTCCAGCGCGACGTCGTGGAGGAACAGGGCCCCGCCGCTGGTGCCGCCGTCGTTGTCGGTGAAGGCGCTCTGGCCCTCGATGCGCAAGGAGCCCAGACGGCCGTCGATGGCGGCACCGTAGTCCGCCGCGCTGCGCACGACCGTGACGTCGGTGAGCACGACCTCGCTCTCGGTGAGCACCAGGCCGCCGCCCTCGCGCTCGGCCGCGCAGTCCTCGACCACCAGCTCCGAGAAGCTGGCCACGGCGCGCTCCAGGGCCAGGCCACCGCCGGTCTCGGCCTCGCTCAGCCGGACCAACACCCGCTCCCCGACCACCTCGCCTCCGGACAGCGAAGCGCCGCCGCCCCGCTCGCTGGCCGTGTTCGCCGTGAGCTCGACGTCCACCAGCTCCACACGCCCCACGTCGGCGGCGAAGATCCCGCCGCCCCGCTGGGCCTCGTTGTGGTGGATACGCAGGGACTCGAGCCGCACCAGAGGCGCGTCCGCGGCGAAGATGGCCCCGCCCACGGTGAGCGTGCCGCCCTTGGGGTCCTTCCAGGGGGCGCCGCCTCCGCTGCTCAGGTCCAGGCCGCGCAGCACCACGCTGGCTCCCTCGATCACCACGAGGCTGTCGGTGCCCGACCCGACCAGGAAGGAGAAGCCGAGGCCGTGCTCGCTCTCCAGGGTCAGGTCCCGGCTGATGCGCACCGTCTCGCGGAACAGGCCGTCGCAGACCGTGATGACCGCGTCGCTCTCCGCCGCGTCCACCGCCGCCTGCAGGCTCGGATACCGCACCCCGGCCACCACCGCGTGATCCCGCTCGCAGGACTCCGGCGGCGTGCCCGCCCAGGCGTGCACCGGCTCGGGCGCCAGGGCCCCCGCGGCGCCCACGAGCACTCGGCCCTCTCCGCCCGACACCTCGGTCGATGCCGGATCCGCCTCGCTCGACGCCGCACAGGCCAGCAGCAGGAAGAGTGGGGTCACCGGGCTCCAGGGACGCTCCAGACTACTCGCCGGATCCCCCAGCTGTGACGCGAATTCCGCCTACCAGTCGGTGTCTCCCACCAGCAGTGGTCGGGCCCAGGCGCCGTCGGTGTCGAGCTCGTCCGAGGTGCTCCAGCCGTCGTCCCCGTAGAACACCCAGGTGCTCGGGTCGGTGTAGCTGCCGTTGTAGTAGCCACCGAAGACCAGCTCGGGGGTGCCGTCGCCGGTCAGGTCGCCGATGCCCACCTGGCCGCTGCCGTCGGTGGGCAGGGCGGTGACGTCGGCGTCGCTCAGGCCGGCCCCGTCACCCCAGTAGACCAGGCTGTCGCCGCCGTAGGACGAGGCGTCTCGGTAGGTCGGAGAGACGAGCTCGTCGAAACCGTCGCCGTCGAGGTCCGCGAGCTCCGGGAAGTGGCTGGCGCCCGTGTTCAAGGCCACCCCGGCGGCGGTGTCGAAGCCGGAGGCGCTGTTGTAGTACACCAGCGTGTTGCCGCTGTACGCGCTGCCGTCGTACACGCCGCCGAAGACCAGGTCGGTGAGGCCGTCCCCGTTCGGGTCCCCCAGCGCGACGCTGAAGGCCCCCTCGGTGGGGAAGGCCGTCACGTCGGTCTCCGCGTAGCCGCTGCTGCTGCCCCAGTAGACCAGGCTCTCGGTGAGGTAGTCCCCGTCGTAGTAGCTGGCGAAGACCAGCTCCGGGAAGCCGTCCCCGTCCAGGTCCCCGACCTCGACCTCGGTGGTGCCGGTGGTGGGCAGCGCGGTGTAGCTGGTGCTGCTCAGACCCCGAGCGCTCCCCCAGAACACCCAGGACGTCGTGCTGTAGCTGGAGACGTAGTAGCTGCTGACGACCAGGTCCCGGTAGCCGTCGCCGTCGAAGTCGCCCGCCCGGGCGTTGCGGCCACCGTAGGCCGGCAGGCTCGTGGCGTCGGCCGTCGAGTAGCCGCCGCTGCTGCCCCAGTAGATCCAGGTCGACGTGTAGTACCCCGCGGTCTCCGTGTAGTGGCCGGGGAAGACGAGGTCGGGGTGGCCGTCCTCGTCCAGGTCGTCGACCAGCACGTCGATGCTGCCGTCGTGAGGCAGGTCGGTGCGGTCGGCGTCGGAGTAGCCGCTGGCCGAGCCCCAGTAGACCCAGGCGTCGAGCACATAGGTGCTGCCGTCGTAGCGCTGGGGCAGCACGATGTCCTGGAAGCCATCGCCGTCCAGGTCTTCCACCGCGCCGGTCCAGACCGCCCCGTGGGTGGCCAGCTCGCTGCGGGCGTCGTCGCTGAAGTCCGCGCCGCTCCCGCTGTAGAGCCAGGTGCTCACGCTGTAGTCGCCGTCGTAGTAGGTGGGCAGGACGAGGTCCGCGAGGCCGTCGCAGTCCAGGTCCCAGCAGCCGTCGTAGCCGTCGCAGTTGGTGTCGATGCCGTCACCCGGGGTCTCGGTCTCCGTCGAGCCCGGGTAGGCGGTGCTGTCGGTGTCCTCGCAGTCCGAGCTGTCCGCGACGTAGCCGCTGGGCGCCTCGCAGGTGACGGCGCTGTCCCCGGGGTCGCCGTAGCCGTCGCCGTCGTCGTCGGCGAACCAGGTGGGGGCGTCGGAGGGCGAGCCCTCGTCGGTGCCCCCGTCGCAGTCGTCGTCGACCCCGTTGCAGAGCTCGGAGCCGTCCGGGCTGACGCTGGTGTCCAGGTCGTCGCAGTCGCCCCGGTTGTCCACGTATCCGCTGGGGGCCTCGCAGGCGTCGACGGTGAAGGTGGTGCCGCCGTAGCCGTCGCCGTCCGCGTCGCCGTAGAAGGTCTCCGCGGTGGTCACGGACGGATCGCCGTCGTCGCAGTCCTCGTCGTTCTCCACGTGGGTGCTCGGCACCTCGCAGGAGAGGGTGGGGGAGTCGGCGTCGCCGAAGCCGTCGCCGTCGACGTCGGCCCAGCTGGTGGTCTGGTCCGCGACGTCCGGGTCGTCGTCGTCCACCGCGCCGTCGCAGTCGTCGTCCACGCCGTCGCAGCGCTCCTGGGCGTCCGGGTTCACCGACGCCGAGGTGTCGTCACAGTCCGAGCCGTCTTCGATGAACACGCCCCCGGCCACGCAGCTGACCACGGTGTTCGCCGGGTCCCCGAAGCCGTCGCCGTCGCTGTCGCCGTACCAGGTCTCGGCGTCGACCGCGTCTTCGTCGGTGGTGCCGTCGCAGTCGTCGTCCTGCTCGTCGCAGGTCTCCTCGGCCCCCGGGAAGGCGCTGGCGTCGCCGTCGTTGCAGTCGTCGGAGGTGGTCGAGAAGCCCGCTTCGACCTCGCAGACTTCGTCGGTCCAGGCGGAGCCGCCGTGGCCGTCGCCGTCGGCGTCCAGCCAGACGGTGGTGAGGCCGACGGCGTCGGGATCGTCCCCGTCGACCAGGCCGTCGCAGTCGTTGTCGACGTCGTCGCAGACCTCGGGCGCACCCGGGTTCACGGCGGCGCTGGCGTCGTCGCAGTCCGTGCCGTCGGCCACCGCTCCCTGGGCGTCGTCGCAGTCCTCGATGGGGCTGTCCGGGTCGCCGTAGCCGTCCGCGTCCAGGTCCTCGTAGAACAGGTCACCCTCGGCGTCGTCGACCTCGCCGTTGCAGTCGTTGTCGGCCCCGTCGCAGACCTCGGTGGCGCCGGGGTAGGTGCTGGCGTCGTCGTCGTCGCAGTCCACGTCGTCGTCGAAGCCGTCGGCGTCCAGGTCGTCGTCGGGGGTCGACTCGTCGCAGTCGTCGTCGATGCCGTTGTACGGGGTCTCGGTGTTGCCGGGGTACCGCGCCGGGTCGGCGTCGTCGCAGTCCTCGTCGGCGGGGGAGCCGTCCTCGTCTGCGTCGAGGGGGTCGGTGAGGCCGGTCACCGTGTCGGTGCCCGTGTCGTCGGCGGGCGTGGTGCCACTGTCCTGGCCTTCGTTGCGACAGCCGGTGAGGGCCAGGGCGAGGAGGAGGAGGGTGCGCATTCCCCGATGCTACGGGAGGTTGCGGTGCTCGCAGAGGGCTTCTCGCACCGCGCGGGCCGCGGGAGAGAGGCGGTCGCGCCCCCGGTGGACGAGGGACATGGTGCGGGTGAAGGGCGTGGCGGGGTGCGGCAGCAGGACCATGCGGCCGTCGGCCAGATCCCGTCGCACGGCCTCTTCGCTCACCAGCGCGACCCCGATGCCGCCGCGCACGTTGCCCTTCACCGAGGCGATGCTGCGCAGGCTCATCGCGATGTCCGCGTCGGGAAAGAGCCGGTCCAGGGCCTGCCGGGTCGGCGCGGGTCGGGCGAAGGTGACGAAGGGGCTGCCGGCGAGCACCGCCCCGGGCGCCCCCACCAGCACCAGCCGGTCGCTGCGCCAGGGCTCGCCCAGGTCCGACGGCACCACGGCCAGGTCCAGGTCGCCGGCCTCGACCTGGCGGATCAGGTCCTCGGTGGTCGACTCCCGCAGGCGCAGGGTGAGCCCCGGGTGCCGGTCCCGGAAGGCCAGCAGGATCGGCGGCAGCACGTAGGTGCAGTAGGTGGCGCCGGCCCCGAGCCGGACCTCCCCCCGGGTCAGGTCGGCGACCTGGCGCACGGCTCGCCGAGCGTCCTCGACCCCGGCCAGGACCGCTCGAGCGTGGGGCAGCAGCGCCGCTCCCGCCGCGGTCAGCTCCGCCCCCCGCCGACCCCGGTGGAAGAGCCGGGCCCCCAGGTCTTCCTCGAGCCGCTGGATGCTGGCCGACAGCGCGGGCTGGGAGAGGTGGGCGTGCTTCGCGGCCACCGTGAAGGTCCGATGCTCCGCGATGAGCAGGACCTGACGCAGTTGATCGATCATCCAAGAAATCTATCAAATCAAGAGAATCATTCCATTGGATTGAAGCAAAGTCCTGCCGTACCTCTGAGCCAGGAGGTGCGAAGTGGTGCTGCTCGG
The DNA here is from genome assembly GCA_964344945.1 of uncultured Enterobacterales bacterium. Classification (GTDB taxonomy): domain Bacteria; phylum Myxococcota_A; class UBA796; order UBA796; family CAJQPC01; genus CAYFPX01. The sequence goes on from CAYFPX010000060.1 coordinate 28,566, forward strand.
ACTGGGACTGCTGGCTGGCCTGACCACCACCCTCGCCGGCCTGGGCGGTGGGCTGATGCTCGTGCTCGCCCTGGCCATGCTGTACGACCCGCACGTCGCCCTGGTCGCCACGGCGCCGGCCCTGCTGGTCGGCAACCTGCACCGCCTGACCCTGTTCCGGGGCCACCTGACCTGGGACGTCGCGGGGCGCCTGGTCGCGGGCGCTCTGCCCGGCGCCTTCCTCGGCGGCGTGGTCGCGGTGGGCCTGCCGCCGGAGGTGTTGGAGGCCCTGATGAGCGCGATGGTCGGTCTGCTGGTGCTGAGGCGCTTGCTGCCGAAGGGCCGCGACCTGCCTCGGCTGCTCCTGACCCCCGCGGGCTTCGTCGTCGGCGGCATCACGGCCAGCAGCGGCGGCGCCGGGGTGCTCACCACCCCGCTGATCCTTGGCGCTGGCGTCTCGGGCGACGCCTACATCGCCACCGCCGCCAGCGGCGCGGTCGCCATGCACATCGGACGCCTCTCGGCCTATGGCACCGGCGGCCTGGTCGACCCCCAGTCCCTGACCTTCGCGGCGGTCCTGGCGGTGGGCATCCCCCTGGGCAACGGACTGGGCAAGGCCATCCGCGCCCGCATCTCCGAGGCCGCCGCGATGCGCTGCACCTACGCGGCCCTGGCCGGCTGCGTGACCCTGGCGCTGGCGGGCGTGGGGTAGCGTCCGGGGCGTGAACACCCCGACCCACGCCCTGCTGTCGCTGGCCCTGCTGGCCCGGGATCGCCGCCTGCCGACGAAGGCCGTGCTGCTGGGCGCGGTGCTGCCCGACCTGCCGATGCTGGCCTTCTGGCTGCTGCAGAGAGGCGCCGGCCGAAGCGACGCGGAGATCTGGGGCACGATCTACTTCCAGCCCGACTGGCAGCTGCTGTTCGATGCGTTCAACAGCTTCCCGCTGGTGCTGGCCCTGCTCCTGGTCGCCTGGCTCCGCCGGGACCCCTCCTCGGGGGGGCTCGCCGCCAGCATGGCCCTGCACCTGGCGGGCGACGCGGCCTTCGCGCAGGAGGCCGCCCATCGCCACTTCTGGCCCTTGAGCGACTGGCAGTGGGTGTCCCCGGTCAGCACCTGGGACCCGGCGCACTTCGGGGTGTTCGGGGCGGGGCTCGAGGTCGTCTTGGTGGTGGCGTGTGCGGCCGCCTTGTGGGGTCGCTACGCCACCCGGGTCGCCCGGGCCGCCCTGGCGGGCACCGCCGGGGTGTCGGCCGCCGGCTGGCTCGCGTTCTTCGTGTCGGGCGCCGAGCAGGTCCCGGTCGCGGCCCCGGAAGCCGTCGCCGCGGCGTCCAAGGCCGCGCCGACACCCTCGGCCCGCAAGGCGCCCCCGACCGACCGCCCCCGCACGAGAGCGACTCCGGCGCCGGTGGCCGACGGCTGCCCGGCGGACATGGCCCGGGCCGAAGGCCGGGACGGTCCCTTCTGCATCCACCGGCACGAGGTCCGGGTCGTCGGCCACCCGGGCAACGCCGACCAGGGCGTGGCCTTCCCCGACGGCTCGTCGAAGGGCCCGATCATCTCCGAGGCCGGGGCGATGCCCAGCCGGGTCAGCTGGTACCAGGCCTACGGTGTCTGTGCCGCAGCGGGCCTGCACCTCTGCACCTCCCAGGAGTGGGAGGACGCCTGCGACGGACAGCCCGGCCCTGGCGGGGCCGACCACGGCACCCCCGACGGCACCCTCGCCGTGGGCCAGTGCGGGGTCCAGGCGGTCGGGCGCGGCTTCCACCCGGACCTGGCTGTCACCGGCAGCTACCCGGACTGCGTCACCCCCACCGGCATCTACGATCTCATCGGCAACGCCTGGGAGTGGGCGGACCCCCGTCGGGTCGACGGCGACGGCGTGCCGCTCACCGACAAGCGGGGCGGCGGGCACTACACCGGCAAGGTGCTGACCTGTGCCACCCGGCCGGGAACCCAGGATCCCCACCCGCCGGACTTCACGGGGTCGATCAGCTTCCGGTGCTGTGTGGGGCTCAGGGAGTAGCGATCCTCAGAGCGTGCTCGGCACCTCGCACACGTACCCGTACTCCTTGCCCGTGTGGTCGTCACCCGCGGCCCAGATCCCGTCCACCGCGTACCAGATCGCGACGTCCTCGTCTTCGTCGCCGCCCTCGTTCTCGGTCATGCCGCCGTTGTCCGGCTCGCCCACGTGCCAGATCCCGCCGGACTCGATGTCCTCGTCCTCGGGGTAGGCCTCGTCCACGTAGAACCAGCCGAAGTCCACGCTCGGCGCGGTGGTCTCCTGCTTGATGCCGAACCAGTAGATCCGGTCCGGGTCCAGGTTGACGCTCAGGGCCTGCAGGGCCTCGAACTCGGCGATCTGGTACGTGCCGGCCAGGTCGCCCCCGGGCCAGGCGTCGTAGCAGCGCTGGCGGCCGTCGTGCCAGCCGCCCTTGAGGGTGCAGCCGTGGTAGGTCGAGCGCTGCTGCAGCCCGGAGTCGCCCGCCGGGTGGTCGTAGCTGCCGAGCTCGGCGCAGTCCCAGCCCGGGCAGTCGTTCCACTTGGACTTGTCCGTGTCGTCGCAGTCGTCGGACTCGGGGCTGAAGTCCTTGGGCTTGTCGCAGCTCTCGGTGGGGAAGTCGATGTTGCCGTGGCCGTCGCCGTCTTCGTCTCGGTACCAGGTGAAGACGCGGCAGTCGCCGGTGTCCGCCGTGTCGCCGGTGTCGGCGGTCGGGGTGCACGCGAGGGCCAGCAGCACAGGGAGCATGGGGCAAGCTACCTCACGCGTGGGGCGCCAGCGCTACTCGCTCCTGGCCTCCAGCGCCGCATCGATCGCCGCCTCCAGCCCGTCCGGGTTCACCTGGCGCTCCGCCAGCGCGATCACGCCGTCGGCGTCGATCACGAAGTGCACCGGGTACTGGGCGAAGCCGTCCTCTTCGTTGCTGATGAAGTAGAGCCTGCTGGTGGACTCGTCCTCGTCGACCAGGATCGGATCGGCCAGGCCCAGCTCCTCGGTGAACGGCGCCGCGTTGCCGAGGCTTCCGACAAACATCCACAGCCGGACGAAGCCCTCGGTCTCGCCGTAGTGCTCCTGGAGCTGCTGCTCGGTCCCCGGAACCTCCGAGGTGCAGGTCGGTCAGCCCTTGTTGAGCAGGCCCAGGAACACCACTTCGCCCCGCAGGGCTTCGAGCTCCCAGGCCTGACCGTGCAGGTCGGGCTCCAGGAAGAGCGGCGCGGTGTCGCCGACCGAGAGCCCGTCCACGCCGCCCACGGGGACGGTGAGGGTGGGCTCGTCCGGATCGTCGGTGGCCACGCTCACGCTGTCGGCGACGTCCTCGGGAATGGACCAGTGGGTGGTCTCGCCCGGGGCGAGCGAGGCCGCGTCGAGCTCGCCGGCGTCGGGCGTGCCGAGCCACAGGGGGGCGGTGCCGTCGTTGCTGACCAGGACCTGGTCCCCCGGGGTGGCCCAGGCCTCCAGCGCTCGGACCTCGGGGGAGTCGCCGCCGAGCCGCTCGGCGATCCATCCCTGCTTCCAGTCGGCCACGGCGAGGTAGGCGTCCTCCAGGGCCACGGCCATCGCGGCGTGAGACGCGGTCTCGGCGGCCACGAGCCGTGTGGCGCCCGGGTCCGAGACGTCGATCAGGGCGGCCTCGCTCCAGCCGGCCACCGCGGCGATCGTGCCTTCGAGGTCCGCGGCCCGGACCGACAGGTGTCCCTCCCAGGAGCCCAGCAGGGTCGGGCCCGTGGGATCGACCAGGTGCAGGCCCTCGGTCCCGCAGGCCACCGCGATGCGCTCGCCGTTGGTGGACAGGTCCAGGCAGGCCCCGGTCAGGTCGAGGGTGGCTTCGGCCGTGGCGGAGTCCTCGTCGAGGACCCAGCGGGTCAGGGTGCTGTAGCTGGTGGTCCAGAGCTGGCCGTCGAGCCAGAGGGCGTCCCGGACCTCGGTGTCCAGGGGGACCACCGTCTCCAGGTCGCCGGCGGCGTCGAGGATGGCGACTTCGCCCCCCGCACTGCCGAGTCCCCAGGCGACCCGTGCGCCGTCGCAGGCGATGCCTTCGGTCCAGTCGCCCCGGGACCACTGCTCTTCCACGGTGACCTCACCGCCGCCCACCCGGATCCGGAAGACCCTGCCCGTTCGGGAGGTCGCCCAGGCCCAGGTGCCGTCCCAGCAGACCCGCTGGAGGTGGCCCAGGCTGGTGCGATCGACCAGGACCGGCGCGCTGGGGTCCGACGCGTCGAAGGCCCAGAGCCCCCCGTCGCCGCCCTGCTCCTGTCGGACCGCCAGCAGGGTGCGCTCGGACCAGACCACGTCCACGAGCTCGGACTTGGGGGTGTCCAGGGTGAGCTCGGTGCCGCGCACGAGGGGGTCCGGCCAGACTCCGGGGCCACCCGTCGACGAGGCGGTGTCCGCCGTCTCGGCTGGGGTGGCCGTCCCGCTGTCCGCTGTGGGATCCGGCGGCGGCGGGTCCGGCCGACAGGCCAGCAGCAGGAGGAGGCTCACCCGCCGAGGCTACCCGGGCGTACGAGGGATTCGTACGCTTTCTCGCCGGCGGGCGGCGCGGCAGCAGGCTCCCCGTGCTTCGCTGGGCCCGTGGTCCTGCGTCGCTCTTCTGTGCCCCTGGGTAGACTGCCCGCCGTGGAGCTGCCGAGCGTCTTCGCCTACCTGGAGTACCGGGTCTTCCTGCAGGCCTGGTTCGACGCCAAGAAGGTGGCCAATCCACGCTTCAGCCACCGGGCGTTCGTGCGGCGCACCGGCCGGGGCTCGCCGTCGCTGCTGTCGGACACCATCAAGGGCCGTCGGAACCTCACGCCGGAGCTGATCGACGACTTCTGCCGGGCCCTGCGGCTCGAACCGGAGGAGGCCCGGTACTTCGCCGACCTGGTGGCGCTGGACCAGGCGGAGACGGTCCGGGACAGGAAGGAGGCCTGGAGCCGGATCGCCGCGACCCGGCGGATCAAGGCGGCCCACGCCCTGGAGGGCGAGGGCTACGACTTCCTGGTCCACTGGTACTACCCGGTGGTGCGGGAGCTCACGGCCCTGGAGGACTTCCGGGAGGATCCGGAGTGGATCGCCCGGCGGATCCGGCCGCCGATCACCCCGGTCCAGGCCGAGGCCGCGCTCCGGGCGGTGCTCCGTCTGGGGCTCGTGGAGCGGGTGGACGGACGGCTGCGGCCCCGGGACGTGGCGGACGTGATCGCCTGGCTGCGCCGCCCGCCCAC
>CAYFPX010000060.1:33754-35545 GCA_964344945.1 uncultured Enterobacterales bacterium
GGGACGTGGCGCTCGTCACCCCGCCCCAGGTTCAGGGCGACGCCGTGCATGCGTACCACCAGGGCATGCTCACGCTGGCCCACGACGCCATCGAGCGGGTGCGCTCGGTGGAGCGGCACTACTCGGCGGTGACCGTGGCGGTGCCCAGTGCCCTGGTGCCGGCGCTCAAGCAGGAGCTCGAGGAGATGACCCGGCGGGTCCTGGCGCTCTGCGACGGCGCCGAGGGCGAGCGGGACCGGGTGCTCCAGGTGCAGCTGCACTTCTTCCCGGTCACCGCGGCGTCGGAGGAGATGGGATGACGTTCTGGACCCTGGCGCTGGTGGCCTGCACCGGGCCGCCCTCCGAGGACTCGGGGAGCGGGGGCTTCCAGGGGGTCGTCGTGGGCAACCCGGGGGACGCCAAGGTGCGCTTCTCGGAGCTGGCCTCCGGACCGGCGGCGCGCGCCACGGCCCGCATCGATCGCATCGACCTGGTGGCCTGCGACGCGCCGGACGTGGAGACCGTGATCGTGGACGCCGAGGTCTCGGTGGAGGCGGACCTGGACCTGGCACTGCCAGTCGGGACGTGGTGCCACCTGGAGCTGTGGTTCGACGGTGCGGTGACGGTGGAGGACGCCCAGCCCGAGCCGGGCTTCCTGCAGGTGCTGGGGGCGGATCTCGGGGCTGGGCTGGGCATCGACGCCGGCGGGGTCTTGATCGAGCTGGGGCCCACGGGGTGGGCCAGCGACCAGGAGCTGGCGGACCCGACCCTGTGGGCCCTGCCGGCGGACCGGCTGCGGCTGGGATCGACGGTACGGGACGAGGCCACCGCGGCGGTGACGGGCGCCGGCACGGTGTGGGCGGCGGAGCCGACCGCGGCCCCGGAATTCGTCCTGGCCGTCGGCGACGACGGCACCGGCTGGTTCTCGGGCGATCGGGGCGAGCGCTGGAACCCAGGGCTCAACACCGCCGAGCTCGCCGACTGGTCGGTGGTCGCGGCGGGGCCGGGACGGGCGGCGGTGCTGGCCTCGGCCGGCGAGAGCCTGCTGACCCCGGACGGCTCCCTGTCGCTGGCCGGAGCGGCGCCGAGCGGTCTGCGGGCCGCCGCCTGGGGCCCGGATCGCTTCGCCGCGGTGGGCGCGGCTGGCGCGGCGGGGTGGAGCTGGGACGGCGTGGTCTGGAACGAGGTCGACACCGGGGTCCTGGCGGACCTGGTCGGCGTGGCCGGCGGTGACAGCGGCTTCGTGGCGGTGGCGTCCTCTGGGGCGGTGCTCAGCAGCGCCACTGGCGAGTCCTGGTCCGTGGTGTCGGATCTGGGGGCTGCGGCCACCGACGTGGTCGCCGGCGCCGAGGGCTGGCTCGCGGTGGGCGAGGGCGTGTGGGAGAGCGTGGACGGCACCTTGTGGAGCCCTGTGGTCGGCGCCGGGGTCGGTCCGTGGGCCGCGGTGGCAGCGGCGGACGAGGGCTACGTGGCCGTGGGCGACGGCGCTGTGCTCCGGGTGGTGGCTGGGGTGGCCACGGAGCACACCGGCACTCCCGAGCTGCGCGACGTCACCTGGATCGACGGCCGCTTCATCGGCCTCGGCACTGGCGACGCCCTGTTCCAGACCGACGACCCGTCGAGCTGGACCCTGCGGAGCGGCTCGCAGGATGCGGAGCCGGCGCTCCAGGCGGTGGTGGCGGCCCCGGTCCCGCTGTAGGTCGGGGCAAGGTGTTGGGGGGCGGGGTCTGACCCTTGATCTTCCGGCGGGGTCTGACCCCTTGTCTGTCTTCTGCTGTTCCTCTCCTCAAGGTGTTGGACGGCGGGGTCTGA
>CAYFPX010000061.1:0-8017 GCA_964344945.1 uncultured Enterobacterales bacterium
CCTGTCTCAGAAGTTCGTGGACACTCACTTGCCCTCGCCACGCCTGGCGGCCCGCACCACCTCGCCCTCCTGGGACCACGCCAGCTCTCCGACCGTGGCGCCGTCCAGGGTCACGTCGGTCGCGATGTAGCCGTCGGGCGCGTGCAGCAGGATCAGCACGACCACGGGCCTCGTTCTGCCACTGCCACGCGGATCTGCCGACTGCAGGCGGGTTGAAGACCGTCCGTCAGAGCCAGCGCAGGACCGCCACCGGCTCCTCGCCCCGCGCGAGCAGGAAGGCGTCGTAGGCGCTCAGCGCCTGGAGCGTGAAGACGACCGGGGCGAGGATCATGCCCACCACGTAGACATCGGCGCTGCTGCCGCAGGCCACGGCCGCCTGCAGGGCGAGCACCAGGGCCAGCAGCTTGCCCCCCCGCTTCCACTGGCCCAGGTACAGGTACCCCAGGCCCCCGGTCAGGCAGAGCAGCTGCAGCAGGGCAGCGAGCAGCGGGCGCTTTTGTCGGCTCGGTGACAAGGCTCTGATCCGTTGCGACGGGGGCAGGTGGGGGATACCTCGGACGGCCCCTCCAGCCAAGTCGGCGAGCCGATCCATGACGTTCCAGGAGCTCATCCTCGCCCTCCAGAAGTACTGGGGGGATCGGGGCTGCGCGATTCTCCAGCCCCTCGACGTCGAGGTCGGGGCCGGCACCTTCCACCCGGCGACCTTCCTGCGGGCGCTGGGACCCGAGCACTGGCGCGCGGCCTACGTGCAGCCCTGCCGCCGCCCGTCCGACGCCCGCTACGGCGACAACCCGAACCGGCTCGGCCACTACTACCAGTTCCAGGTGCTGATGAAGCCGTCGCCGCCGGACATCCAGGACCTCTACCTGGGCTCTCTGACGGCCATCGGCATCGACCTGGGCAAGCACGACGTGCGCTTCGTCGAGGACGACTGGGAGAGCCCCACCCTGGGCGCCTGGGGCCTGGGCTGGGAGGTCTGGCTCGATGGCATGGAGATCACCCAGTACACCTACTTCCAGCAGGTGGGCGGCTTCGACCTGGACCCGATCCCCGTCGAGCTGACCTATGGCCTGGAGCGGCTGGCGATGTACCTCCAGGGCGTGGACTCGGTGTACGACCTCACCTGGGTCGAGGGCATCACCTACCGCGACGTCTTCCACCGCAACGAGGTGGAGCAGTCGGCGTACAACTTCGAGGTCGCCGAGCCCGACGTGCTCTTCGGCCTGTTCCAGACCGCGCACGAAGAGTGCCGGCGCCTGGTCGACGGCGGCCTGGCGCTGCCGGCCTACGACCAGTGCTGCAAGGCGAGCCACCTGTTCAACCTGCTGGACGCCCGGGGGGCCATCTCCGTGGCGGAGCGCCAGCAGTACATCCGCCGCATCCGCGAGCTGGCCTGCGCCTGCGCGGCCGCCTGGCTCGGCGTGAACGTGGAGGCCGCCGATGCCCGGTGAGCTGCTGATCGAGGTCCGCTGCGAGGAGCTGCCCGCCAGCTACATCGCCCCGGCGCTCGCGGGGCTGGAGAAGGGCGTGCTCGGGCTGCTCAAGGGCGTGGAGCACGGCGAGGTCCGGCGCTTCTCGACCCCGCGCCGCCTCGCCCTGGCCATCGCCGGTGTGGCCGACGGCCGCCCGCTGGTGGAGAAGACCGTCACCGGCCCGCCCCTGGCCGCGGCCAAGCGCGACGGCGAGTGGACCCGCGCCGCCCAGGGCTTCGCCCGTGGCAAGGGCCTGACCCCGGACCAGCTGGCGATCGTCGAAGGCCCCAAGGGCCCGGTCATCGCCGCCACGGTGAAGACCGGCGGCGAGCGCACCGCCGACCTGCTGGCCGCTGGCCTGGACAAGCTCCTGCGGAGCCTGCCGTCCCGGAAGTCCATGCGCTGGGGCACCAGCGACATCCGCTTCGCCCGGCCGCTGCACCAGCTGATCGTGGTGCACGCCGGGGAGACCGTCGCCGCCCAGGCCGCCGAGCTCACCAGCGGCAACGCGGTGGTCGGCCACCGGCGCAGCCCCCTGGAGTCCGGGCCGGTGGCCACGGGCGACGCCTACGTGGCGGCCCTGCGGGAGCGCAAGGTCCTGGCCGACCGCGCCGAGCGGCGCCAGGTCGTGCTCGACGGCCTGCACGCCGTGGCCGCGGCGGAGGGCGTGACCCTGCGCCTCGACGACGCCCTGGTCGAAGAGGTCACGGACCTGGTCGAGTGGCCGATGGTGCTCGCCGGCCGCTTCGACGAAGACCTGCTGGACCTGCCCGACAAGCTCCTCGAGGAGTCCATGCGGGTGCACCAGCGCACCTTCCCGACCTGGCGGGGCGACGCGCTGTCCAACGTGGTGCTGATCGTCTCCAACAACCCGAGCGGCGACCCGGCGGTCATCGCCGAGGGCAATCGCCGGGTGCTCGCGGCGCGGTTCCTCGACGCCCGGTTCTTCCTGGGCGAGGACCGCAAGCGGCCCCTCAGCCACCACGGCGAGAAGCTCCACAGGATGCGCTGGGTCCGCGGCCTGGGCACCATGGCCGAGAAGCAGGCCCGCGTGGCCGACCTGGCCGCCACCCTGGCGCCCAGCGTCGGCGCCGACCCGGGCCATGCCCGGCACGCGGGGTCGCTGTGCAAGGCCGACCTCTGCAGCCAGATGGTCCAGGAGTTCCCCAAGCTCCAGGGCCACATGGGCCGGCTCTACGCCGCCGCCGAGGGCCTCGAGCACACGGTCGCCCGTGCCATCGAGGACCACTACCTGCCGCGCTACACCGGCGACGCCCTGCCCTCGACCCCCGAGGGCTCCGCCGTCGCCCTGGCCGACAGGCTCGACACCCTGGCCGGCTGCTTCCACATCGGTCTGGTGCCCAAGGGCAGCAACGACCCTCAGGCCCTGCGGCGCGCGGCCCTCGGCGTCCTGCACCTGGTCCTCGAGCACGCCGTGGACGTCGGCCTCGAGGAGCTCATCGCCCTCGCGCTCGGCCCCTACGCCGCGGTGGAAGGCGCCGTGGTCGCCGAGAGGGCCGGCGCCGACCTGCTGAGGTTCACCCTGGGCCGGCTCAAGCCCCTGCTCCAGGGCCAGGGCCACCGCACCGACGTGGTCGACGCGGTCCTGGCTGTCGGGGGCGACCACCCCCAGCGCATCCGGGCGGCGGTCGAGTCCCTGAGCCGCCTGGCCGGCACCCCCGAGTTCACCGAGCTGATGGTCGCCTTCAAGCGGGTCCTGAACATCAGCAAGGCCCACGAGTCGGCCGACTCGGACCGCGGCGCCTACGCGAAGCCCGCCGAGCACGCCCTGGCCGACGCCGCAGACACCGCCGCCGCCGCGGTCGCGGCCGCCGTCGCCTCCCTGGACTTCGACGCCGCCTTCGCCGAGGCCGTGAAGCTCAAGCCGGCCATCGACACCTACTTCGACGCCGTGATGGTCAACGCCGACGACCCGACCCTTCGGGCCGCTCGGCTCGGCCTGGTGCGGCGCGTGGCCAACCTCTTCCTGGACGTTGCGGACTTCCGCCGCATCGCCACGGACTGAACGTCTTCTTCTTGGAGTGCACGTGAGCGCGACCGACACCTGGGTCTACCGGTTCGGGGACGGCGAGGCCGACGGGTCCGCTGCCGACAAGCAGCTGCTGGGCGGCAAGGGCGCCAACCTGGCGGAGATGACCCGCCTGGGCCTGCCGGTGCCTCCGGGCTTCACCATCTCCTGCGCGGCCTGCATCCACACCTTCGGCCACGAGGGCGCCTGGCCGGCCGGCATGGCGGACCAGGTCCGCAGCGGCGTGGCCGCCGTCGAGGGCCAGACGGGCAAGCGCTTCGGCGACCGGTCGAACCCGCTGCTCGTCTCGGTGCGCTCCGGGGCCCCGGTCTCGATGCCCGGCATGATGGACACGGTCCTGAACCTGGGCCTGAACGGCGACGTGGTCCTGGAGATCCACGCCACCCACTTCCGGCGGGCCCGCAAGCAGGCCTTCGGCGACAAGGAGCCCGAGGAGCTCACGCTGAGCGAGCTCAAGCAGCTCTGCGAGGTCTGGAAGGGGGTCATCGAGACCCGCCACGGCGAGTTCCTGAGCGACCCCTGGGCCCAGCTCCACGCCGCCATCGACGCGGTCTTCCGCAGCTTCAACACCAAGCGCGCCCGCTACTACCGCAAGACCCAGGGCATCCCCGAGGACTGCGGCACGGGCGTGAACGTCCAGACCATGGTCTTCGGGAACATGGGCGAGGGCTCGGCCACCGGCGTGGCCTTCACCCGGGATCCGAGCACCGGCGAGGCGATCTTCTTCGGCGAGTGGCTGCCGAACGCCCAGGGCGAGGACGTGGTCGCGGGCACCCACACCCCTCACGCCCTCAACCGGCAGCAGGACTCCGAGGCCGCGGACACCCTCGAGCAGCTGATGCCCGAGGTCTACGCCGAGCTCGCCGCGGTCCGGGACCGGCTGGAGCGGCACTACACCGACATGCAGGACATCGAGTTCACCATCGAGTCCCGCCGGCTCTACCTGCTGCAGACCCGCAACGGCAAGCGCACCCCGGCCGCCGCCGTGCGCATCGCCGTGGACATGGCGAGCGAGGGCCTGATCGACGAGGAGACCGCGCTCCGGCGCATCCCCGCCGAGAGCCTCGAGGCCGTGCTGCGACCGGTGCTCGATCCGGGGGCCAAGCGCCGGGTCATCGGCACCGGGCTGCCGGCGTCGCCGGGGGCGGCGAGCGGTCGGGTCGTCTTCCACCCGGAGGAGGCCCAGGACCTGCACGATCGCGGGGAGAAGGTCATCCTGGTCCGCCAGGAGACCTCGCCCGAGGACATCCAGGGCATGACCGTCGCCGACGGCATCCTGACCAGCCGCGGCGGGCAGACCAGCCACGCGGCCGTGGTCGCCCGCGGCATGGGCAAGCCCTGCGTGGTCGGCGCCACCGACCTGCTCGTGGACTACGGCCGCAACGTCTTCTACGCCGGCGACTCGGTCGTGCGGCACGGGGACTGGATCACCATCGACGGCGCCAGCGGCGAGGTCATGGAGGGCAAGGTCCCGACCCTGCCCCCGGCCACCGACTCCGGCGCCATGGGCAAGCTGCTCGCCTGGGCCGACACCCGGGCCCGGCTGCAGGTGCGGGCCAACGCCGACAACGGCAAGGACGCCGCCCGGGCCCGGGAGCTGGGCGCGGTGGGCATCGGCCTGTGCCGCACCGAGCACATGTTCTTCCAGCCGGACGCCCTGCGGGCGATGCGCCAGCTGATCCTGGCGGCGGATCACAAGGCCCGCGTGCGGGCCCTCGCCCAGGTGCTGCCGATGCAGCGGGCGGCCTTCGTCGAGATCTTCGGGGCCATGGACGGCCTGCCGGTCACCATCCGCCTGCTCGACCCGCCGCTGCACGAGTTCCTGCCGGCGAGCCCCGAGGACATCGCCTCGGTGGCTGAGGACCTGGGCGTGCGGCCGAACCTGCTCGAGGAGCGGCTGGGCCAGCTCCACGAGTCCAACCCGATGATGGGTCACCGGGGCTGCCGCCTGGGCATCACCAGCCCCGAGATCTACACCACCCAGGTGCGGGCGATCATCGAGGCCGCGGTCGAGGCCGAGGGGAACGGCGTCAGCGTCCAGCCGGAGATCATGATCCCGCTGGTGGCCCTGCCCGGCGAGCTGGAGCGGCTCCGGGCCGAGGTCGAGGAGACCGCCGAGGCCGTGCTGGCCGAAGGCGGCGGGCGGGTCGACTACCGCATCGGCACGATGATCGAGCTGCCCCGGGCCGCCCTGCTCGCCGACGAGGTCGCGGCCCACGCCGACTTCTTCAGCTTCGGCACCAACGACCTGACCCAGATGACCTACGGCTTCAGCCGGGACGACATGGGCAAGTTCTTCAACGCCTACATGACCGACGGCCTGATGAGCACCAGCCCCCTGGCGACCTTCGACGTGCACGGCGTCGGCCAGCTGGTGGCGCTCGGCACCACCAAGGGCCGGGCGGCCAAGCCCGGGCTCAAGGTCGGGGTCTGTGGCGAGCACGGTGGCGACCCGACCGGGGTGGGCTTCTTCCACCGGGTGGGGCTGGACTACGTCAGCTGCAGCCCGTACCGGGTGCCGGTGGCGCGGCTGGCGGCGGCCCACGCTGCGCTCGGGCTGCTCTGAACCCGGATGACCCGAGGCCCCCCGGGTGATAGGGACACGGCCCCTTCGTGCCCCAGGCTTCCGTGCCCCTGCTCCTCCTCCTGACCGCCTGCATCCGCCCCGCCCCGCAGCCCTACGTGGGGGAGTGCGCGGAGTACCCCGAGGGCGCCTACGACTACGGCGCCATCGGCATCGGGAGCTGCCTGGCGGGCCCGGTCGACCTGGCCTGGGTCGACGGCGCAGACGGCCCGACCCTGCTGGTCACCAACTCGAATCCCTTCCTGGACTTCGCCTCGTCGTCGGTGGCGACCATCCCCCTGGGCGGGGTGCCCCTGGACGGCGGCGAGATCTCCGTCGCCGACGCGGGCGGGGCGGGCGTCGAGATCCCGAACTTCGCCAGCTCCATGGCCTATGCCCGCTTCTCCGAGGAGGGCCGCCTGCGCGAAGAGGACGACGACGTCTGGTTCATCGACGTGGCCTCCCCCTCCCGACCGGCCCTGGCCGAGATCGCCAGCGACGGCGACGCCTCGATGAAGGTCAAGGAGGACCCGACCCCGGTGCTCTACGTGCCGGACACCCAGCTGATGATGGTCGGCAACGCCAGCGACGAGTCGATCACCGTGCTCGACGTGGCCGCCCGGCCGGTGGAGCTGGTCGACGCGGCCCCCGAGGCCGAAGTCCGCGGGGTGCGGGTCTTCGACGGGGATCTCTCGGGCTCGAACATCGAGGTGGCGGATCTCTCGATCGACGCCGCCGCCGCGGTGCCCAGCGACGACTGGACCCTGACCTTCACCCTGGGCACCTTCCGGATCTGGGTCCCTGGGGCCGACGGCCTGCTGCGCATGACCAGCCACGGCCAGGAGGGCTGGAGCGCGTCCGAGGTCGGCGCCGAGCTCCACGCCGGCGACACCAGCTTCCTCGCCGAGCTCTTCGACCCCCAGTACTACGAGAGCCTGCTCACCGACCGCATGGCCTTCGCCGACGCGGGCGACGGCGCCATCTACCAGGCCACCAGCGTGGGCTCGCTCACCGAGTGGGAGTACTTCTCCAGCCCGCTGCTGACCGGTCGGAGCGGCGAGTGGGACGCCTTCCTCGGTGGCCCCATGCCCCTGGTGAGCGACGGCCTGGAGTACCTCTTCTACGACGGCGTCGACACCTACGGCCCCGCCGGCACCGGCGGCATCGGCCTGGCCACCAGCCGCGACGGCGACGACTACGATCGGGTCGACGACCCGGTCGTGGCCCCGGGCAACGGCGACCACGACAGCCAGCGGGCCGCGGACCCCGCGGTGCTCTTCGACGCCCAGGCCCGCCTCTGGCGCATGTGGTACGGCGCCTGGGATGGCGCGACCTGGTCCGTCGGCCACGCCACCAGCGAGGACCTGACCACCTGGACCGTGGACGGCGAGCCGGTCTTCCGGGCCAGCACCGGCACCCACGCCGCGGCGCCCGTGGTGACCTACGCCGGCGGCTGGTTCCGCATGTGGACCACCCGCGAGGCCAGCGACGGCACGCCCTGGCTGGGCCTGGCGGTCTCCCGCGACGGCCACGCCTGGATCGACGAGGGCCTGGTGGTCTCCCTGGAGCACGGCGGCAGCGTGCTGGACGAGCCCCAGGGCGTGGGCCTGCAGGCCACGGTGAGCGAGACCTGGTCCGTGGCCGGGGAGCAGTCCGGGGCGGCGGACATCTCCTTCCAGGGCAGCGAGGGCCTGGTGACCGAGGCCTTCGGCTGGACGGCGCGGCTGAGCACCGGCTGGCAGCTCGGCCCGGTCGACGGCTTCGACGAGAGCCTCAACGGCGTCGAGGCCGGCAGCTGGATCCCCGAGCTGGACCGGATCTACGTGACCCTGACCGGCGACGACGGCCAGCCCCGCATCGGGAGCGCCACCTGGAACGAGGGGGCCCCCCTGCTCGACGAGAGCGTGCTGCTCGAGGGCGCCGGCAGCGGCT
>CAYFPX010000061.1:8027-10832 GCA_964344945.1 uncultured Enterobacterales bacterium
GTCGACAGCGCCGGCCTGCACAGCCCGGTGGTGTTCGCGATCGGCGACGGCTGGGGCATGGTCTACGCCGGCACCAACGGCACCCTGACCCGCCTGGGCTTCGCCGCCTCGGCCGACGGCCTCACCTGGGCCACCGACCACGACGCCGTGCTCGACGTGGGCTCCGACTGGGACTCGGTCGAGGTGGTGCCGGGCTCGGTGGTCAGCGATGGCGGCACCCTCACGCTCTACTACACCGGCTACGACGGCGAGCGCCGGCGGGTCGGCACCGCGAGCAGCAGCGACGACGGCCGCAGCTGGTCCCGGGTCGAGGGCGTGGACGACCCCTGGGTCTTCGACGAAGGCGCCCCCGGCGAGTTCGACGACAGCGAGGTCCGCGACCCCTACGTGGTGCGCGACCCGGACACGGGGCTGGAGAGGCTCTGGTACGCCGGCAACGACGGCGCCGAGTGGCGCATCGGCTACGCCGAGCGCGCGGCGGGCGACGACGACTGGACCCGCCCCGAGGACCCGATCAGCGGCGGCACGGTGATCGTGCTCGAGGGGGCCGAGGGCTCCTTCGACGTCGCCGGCGCCCAGCGCCCGGTCGTGGTCGAGGACGCCGCCGGCTACGCGATGCTCTACAGCGGCCAGGACTCGCCCGTCCTGCGCACCGGCCTCGCTCGCGGCCTGGCGGTGGACACCTTCCACCGGGAGCCGGCGGCCCCCACGACCGGCGACCGGGTGGAATTCGACACCCGGGCCGGGGACAACGGCGGGCGCAACACCATCCCGCTGAACCGGGTCATCGACGGCTTCGCCGTCAGCGGCATCGGCCTGTCGGACTTCGTGCTCGACGAGGAGCGGGGCTACGCGGTGCTGGCCAGCGTCGGCAACAGCTACGTGGTGGTGCTCGACGTCCGCGACGACAGCGAGCCGTGGTTCGACGACAACTACCTCCAGGTCGAGGCCGTGCTCGACGCCCGCACCAACGCCGGCGCCAAGGGCTTCCGCAGCCTCGCGGTCGAAGGCGACCGGCTCTACGCGCTGAACGACTCCCCCGAGTCGGTGATGATCTTCGACCTGTCCGCCGTCGTCGACGACGACCGGGCCGACTACCTGCCGGAGGCCGTCATCGGGTATCTGCCCACCCCCCGTGGGGTCGAGCAGGACGCCGGCGCCGACACCCTGGCCTCGGTCGGGCCGGCGGGCCTCGCCGTGCGGGACGGCCGCCTCTTCGTCAGCAACTTCAACGCCAACAGCGTCGGGGTCTACGACCTGGGCCTCGGGCTCGACGGCGCCCTGGTCGACGAGCTGCGCAACCTCGGCGAGAACCCCCTGGCCGTGGCGCTCTCTCCCGACGGCTCGCTCCTGGCGGTCTCGCTCTTCGTCGGCGAGACCTCCACCGGCACCGCCGAGTCGAACATCGCGCTCGTCGACGTCGACCCGGACAGCGCCAGCTACCTCGACGTCGTGGCCCGGATCGTGAACCGATGACCCTGTTGCTCGCCACGCTGCTCGCCTGCCAGGAAGACGAGCCCGTCACCCTGGACCCGCAGCACTTCGACGGGCCCGTCGGGGTGGACCTGCTCGACCCCCGCAGCGGCGGACCCTACGCCGGCGTCGTCGGCTTCCTCGCCAGCAGCCGGAGCGGCCGGGTCCACGCCTTCGACGCCGAGCTCGGCTGGCTGCTGTCGGACTCCGTCGCCAGCCCCTTCCTGCCGGCCGAGGGCATCGGCCTCGGTGCGCGGCGGCAGCTCTCCGACCTGGTGGTGGTCGCGGCCGACGACAGCTCGGTGGATGTCTTCGTCGCCGACGCCTTCACCGGCACCCTGGTCGAGGCCCCCTACATCACGGGGGTCACCGCCTCGGGCGAGCCCAAGGGCGTGCAGCCCGTGCTGGTGGCCGAGCTCTTCACCGACGCAGACGGCAGCGGGGACAGCGCGACCCTCGACGGCGTGCACCTGCAGCCCAGCGCCGCCACCGAGACCTGGACCCTCACCTGGCAGACCGACGCCTGGCAGGTCGAAGGCGACCGCTCCGGCCCCCAGGCCGAGCCGGCCTGGCCGCTCTTGCCCTGGAGCAGCGACGACGGCGCCGTCACCCTCACCGTCTTCGGCACCGGCACCGACGGCGACACCCTCGCCTTCGACATCGACAGCGGGGTCTTCGAGCACGACCTGGGCGGCACCATCCAGGCCCTGCACCACCTCGAGAGTCGGAACCAGCTGCTGGCTTCGGTGCTCGACCTGGGCACCGGCGAGGCGTCGCTCCAGGCCTTCGACCTGGTCACCCGGACCCGCCTCGGCGCGGTGGACCTGCCCGTGGACGCGGTGCCCTACCGCCTGGCCACGGACCCGGCCGAGACCCGCCTCTTCGTGACCGACGCCGCCGCGGACCGGGTCTGGGACCTCGCGCTGAGCGGCGACGACCCCACCCTGTGGACCGGCGAGGCCCTGGAGATGCCCGGCCCGGTGGCCGACATCGCCTGGCAGGGAGACGGGGTCTACGAGCACCTCTTCGTCGGCCTGGCGGCCCTGAACCGGCTCGACGTCTACGACCTCGCCGCCGGCGAGTGGCTCGACGTCAACGCCGTCACCCCCGAGGTCGACGGCGTCCAGCTGGACTCGCCCATCGTCGGTCTCACCGCCTCCCGCGGCCCCCTCACCCTGCCCCACACCACCTCCTGGGGCGGCGTGACCGAGGACCGGGTCGTCGGCGTGGCGACCTTCGCCGGCGACATGTGGGTGGCCGAAGGCTCCACCGGCTGCCTGGCCCGCGACGCCACCTCCCGCCGGAGCGGGTCGAAGGACGACAGCACCACCG
>CAYFPX010000061.1:10842-33296 GCA_964344945.1 uncultured Enterobacterales bacterium
GGCCCCTACAGCCTGGCCACGGGACTGCTCGAGGAAGACGCCGGCGCCCCGTCTAGCACCTTCATGGACGACACCGGCTCCACCGGCCGCCCGATCCAGGTCAACCCCTGTGGCGGCATCGTGCGCAGCGAGCAGTGGCAGGTCACCTACGTCGAGTCCCGGGGCCACTGGGTCGTCGACGGCGCCCTCAGCGGCCTCCAGGATGCTGTCGCCTACGAGGACGTGCGCTATGTCTCGGACACCGGCGCCGTGTCCTTCCTGATCCGCTCCGGCACCTCGCCCAGCTCCGACGGCGACCGGTTCGAGTTCGAGACCGTCGAGGGCCTGGTCGTGGCCGACGGCGACGTCACCGGCGACGGCATCCGGGACATCTCCCTGGAGCTCCCCGGCCGCCCCGTCGCCTACGAGCTCCCGGACCCCGACGCCGAGCTCGGCTGGGAGGCCGAGCTGCTGGAGCAGGCCGTGGCCTGGCCGATCACCAACAGCGACACCCTGCTCAAGGTCGACTTCGCGACCGGGCACCTGGACGCGTTGATCGAGTAGGGCTTGCCGGCGGGGTTCGTTGTGTGATTCATTCATGCACTCATGCACGACTCTCGCCAGCTCAGGGTGCTCTCCTGGCTCGCGGCCAACGGGCCGGCGAGCGGTGGAGAGCTGCGCGAGCTCTTGGGCGTGAGCCAGCCGACGGTGTCTCGGATCCGCGTCGGGGAGACCCGGGGGCGACGCTACGCTGCCCGGCGCGAGATCGCCGGTCTCCAAGGCCCGGTCCCGGTGACCCGGATCGGAGCAGACGGTCGGCTCGAGTCCCTGGGAGACCTTCATCCGATTCATTCACTAGGATTCTGGTGGAGCGGCGAGGACAGCCGCTTCTTCGACGAGGTGCCCTGGTTCCTGCACGACCTGCGGCCCGGTGGCTTCCTGGGGCGCCTGGTGCCCCGGCAGCACCCGGCGGAGGGCTACCCGGCCGATGTGCGGGACTGGAGCAGCGACACCCTGCTGCACTACCTGGCACACCATGGGCTGGACCTGAGCGGGGACCTGGTCGTGGGCCGGGCGTCAGCGGCGGCGGTCCTGGCGCGAGCCGTGCCGGAGGTGGCCCGGGAGGACTACCCCGACTTCGCCGCAGACGTGCTCTCCGGGTCGCCGCCGGGTTCCTCCGCCCAGGGCGAGCAGCCGAAATTCCTCGCCCGGGTGGACGGCGTCGATCGTCTCGTGAAGTTCTCGCCGACGCTCGACTCGGCCGTCGGAGTCCGGATCAGCGATCTGTTGCGGGCGGAGGCGACAGCCCTCTCCGTGCTGGCCGAAGCGGGCATCCCTGCGGCCGAAGCCGAGGTCCATCGGCTAGGGGGGCGGGACTTCCTGGAGGTGGTGCGCTTCGACCGCCTGGCCGGCGGAGGGCGCCTGGGACTCGTGACCTTGGAGGCGGTCGATCTGGAATTCGGAGGGGGGCTGCCTGGCTGGTCCGCGGCCGCAGCCGGCCTCCTGGCCGCGGGTCTGATGACCTCCGAGGTCAGGCACCGGATCGAGGTCGTCGATCTGTTCGGGGCCTTGATCGCCAACACGGATCGGCACGGGGCCAACCTGTCCCTCTGGCGCGATGGGCTCGCGGTGGGGGGCCTGGCACCGGTCTACGACATGCTGCCGATGCACTTCGCTCCTCGCGGCCACGAGGTGGTCGACGCCCCCTGGGCCCCGCCGGCTCCCCGGCTGGAGCACGCGCGGGCCTGGCGATCCGCCTGGCCCCTGGCCCTGCGCTACTGGGAGGCGCTCTCCGGGGCGGATCTGAGCGACGACTTTCGCGGTGTCGCCTCGTCCGGGCTGGCCGCCGTCCAGGCCCTGGAGCCGGTCCTGGCCCGCCTGCCCCAGGCGTAGACCAGCACCGCCCACCAGGCCGCGTGGCCGCCCGGAGCGCTCGCGCACCCGCAGCCCCCGGGCTCCCCCGGGTCCTCGCCGCCGGTGTCGTCGTCACCCGTGCCGGTGTCCCCGCCGGTGATGTTGGCCTCCAGGGTGAGCTCGGCGCTCAGCTCGCCGTCGTCCACCCGGACCACGAGCGCGTCGTAGCCGTGGGCGCCCGCGTCGGCGGTGTAGGTCACCAGGCCGGTGCTGTTCAGGACCACCGTGCCGTGCAGGGGGCTCTCCAGCAGGGTGTAGGTGTGGTCGTCGTAGGGGTCGGGATCGCCCGGGTCGATCTGCACGGCGACCGAGGCACCGGCGGCGACGACGAGGGTCTCGGCGGTGGGGGAGGGGGGTTGGTTGCCGACGGGCGCGCAGGAGGGGCGGGTCAGGGGCTCTCTCGTCATGTTCGCCACCCAGGCGGCCACCGCGTCCACCCGGCCGTAGATGCCCCCGGTGGCGCAGGGCGGGCCCTCGGCGTCGACCCCGCGGCTGGTGATGCCCAGCAGCGCCGGCACCCCGTAGGAGGTCCAGAGCATCAGCGGGCCACCGCTGTCGCCGTAGCAGGTGTCGCCCTCGGGGCCCCCGGCGGCGAGCTCGCCGCCGGGGCTCACCGCCTCTTCGCAGCCCAGGCTGGTGTCCCCGCAGTCGGCGTCGGTGATCGGGACCCGGGCCTCCATGAGGTGGTCCGAGTACCGGGTGCCGTACTCGTCGACCGCGCCGTAGCCGATGATCTGGGCCTCGACGCCGTCGGCGAGCTCGTCCAGGGCGCAGCCGACCGCCACCTCGGGGGGTGGGGTCTCCGCCGGCCGCTCCAGCTCCAACAGGCCGACGTCCCAGGTGTCCCAGTACTCGGGGTAGGGAATGGCCTGCACCACCTCGATCAGCTCGCCCTCGGCCAGGTCCCCCAGGTCGTTGCCGCCCAGGTACACGCTGGTGACCGCGCTGCTGGTGCAGTGTCCAGCGGTCAGCACCCACGATGGGCTGACGAGCACCCCGGTGCAGCCGACGTCGGCCCCTTCGAAGAGCGCGGCGGTCTCGCCCCAGCGACCATCGGGCGCCGCGCTGCCGCCCACGATGGGGGGCGGCACCGTGGCGTTCGCCAGAGGGAGCAGCCAGAGCAGCACGGCCTCAGGATGACCTGGCCGAAGTGGTCTCGTCGCCTTCGACCTGCAGGGCCCGGACGTCGGCCAGCAGCCCCTGCAGGGTCTCGACCCGGGCGACGTCGCCGCCGGTCCGCTCCAGCGCGAGCAGGTGCTCCAGCGTGCGGTTCGCGGTGGCCAGATCGCCCACCCGCGCGGCTTCGCTCAGGGCGTGGCAGTAGTGCTCGGCGGCGTCCGCCAGCTCGCCTGCCGCGGCCTCGACGTCCCCCTGGACCCGGAAGGTCGCGGCGGCCGCGGCCCGCTCGCCGAGCCGGAAGAGATCCGCCGCGACCGTGTCCAGCAGCTGGCGGGCCTCGTGGTGGCGGCCCCTGCGGAGCAGGAGCTCGGCCCGCCTGCGCAGGGTGAGGGTCTGGAGCAGCTCGGAGCCCTGGCCCAGCTGGCGGGCCTCGTCCAGCAGTCGCTCGGCCTCGCTCAGCTCGCCCCGGCCGATCGCCAGGGCCGCCTGGCCGAGCCTCAGGTTGGCCAGCTCCAGGCGCGCCCGGGGGTGGCCCTCCAGGGTCGCGGCGGCCTGCTCGTAGAGGGTGCCGGCGGCCACGTGCTCCCCGGCGGCGACCGCGACGTCGGCGACGCCGCGCAGGGTCGCCGCCACCGCGACCGCGTCGCCGGCCCGCCGGTGCAGGACCCGCGCGGCCTTGTAGTGGCGCTCGGCCTCGAGCACGTGTCCGCGGAGCAGCAGGTGGTCGGCGCGTCTTCGGCTCAGGGTGCCGCCCAGGTCCGGGTCCCGCACGTCCTCCAGCCGCTCCAGCGCCAGGTTGTGGCACAGGCGGGCCTCGCCTTCGAGGCCCGCGCCCAGGAGCACGTCCCCCTCGGCCCACAGCAACAGGGCCTCCTCTCGCAGTCCCAGGCGCCGCACCCGGTCGCGGAAGGCCGCCAGCATGCTCAGGCCCTCTTCGGGCTGGCCGGTGCGGGCCAGGAGTCGGGCCGCCGCCACGGTGTTCAGGGAGGCGTCCACCGGGTCGGGCAGGAACTGGCCCAGGAAGCGCAGCAGCAGGACGTCCTCGTGGGCGATGGCGCCGCGGACCTCGCCCCCGGTGGCGAGGGGCAGGAAGCGCGTGCCCAGGTGGGCGCAGCGGCGGGCCGCCAGCTCGGGTGAGCAGGGGCGCTGCTGGCGCAGGGCGACGGCCACCCTGGGCTGGAGGGCCACCCGCCGGGGGTGGATCCGGGCGCGCACGCTCTCGGACAGGGCGTCGATCTGGTCGACGGGGGCGCCGGCGGGCAGGTGCGCGAGCCACTCCACCGACGACGGCAGAGCCGCCAGGTCGGCCGGATCGGGCGGTGGCGGCGCGAAGGCTGGCGGCGGGGCCAGGCTGGCGGCGTCGTTGAGGGGCCGTGTGGCGGTGGCGAGGAACCAGGCCCGGGGCGCCAGGGCGGACAGGGTCTCGACCGCCTCGGCGGCTTCGGCGGAGTCGGCGTCGTCCAGGACCACCAGGACCTCGCCGAGCTGGGCGAGGGCCAGGCCGACCCGGGCCGTCTCGCCGGGCTGGGCCACGGCCAGCGCGTCTCCGACGGCCCGCACGGTGTCGGCGGCGCTCACGCACCCCGTCAGGCGGGCGCCGAGCACCGGTCCGCTGTGGCGCGCGACCACCGCTGCGGCGGCCAGCGTGCGGCCGCTCCCGGGTTGACCCACCAGGGTCACGGGCACTCGCGCGGTGTGGAGTCGGCGACGGGCTTCGTCGACCCAGCTGTGCCCGGTCACCTCCCGCTCCGGAGCCGCCAGCCAGGGGGGGAGGTCCATGTGGTGAGAGGGGGTGTGCGGGGTTAGGTCGGGCCGCCCATTCTCCCACACCAGGCACTCGCACATGGCTGTCGTCATCGAATCGATCGGCGTCGTCGGAGCCGGTCAGATGGGCAACGGCATCGCCCACGTGGCCGCCGTCGCTGGCTACGACGTCTCCCTCACCGACATCAGTGAGGCCGCGCTGGAGCGCGCCCTCAACACCATCCAGAAGAACCTCGGCCGCATGCTCAAGAAGGAGCGCATCACCGAGGCCGGGGCCAGCGCCGCCCTGGGCCGGATCCGGATGGGCACGGAGCTGCAGCTCCACGAGGGTGCCCAGCTGGTGGTCGAGGCCGCCACCGAGAACGTCGACCTCAAGTACCGCATCTTCGAGCAGCTCAGCGCGGCGACCCCGAACCAGGTGTTGCTGGCGTCGAACACCTCCAGCATCAGCATCACGGCCATCGCCGCTCACACCGACCGCCCGGACAAGGTGGTCGGCATGCACTTCATGAACCCGGTCCCGGTGATGAAGCTGGTCGAGCTCATCCGCGGCCTGGCCACCAGCGACGAGAGCTTCGACGCGGTCCGCGCCGCCGCCGAGAAGATGGGCAAGACCACGGTCGAGGCCCGGGACATGCCCGGCTTCCTGGTGAACCGGGTGCTGATGCCCTACATCAACGAGGCGGTCTACGCGCTGTACGAGGGCATCGGCACGGTCGAGGACATCGACACCGCCATGAAGCTCGGCACCAACGTGCCCATGGGCCCGCTCACCCTGGCGGACTTCATCGGGCTCGACACCTGCCTGGCCATCATGGAGGTCCTGCACGGCGGGCTCGGCGGGGACTCCAAGTACCGGGCCTGCCCGCTGCTGCGGAAGTACGTCGAGGCGGGCTGGCTGGGCCGCAAGGCCGGCCGGGGCTTCTACGACTACAGCGGGAGCTGAGCGATGGCCTTCCAGCACCTCCGCATCGAAGAGACCGACGGCGTCGCCGTCGTCACCCTGAGCCGCCCACCGGTCAACGCCCTGAACTCCGAGCTGGTCGCCGAGCTGGGAGAGGTCGCCGCGGCGCTCTCCGGTCGCCGAGACCTGCGCGGCGTCGTGCTCACCGGCGAGGGCAAGGGCTTCGTCGGCGGCGCCGACATCGCCGAGATGGCCGACCTCACCGCCGAGCAGGCCCACGCCTTCGCGGCCCAGGGCCAGGTGGTCTCCCGAGCCTGGGAGAGCCTGCCCATGCCCACCGTGGCGGCGGTCAACGGCTTCGCCCTCGGCGGCGGCTGCGAGCTCGCCCTCTGCTGTGACCTGATCCTCGCCAGCCCCAAGGCCCTCTTCGGCCAGCCCGAGGTCAAGCTCGGGGTCATCCCCGGCTTCGGGGGCACCCAGCGCCTGCGGGATCGGGTCGGCACCCCTCGCGCCAAGGAGCTCATCTACACGGGCCGCACGGTCAAGGCCGACGAGGCGGTCGCCCTCGGCCTGGCCCTCTCCGTCGAGGACGACGTGGTCGCCGCCGCCGTCGCCCTCTGCCAGAAGATCGGCCGCAACGGCCCCAACAGCGTCGCCCTGGCCAAGCGCGCCATGGACGAGACCGCCCACCTCGGCATCGACGCGGGGCTGGCCCACGAAGCCGCGCTCTTCGGTGCCTGCTTCGCCCACGACGAACAGACCGAGGGCATGGCCGCCTTCCTCGAGAAGCGCCGGCCCACCTTCGGCGACCGGTAGGAGAGAGAGATGAGCATGTTCACCCTCCCTGAAGAGACCCAGCAGATCCGGGATCTCGCCCGGGACTACGCCCGGTCCACCATCATGCCCGGCGCCCCCGCCCGGGACCTGAGCCACGAGTTCCCGGCGGAGATCGTCGGCGAGCTCGGCGAGATGGGCTTCCTCGGCATGTTCGTGCCCGAGCGGTACAACGGCGCCGGCCTGGGCATCCTCGACTACGTCGTGGCGCTCGAGGAGATCTGCTACGCCGACGCCGGCGTCGGCGTGGTCATGAGCGTCCAGAACTCCCTGGTCAACTGGCCGATCCTGCGCTTCGGCACCGACGCCCAGAAGGAGAAGTACCTCTCCAGGCTCACGACCGGTGAGCAGCTCGGCTGCTACGCCCTCACCGAGCCCGCCGCCGGCTCCGACGCCGCCGCCCAGAAGACCCGCGCCACCCCGCGGGAGGACGGCAGCTACGTGCTCAACGGCACCAAGATGTGGATCACCAACGGCCCCCAGGCCGACGTGTGCGTGGCCTACACCTCGCTCAACCCGGACGAGCGCCACAAGGCCGTCTGCGCCTTCATCCTGGAGTCCGGCTGGGACGGCTTCTCCGTCGGCAAGGTCGAGGAGAAGATGGGCATCGCCTGCTCCGGCACCTCCGAGCTGGTCTTCGAGGACCTGGTCGTGCCGGCGGAGAACATGCTGCACGCCGAGCGCAAGGGCTTCACCGTGGCGATGGCCACCCTCGACGGCGGCCGCATCGGCATCGCCGCCCAGGCGCTGGGCATCGCCCAGCGGGCCTTCGACCTGGCGGTCGCCTACAGCCAGGAGCGCATCGCCTTCGGCAAGCCCATCGCCACCAAGCAGGCCATCCAGTGGATGATCGCCGACATGGGCACCCGGATCGAGGCGGCGCGGCTGCTCACCTGGAAGGCTGCGGCCCTGAAGGACGCCGGCGACATGGGCTCCAGGGCCTGCTCGATGGCCAAGCTCTACGCCTCGGAGACCGCCAATTTCTGCGCGGACAAGGCCCTGCAGATCCACGGCGGCTACGGCTACTCCAAGGAGTACGAGGTCGAGCGGCTCTACCGCGACGCCCGCATCACCACGCTGTACGAGGGCACCAGCGAGATCCAGCGCCTGGTCATCGCCAAGTCCTTCCTGAGCGGATGAGCACGCCGACCGTCGATCGGCGGATCCGCGTCCTGGTCGCCAAGCCCGGGCTCGACGGCCACGATCGCGGCGCCAAGGTGGTCGCTCGCGGCCTCCGGGACGCCGGCATGGAGGTGATCTACACCGGCCTGCACAAGACCCCGGCGGGCATCGCCGAGGCCGCGCTCCAGGAAGACGTGCACGTGGTGGGCCTGTCCGTGCTGAGCGGCGCCCACAACGTGCTGGTGCCCCAGGTCGTGCAGTCGCTCCGCGAGCGGGGCCTGGACGACGTGCTCGTCATCGCCGGCGGCATCATCCCCGACAGCGACGTGGCGGGCCTCGAACAGCGAGGCGTGACGAGAATCTTCCCCCCTGGCACGCCGATCCGTGAGATCGTCGCGACCATCGTTGAGAAGGCACCTCGGCGGCACTAGCCGGGGGACACCAGGACCAAGGGGACCGGACGCAGCGGGGTGGCAGGACCGCTGTGCTCGGAGCGGAGTTCACGCTGAGCAAGCGCAGGACCACTGTTGCGCCCGCCGTGCTCGCGGGGACCAGTGGGGAGTACCTGGGCCGTCGGCCGCTGCCCCGCAGGCTCCAGGACCGCTGCCTGGTGGTGGTGCTGGGCCCGCGAGGGGTCGGCAAGAGCTCCGTGGCCCGGCGGATCCTGGGCGGCCGGCCCTTGGTGTTGCGGGGCCAGGCCCTCTCCGACGCCGCCGCGCGGGCGGTGCAGCGCAAGCGCTGGGCCGACGACGCCTTGGACGCCCCAGGCCTGGTGATCGACGGGCCGACCTACCTGTACCGCCGGCCCGGGGCCACGCGCCTGTGGATGGCGCTGCTGCAGGAGCGCTGCGAGCGGGGCCACCGCACCGTGGTCTGCGGGGTTCAGGGCGACAGCAGCGCGGTGCTGCTGCTCGACGCCATCCCGCCCCAGCAGAGGGTGACCCTCAACCTGCGCTACCCCGAGGGCCGCGGCCGGAGGCGCTTCGCTGGCCGGGTCTGCGACGAGCTGGGCCTGGAGCGCAAGCACGCCAAGCTCGAGGTCTCCGAGCCCTGGACCTACCTCAAGGTGATGCGGTCCCTGAAGCGGGTGGCGCGGGAGCTGGAAGAAGGGTGAGGCGGGCCTGGGGCCCGCGGCTGCGGGCTGCGGGCCGGTCGGCTGTGGGCTACTCGATGTAGCCGAGGGCGCGGAGCGCCTCGAGGGCGGCGTCGTCCTCGGCTCGCTCGCTCGCGCGCACGCGTGCGGCGAGCCGCTGGCGCACGCTGTCCTGGGGCAGCAGCAGGGGGCCGGTCGTCACGTCGAGCTGCAGGCCTTCGTCCGCGAGCTTCAGCCGCTCGCCGTCTGCCACCAGAGGCGCGGTGGTCTCGCCCACGGTCACCTCGGCCGCGAGGCTGCCCGAGACGGGCAGGACGGCGATCAGGGCGTGCCGGGCTTCGGGGCCGGGGGAGAAGGCCACGCTCAGGCCGTCGTCGCTGACCACGAGGGTGCCCACCTCGGCCAGGTCCACGCTGGGGGACTCCCCCCACTCCAGGTTGGCCCGGCGGCTGCGGCTGGCTTCGGGATCGAGGAGCTGGGCTCGGACCGGCTCGGCGAAGGTCAGCTCGAGGGGCTCTCGGGCCTGGCGGATGCGCACCCGCCAGCCCAGCCCGGCGGGCCAGCCGGTGGCCCTGGCGAGGTGGGCGAGCCAGGGGGTCGAGTCGAAGGACTCGCCGACCAGGTCCCGCTGCTCGCCGGGATCCGCCCTCAGGTCCCACAGGGCCTGAGCGCCGTCCCAGGTCTCCAGCTGGTACTTGTGGCCGTCGGCCACGACGGCCCAGCGCTCGGTGTCGTACATCAGGTGGCCGACAGGCCGAGGCCTGGCCGCGAGAGACGCCTCCAGCGCCCCGGCTCGGTCCTGGACCGCGGCGTCCACGAAGGGGCGCAGCGACGTGCCGTCGAGCCCGCTGGCCTCGACGCCGACCAGGTCGAGCACCGTGGGCACCAGGTCCACCAGGCCCACGGGCGCTGTCACCCGGTGAGGGCCCCCGGCCCAGCCACCCACCGGGCGGATCCAGAACAGGCCGTGCACCAGCTCCTGGTACAGGGTGTGGTTGTGCTCGTAGGAGTCGGGCTCCCAGAACTCCGCGCCGTGGTCGCTGTGCAGGATCACCAGGGTCCGGCCGGGCAGGCCGTCGATCCAGGCCAACAGCCCGGCGAGCTGGTCGGCCATGAAGCGGACCTCGCCATCGTAGCGGGCCCGTAGCCAGGCCTTGTTGTCGCTGCTCAGCTTGCCCTGCTCGCCGAGCTTCACGACCTTCCAGCGGTTCAGGTCCGGGTCCAGGGGGCCCTGCTCGGTCTCGACGTAGCGGTCCTTGTACCGGCCAGGGGCCTTGTAGAAGGTGTGCGGGTCCATCAGGTGGAGGAACAGGAAGCTGTCCTCGTGCTGGTGGGAGGCGAGCCAGGCCTTGGCGCGGCCGATCTGCACGTCGGCGTCGGCGCCGTTGTCGTAGCGCCACAGATCGTAGCCGTCGGCGAAGCCCATGCGGGGGACCAGGTGCACATTGGCCGTGATGCCGGCGGTGGCGAAGCCCGCGCCGCGCAGGTGCTCGCCCATGGTGAGGGCGTCCATGGCGGGCAGGGGGTAGCGGCCGGTCAGGGCGGTGCGGAAGCTCGGGCGGGTCCGGGGGGCTGAGGTGAGGGCGTCCTCGAAGAGCACCGCGCCGTCGGCGAAGCTGTCGAGAGCGGCGGTGGTGTCCCGGGCGTAGCCGTGCTGGGTCAGGGCGTCCCAGCGCAGGGTGTCGATGCCCACGACGACCACCCGGCGTGGGTCGTCCAAGGGCGGACCGAGCACGCGGGGCTCGGTGACGAGCACGGCGTCGTACCAGGGGGTGGCTCCCGGGTCGGTGGCCAGGGTCAGGGAGACCTGCTGGCCGGCCCAGGTGCCCAGGTCGACCTCGGCGTCGACGAACTCGCCGTCGTCTCGGACCTGGAGGCGGTGGACCTCGGTGCCGTCCACCCTCACGACCACCTCGGCGCCGTCGGAGCCGGGGCCATCCAGCACCTCCCGGGCCACCAGCCCCGCCCCCAGGTCCAGCCGGGCCCCTGGGGGCAGGTCCAGCTGCCAGGTGACCGAGGACGGCGCCGGCAGGAGCAGGCCCGTGCGGGTCTCGATGCCCAGGGTGGTGGAGAAGGCCACGAAGTCCGCCGGGTCGAGGCCTGCGCTCTCCGGGTTCAGCCGCTGCTGGGCCTGGGCCTCCTGGTCGGCCTTCAGGGTGGGTGGGGCCTTCCAGTCCTCGGGATCCGTCGCCGACACCAGCTGCAGCTGACCCTGGGAGATGTCCCAGCGGCCTTCGCGGGCGGCGCCCGGCAGGTTGGCGAACGACAGCTCGTCGTTCCCCCGCCACAGGCCGACGCCCGATGGGGCCGAGCGGTGCTGCTTCTTGCGGGTGCGCAGAGGGTAGTCGGTCTCCCAGATCGCCAGGCCGTCGTCGAGCCGCTCCTTCCGAGACCAGTCGGTCAACGGGAAGGTGCCCGGCACGCCCTGGTCCGGGGGCAGCGACGACGGGGGGAGCGCGATCACGGCGTCGGCCAGGCGGTCGCTCAGGCGGACCGGCGGGGTGGCCGGACCCCGGGCCAGATCGGCTGCCAGGAGGGTCTGCGCAGGAGCGCTCAGCTGGGGCGGGGGCCCGGGATCACAGGCGGCGATGGCGAACAGCAGCAGCAATCCAGGCGCTCTCGGGTCCGGTTGGATAACGCATGACAAGCGCTCGGTGAGGCCGCCCCGCGGCCTCACGAGGGCTTCCGGGCCATAACGCTCGGTGAAGCCGCCCCGCGGCTTCACGAGGGTGTCGGCCCACTCCCGGACAACCCATGGCCCTGTCAGTGGCCAGCCAGACCCACACCCCCGGTCCAGAGAGCAGCCCCCGATGTCGGACACCGAAGCCAAGGTCGGCCACCTTCCCACCGCCCTCGCCACCTACCTCTTCCTGCTGCAGCAGGCGGGGCACGGTGCCACCGACGCCGCTGTCGCAGGCGCCGTCTCCGCCCTGGGGGACTCCGACGACGCCGACGCCGCCGGCCAGGCCCTGGTGGATCTGCTCGCCGGTCGCCTCGGCGGCGACGACGACCCGGACCCGAGCGTGGTGCAGGGACTGATGGTCGAGCTCTTCGGCGCCGACCGCATCTCCACGGATCTGGGCGAGGCCCGCTGGGATCGCGCCCGCAACGCCCGGCGCTACCACTTTCGCCACAACCTGCCGTGGCTCGCCCGCATCGTCGACCGGTTCCCCAGCGGCCTCGGCACCCACTGGGTGCTGGTCGAGCGCGTGACCGACGAGGTCACCTGCATGGACCCCTACCCGTGGGACGACCTCGACGAGGAGTACTCCCTGCCGGTGCTGGAGTTCATGGTGAAGTGGGAGCTCGCGGGCGGCGACTCGGTGCGGTTCGTCTGAGGGAGCTCTTCGCTGACAGCTCCTACTGCAGCTTGAACACGTACACCGTCCCGCGACTGCTGTTGTCGTTGTCCGCCCCGATGATCAGCTCGTCGGCGCCGTCGGCGTCCAGGTCGACGATGTCGGACATGCTGCTCAGGTAGTCGTTGTTGCTGTCGCCTTCGAACGTGACCGGGGCGGAGCCCGAGAGGGTGCCGCCCGGGCCCCAGGCGCTCCAGCTCCCGCCGAGCAGCAGCCAGGCCGTGCCGTTGTTGGAGCCGTTGCTGTCGTGGTAGTGCGACGAGACCAGCAGGTCCGTGACGCCGTCGCCGTCGACGTCGCCGGCGGCCAGGTTCTTGCCCGCGAGGTCGCTGCCGGATGAGCTGCCGAATTCGCCGTCGGCGCTGCTGGCGCTGACCGAGCCGGCCAGGGCCCCGCCGAAGAACACGTAGACGCCACCGGCGTCGGTGGTCTGGATGTCGGCGTACCGGGCGCCGACGGCGAAGTCGTCGGCGCCGTCGCCGTCGAGGTCGCCCAGGCCGGCCGCCGCCATGCCCAGCTGGTCCCCGCCGGTCTCGCCTTCGATGGCGGCGAAGGCGGCGGCGGCGAGGGTGCCCGAGGTGGGGTGGCTGCCGGTGACGAAGTCGTCGCCGCTCAGCAGGTAGAGCACGCCGCTCTGCTGGCTGCTGCCGTTGCGGGCGTCGCGGGCGCCGACCGAGAAGTCGCCGTAGCCGTCGCCGGTGACATCGCCGATGGGCTCCATCGCGGCGTAGCCCACCAGGTCCCCGCCGGTCTCGCCGGTCCACAGGTGGTCCGCGGCGGACACCGCCACGTCGCCCGAGGCGGGCAGGCCCGCGCCCAGGTACACCGAGACCGCGCCGGCGCTCTCGCCGTTGTCGTCGCTGTAGGGCGCGCCCACCAGGACCTCGGCGATGCCGTCTCCGTCGAGGTCGGCGGCGCCCACGTCCAGGGCGAAGTCATCGCCGCTGGCGTCGCCGCGGAAGACCAGGGCGGCCTCGCTCTCTGCGGCGCCGCTCGACCAGCTGCCCAGGTCTTCGCCGGCGAAGAGGTAGGCGGCGCCGATGTCGTCGGCCCGGTAGGCCGCGGCCAGCAGGTCGGGATCACCGCCGCCGGTGACGTCGCCCGCGCCCACGATGGCCTCGCCGCCAGCGAACAGCGCACCCTGGTCGGGGCCGGTCCAGTCCACCAGCGCGTCGGTGTCGTCCAGGCTGCCGCCGGCCGCGACGGTGGCGCCGTCGAACAGGAAGACCCGGCCCCGGTTGCTGTCGTGCTGGTTCGCGCCCAGCGCCACCTCCACCACCCCGTCGCCATCGAGATCGCCGACCTCGGCCAGGGCCCGGCCCAGGCGATCGCCGTTGGTGGTGCCGGAGATGGTGGTCCAGGCGTCGGTCGGGTCGAAGGTCCCGGACAGGCCGGCCTCCACCACCGCCTGGTTGTCGCTGTCGACCCAGGCGCTGGTCAGGTCGCCGTCGCTGGTGCGCGCCGAGCAGGTGATGACGGCGCCCTCGGTGAGCCCGCCCGTGGAGAAGGAGCCTGCGCTCGACCCGGTCTGTTCGACGCCATCGACGAACCAGCGGTAGTCGCCGACCAGGGTGTCGTTGGGGTCGATGTCGGTGCCGAGGCTGTCGACGTTGCAGGACGCCGCCGAGCCCGCGGAGACGGACTCCGGGGCCACCGTGACCCCCGAGGGCGCCGTGGGGGCGGTGTTGTCGATGATCACGGGCTCGCTCAGGGCGGGCTCGCCGTCTTCGAAGCCGTCGTTCGGCGTGATGCGGCACACCACGGAGTCGTCCCGGTCGAAATTCGCCCCATCGATGGAGGTCTGGCCGGTCAAGACGGGCAGGTCGTTGACCAACCACTCGAAGACCATGTTCTCCGGGTCGTCGTCGTAGTCGGCATAGCGGCCGGAGCAGGCCAGCCGGCCGTTCTCGTCGGCCGGGGCGCCGTCGACGCGGATCTCGTCGACCTCCGGCGGGGAGTTGACCACCACGCCCGAGGCCTCGTCCGTGGTCGATCCGCCGGCCGAGGTCGCCGTGACCCGACAGGTCACCTCGTCGTCCCGGAACAACATGCCCAGCTCGTCTTCGGCGCTGCCGTGGTCCGTGCCGTTGATGATCCAGTTGCTGGTGATCTCGACCGCCAGGCCCGCCGGATCCTCGGCCTCGATCACGCAGGCGAGCCACTCCTTGCCCATGGGGGGATCCGGCTCCAGCGTGACGCTCAGGGTGGGCGCGCCCCCGGTGCCGCCGCCGATCTGGATGGCGGCGGCGACGCTGGCCTGGAGTCCGCCGCCGTCGGTGGCCGTGACCGTGATCTCGTGGGAGCCGTCGGTCAGCAGGCCCTCGGTGCTGAAGGTGCCGTCGGAGGCGAGCTCCGGCCGGTCGATGAGCCCGTCGACGTTGGACGTGATGGTCAGGTAGATCTCGGCCAGGTCCTGGTCGTCGGTCACCGTGCCGGTGAAGGGCACGGTCGTGTCGGACGGGTAGCTGGCCCCGCTCACGGGCGAGTCGAGCACCAGGGTCGGGGCCTCGTTGGCCGCGTTGTCGAGGTCTTCCGCCGTCTGGCCGCTCCAGGTGACTTCGCAGCCGGCCAGGACGAGGAGCGAAGCGAGGGCCAGGGGGTGCAGGGAGGTCGGCATCGCCGTCATGGACGCACTCGAAGGGAGGAGGTTGCGCATCCTACCTTTGTCGATAGGCGACTCGCACCGTGCTCACCTGGACCCACGCTGGCGCCGTGCAGCGCCCCACGACCCTGCAGATCCGGGTCCAGCGGGCGTACCCCGGGCGGATTCGCGCCGGGGCCCCGGTGCCGACCCGCTCGATGACCGCCGACGAGCTCATCGACAACCTGAGCTGGTTCACCGAGGGCATGCGGGGCCCCCGCGCGGCGCCCTGCGACACCCTGGTGCTCAGCGGGGTGGGGGTCGCCAGCCGGGACGACGTGCCGGCGCTCATCGACCGCGCCCGGGACCAGGGCGTGGAGACCGTCGTGCTGCACGCGGGCACCGAGGACCTGGAGCGCTTCGACGGGTCGCGCTTCTCGGGGCGGGTGGACCGCATCGTGGTGCCCGTGCAGCCGGGGCCGGGCGGGGGCGTCCTGCAGCAGGGCCGCCGGGTCATCCGGGCCTGCCAGGCCCAGGGGCTGGCGGTGATCGCCAGCACCCAGCTGAGCGTCCTGGCGCTGCCGCAGCTCGAGGCGGTGGGGCGTGTGCTCGCCGCGGCGGGGCCGGCGTCCGCGGTGTTCACCTACCCCTTCCCGATCGCGGGCAACACCGCCTCGGAGGTGTCGGGCGTGCGGGCGACGGTGCAGGCGCTCTCCCGGGTGGTGCCCGCCCTGGAGCGTGCCGGGCTCCGGGTCGACCTCAAGGGCCTGCCGGCCTGCTACCTGGGCGGGCTGGCGTCGCGCCTCCGACGGACCTCCAATCGCTACTACGTGGACGCGGACCACCAGCGCGACCACGCGCTGCGCTTCTTCCCGGACGTGGTCGCCTTCACCAAGTCCGAGGCCTGCCGCTTCTGCCCGGCCGACGACCGCTGCGACGGCTTCTTCGCCACCTACCTGCGTCGCTCGGGCTTCCCGGCGCTGGAGCCGGTGTCGGTGATCGGTGGGGACTAGTGTCCTGTCTCAGAAGTTCGTGGACACTCACTTGCCCTCGCCACGCCTGGCGGCCCGCTCTCGCGTTGATGTGACTCGGCCACACCGGCCGCTCGAGCAGACCACCAGCCGCGGCGATGGCTGCGTGATTGCCTCACGAACTTCTGAGACAGGACACTAGAGGTCCTCGCGGATGACTCGGGCCAGCTCCGCGGCCTGCACGGCCCGGGGGTGCTCGCTGCCGGTGAGGGCGTCGAGGGTGCCCAGCCCCGCCGCCAGGTCTCCGGACAGGAGCTGTGCCTGGGCCAGCCACCACACCAGGCCGAAGGGGGGCTCCTCCATGCGGAGCTCGACGTCTCGGAGGGCTTCGAGGGCCTTGAGGCCGTCGCGGGCGCAGACGAAGGCCAGGCCCTCGTAGTAGCGGATCCACAGCGCCTCGGAGTTCTTGCGGAACTCCATGTGGAGCCGGTCGGCGGCCTGGTCGCAGCGGCCCTTGCGCAGGGCCAGGACCGCCTCCCGGGCCAGGCCCTCCAGCTCGTCGGCGCGCGCGGTGGGAGGCAGCTCCTGGGGCAACAGCCAGGCGATGGTCACCTCGACCGGCTCGGGCTTGGGGGCCCAGCGCTGGTACCCCAGCAACCCGAAGACCAGGGCCACGATCGCGAAGGGCATCAGCGCCTTCAGCCCGCCGCTCTCGCTCTTCTTCTTGGGCAGGCGTCGGCGGGGCTGGGCGGTCCGCGCCGCGGTCACGGCCCGGGCCGGGCGAGCGGACTTGCGGGGGGCTGGCGCGTCGGCCGGCGCCTCGCGCGGGGGGTGCGCCGCCTGGGCCTTGGCGGCTGTTCGCAGGGCGGAGCGCACCGTGTCGAGCAACCGCTGGTTGACGGTGCTGTCCGCCAGCAGCTCGTTGGCCTGGTCCACCTCGCGCCGGGAGGCGGTCTCCATCGCCACCCGCGCCAGCAGGTCCGCGGTCAGGTTGGACACCGGGTGCGCGTCTCTCTGGCGGACCACGTCGATGCAGCGCACGGCCGCCAGCTCCATCGCCACCGTGGCGTAGGCCACCGGGCTGTCGCCCTCGTGCGCCAGGGCCTGCTTGGCGACCTCCTGCTCCAGCCTGCGGACCTGCTCCACGTCGGTCAGCCGCCACTGCGGCGCCAGCAGCACGCGCGCCGCCACGGACCGCAGCTGGTTGCGCATCGCGGTCCGGGCCTGGGGGTCGCCGCTCTTGAACCGCTGGAACAGGGCGTCGTCCATGTCTCCAGCCTACCGCGGGGGGCCCCGTGTCGGAATTGACCCCCTCTCGTGGTTCTGGGGTACTGTCCCCCCATGGCGGACTCCCTGCCCAGCGGTCAGGCGCCCCCGGCCACCGTGCCGACCATCCTGATCATCGACGACGAGGTCAACATCCGGAAGGCCCTGGGCCGGCAGCTGAGCCGCCAGGGCTACCGCGTCCTGGAGGCCGGCACCGGCGAGGACGGCCTGGCGGTGGTCCGGGAGGAGCGGGTGGACCTGGCCCTGGTCGACCTGTTGATGCCGGGCCTGTCGGGGCAGGAGGTGCTGACGCGCATGCGGGCGGACCACCCCCGGGTGGTCTGCATCCTGATCACGGCCCACGGCAGTGCCCAGGCGGCGTTCCTGGCCTTGAACGCCGGTGCGTACGACTACTTCGAGAAGCCGATCATGGACCAGCAGCGGTTCTTCCAGGTGATCCGGAAGGGCCTGGAGTTCCAGAGGCTGAAGGACGAGAACGACCAGCTCCAGGCCGCCATGCAGGCCCGGGGCACCTCGGAGCACCTGATCGGCAACAGCGACGCGATCCGCGGCGTGATCTCCATGGTGCGGAGCGTGGCCAAGGTGCCGGTGTCGGTGCTGATCACCGGCGAGAGCGGCACCGGCAAGGAGCGGGTGGCCCGGGCGATCCACTCCGAGTCGCCCAACGCCAAGGGCCCGTTCATGGGGGTGAACTGCGCGGCCATCCCCGAGTCCCTCATCGAGGGCGAGCTCTTCGGGGCGGAGCCCGGCGCCTACACCGGTGCTCGCAGCCTCAAGCGCGGGTACTTCGAGAACGCCCAGGGCGGCACGATCCTGCTCGACGAGATCGGGCACATGCCCATCCACATGCAGGCCAAGCTGCTGCGGGTCTGCAACGAGCGCGAGGTCGTGCGCCTGGGGGGCAGCCGCCCGATCCCGATCGACTGCCGGATCCTCGCCGCCACCCACGTGGACCTGAAGGCCGCGGTGCGCGAGGGCACCTTCCGAGAGGATCTCTACTTCCGACTCAACGTGGTGGAGATCAAGGTCCCCCCGCTGCGGGATCGCCTCGACGACGTCCCCCTGCTCGCCTGGTACTTCATCGACAAGTACAACCAGGAATTCGACAAGAGCGTG
Organism: uncultured Enterobacterales bacterium; assembly: GCA_964344945.1. Lineage (GTDB taxonomy): Bacteria > Myxococcota_A > UBA796 > UBA796 > CAJQPC01 > CAYFPX01. Next base: position 28,886 of record CAYFPX010000061.1, read on the forward strand.
AGGTCGATCAGTCCCGAGGCCCAGGACCTGCTGGTCGGCCACGACTGGTCGGAGAACAACGTCCGCGAGCTCGAGAACCACATCAAGCGGGCGATGGTCTTCACCACCGGCGGCGTGCTCGAGGTCTCCAGCCTGGGCCTGATGCCTCGTCGGGGCTTCGCGCCGTCCGGCCCCGGGGTGGGCGCGGCCGCCGAGCCTGGCGCCGGCAACACCGGCTTCCGCCCGGAGCTGCTGGAGATGGACTACACCGCCGCGAAGCAGCAGGTGGTGTACGACTTCTCCCGCTGGTACCTCAACGACCGCCTGGCCCAGTCCGGCTGGGTCATCACCCGGGCCGCCGAGCTCGCCGGTCAGCAGCGCCCGAACATGAAGCGCCTGATGCGGAAGTTCGACGTGGAGCGACCCGAGGCGGTGAAGGCCGGCCAGACCCACCACATCCGACGAGACCGGGACTGACCGGCCGACCCTCGGCGGACGCCACGCCCTGGTCCGGATACACCTGCGTCACGACTTCGGCACAGGAGGTCTCTTGGACGCGTTCGAGCAGATGGCAGCGCTGGGCCACGAGCAGGTGGTGTTCTGTCGCAACGACCAGGCGGGCCTGCGGGCCATCATCGGCATCCACGACACGACCCTGGGCCCGTCACTGGGGGGGTGCCGGCTCTACCCCTATGCCTCCGAGGCTGACGCCCTGCGCGACGTCCTGCGGCTCTCCCGCGGCATGACCTACAAGGCCGCGGTCGCCGGGCTGGATCTCGGGGGCGGCAAGGCCGTCATCATCGGCGAGCCCTCGGTCAAGTCCGAGGCTCTCTTCCGGGCCTTCGGCCGCTTCGTGGAGTCCCTCAGCGGTCGCTACATCACCGCCGAGGACATGAACACCACCGTGGCGGACATGGACGACATCCGCCGCGAGACCACCCACGTCGCAGGCGCCAGCGAGGCCCTGGGCGGCTCCGGCGACCCCAGCCCGGTGACCGCGTGGGGCGTGTTCCACGGCATCCGGGCCTCGCTCGAGATCGTGACCGGCAGCCCGGACCTCACGGGCCGCAAGGTCGCCATCCAGGGGCTCGGCAACGTGGGCTACCACCTGGCGAAGTACCTGGCCGGGGGCGGCGCCGAGCTCATCTACACCGACATCAACAAGGCCAACCTCGGCCGCGCGGTCGACGCCTTCGGCGGCACCGTGATCGACGGCGACGACTGGTACAGCGCCGACGTCGACGTGCTCGCCCCCTGCGCTGTGGGCGGCATCTTCAACCCGGCGACCATCCCGCTGGTCCGGGCTCCGATCATCGCCGGCGGTGCCAACAACCAGCTCGACGACGAGCGCCGCGACGGCGAAGCCGTCGAGGCCCGCGGCATCACCTACGCCCCCGACTACGTGATCAACGCCGGTGGCTTGATCAACGTTCACGCCGAGGTCAAGGGCTGGCCCCGGGACAAGGCGATGGACGACGCCACCAACATCTACAACACGGTCAAGACCAGCCTGCGCAAGGCCAAGGCCGAGGGCATGACCACGACGGACGCGTCGAACCGCATCGCGGAGGAGCGGATCGAAGCGGTCGCCGGGGTGAAGCGCTTCCACCTCTGAGGGAATCCTCTCAGCGAGGCTCCTGGAGCACCTCGACCTGGTCGCCGTCGATGGACATGCCGACCCACCCCAGCGGCGAGGTGGGCAGCTTGCGCAGCAGCCCCGGCAGCGCGGTCATCACCGCGGTCCGGTTCGCGGCCCGCTCGCGCTCGAAGTGCCGCAGCTCCTTCTTGAAGGCCTCAAGCTGGGCCAGCTCCGCCGCCAGGGTCATGGCGGCCTCGGCCTGGGCCGGGTCGCCCCCCCAGTCCAGCGCCGCGATCTGCTGGTCCAGCGAGGAGGTCTGCAGGCTCGGCGGCCGCTGGTAGCGCATGCGCAGGGTCGCGTTCGTGTGGGCCAGCAGGGCCTTGGGAGACTCGACTTCGAGCCAGCGCAGGTGCAGCGGCCGGGCCTGGCGGAAGAGACCGTCCACCAGGATGGGCAGGTTGTAGTAGCTGCCGGAGAGCCTCAGGGTCATCTCCACGGGGACCACAGATCCCTGCTGGGGCAGGGTGGTCCACGCGACGCTCTGGAAGGTCAGCTCCGCGGCCTGGACCTGGAGGGCGACGAAGTCCGTGACCTTGCCCTCGTCGTCTTCGTCCAGCGCGCCCCGCAGGCTCCTGCGGAGCTGTTCCCGGTCCGACTCGAGGACCTGGCGTGCGGCGTCCAGCTCCGCCGTGGTGAACGCCGCCGGATCGGGGGGTGGGGGACCGATCGGCGTCCGACTCGCCGTGAAGCCCAGGCCGCCGAGGACCGCGAGGGTCACCAGCTGCACGCCCAGCAGCGTGGGCCAGGCGGGGGCGCGGGGTCGAGCGGTGTCCCGGGCCTCAGTAGTTGTAGTCGTAGCCACCGCCGCTCTGTCGGTCCTCGATCACCTCGTAGATCTCCTCGAGCATCTCCCGCTCCTTGGTCGTGCTCGAGGGCACGTCGATCCACTGGTAGATCGCGCCGGTGAACTCCATGTCGACGGAGATCATGTCTTTCTCGACCTGTTCCTGGTTGACCATGCGCACCTCGGTACGCCCGCCGCGGTTCGTGACGTCGACCACCATGCGGTAGCGGATGGGCTCCGGGATGCGCGTGCCGCCGTAGGTCTTGAAGATGTAGTCGCTGAAGCCGCTCACCCAGCCGGTGACCACGCGGCCGCCGTTCTTGTCGATCTCGTCCAGGGGTGCGGCTTCGCCGAGCACCTCGATGGTGGCCTCCCAGACGGTCTCGTAGTCGGCGGCGAAGTCGCCGTAGACCGGACGCTCCTCGGGCACCGGAAGTGCGTCCTCGGGGAAGGGCTTGGGGGCGCAGCCGAGGGTCAGGGAGAACAGGGTGGGCAGGACGAAGGACATGGATGGGCTCGCCGTGGTGCACCCGGATTCTAAGCCCCCGAGCCCCCACGCAGCAAGGCGACCCAGGCCTGCGCGCCACCCGAGGTGCCGCGCGCGCCACGGAGGGGGATCCAGCACCTGAACACGGGAGAACTTGACGTGTCAAGTCTCTGGCTGGACTTCTTCGAGGGGGGCACTCGCCGCAGAGATCGATGGGGCCTGCGTTCTTGCGTTCGAGGGGGAGGGCGCTTCGAGATCCCTGAGGATCTTCAAGATCTTGCATTGGTCTAGGGCCTTGTCACGGATCCCGCGCTTCGATACTGTGCAGGGGCTCCGCTCCGGCCATCCCCGGCCTGACACCCGCTGCCCGCTGAAGCCCGCCGTGTTCGCTGCACAGAACGACCCGTACGCCGTCCACACCCCTGCCTTCGACGGTCCGCTGGAGCTCCTGCTCTACCTGATCCGCCGCGACGGCATCGACGTCCGCGACCTGCCCATCGCGCACATCACGCGGGAGTACTTGCGCTTCCTGGAGTGCATGAAGGAGCTCGACCTGAACGTGGCGGGCGAGTTTCTGGTCATGGCCGCGACCCTCTGCCAGCTCAAGAGTCGGGAGCTGCTTCCCCGGCGCGTCGTGCTGGCCGACGAGGAGGAGGAAGACCCCCGGGAGCGCCTCGCCCGGCGGCTCATCGACTACGAGCGCTACAAGCAGGCCTCGGAGGCGCTGTTCGAGCGCCCGCTGCTCGGCCGCGAGGTCTTCGCCCGCCCCGACGACGCTCTGGTCCTGCTCGACCGGCCCATCGACCCGGGCGTCGACGTGTTCGGCCTCCTGGAGACCTGCTACGGCCTGCTGACCCGGGAGGCCGAGCCCGAGCCGGTCCACGAGATCGAGCGCGAGGTCTACTCCCTGGCCGACCGCGTGGCCTCGCTGCTCCACTGGCTCGACTGCCTCGGCACCGCCGAGCTCTCCGCCGCCTTCGCCCAGTGCCGCTCCAAGCCCGAGGTCATCGTGACCTTCCTGGCGCTGTTGGAGATGGCCCGGCTGCAGCTGGTCGACATCTCCCAGGCGGACCACCTGGGCCCGGTCGTGCTCACCCTGAAGGTCGCCGCCCAGGAGGCCGACCTGAGCGCCCTGCCCGCCGAAGCCTGACGAGGCCGCCATGGACAGCGAACAGCCGAACAACCTCATCGTCCTGCCGGGGGGCCTGTCCGGGGCCCGCGCCGAGCTTCCCAAGCCCGAGCCCATCGAGGAGGAGGTCCACGAGGGCGCCCCGCCCGCCGAGCTCCTGGTCGCGGCGGTCGAGGCCGTGCTGTTCTCGCTCGGGGAGCCGATCTCGCTGGCCCGGCTCCGGGAGGCCTTGGGGGAGGTCGAGATCGAGACCCTGAGAGGTGCTCTGGAGGCGCTGCGCCAGTCCTGCGAGCGTCGGGGCGGGGGTGTGCGGCTGGTCGAGGTCGCCGGGGGCTACCAGCTGCGCACGGTCCCGCAGGTCGCCACCTGGGTGGCCCGCGCCCGGGCGGTCAA
>CAYFPX010000061.1:33306-35140 GCA_964344945.1 uncultured Enterobacterales bacterium
CCGCTGCGACTGTCCAGGGCGGCGGTCGAGACCCTGTCCATCGTCGCCTACCGCCAGCCGGTCACCCGCCACGAGGTGGAGCGCATCCGGGGCGTCGACTGCGGCGGAATCCTGCGTTCGCTCATCGAGCGGGGCCTGGTCCGGGTGGCCGGTCGGAGCGACGATCCGGGGCGTCCGCTGCTCTATGGCACGACCCGGGCCTTCCTGGAGCTCTTCGGGCTGCGCGACCTGTCCGATCTGCCCACCTTGCGCGACCTGCGGGAGCTCCAGGCAGACGACCCGCGCATGGGTCCCATCCCGGCGACCAACGCACCCGAGCTTCCGTTCAGTTAAGGGGCGGACCCTCGCGGCAGCGACGCCGCGACAGTAGCCCCGACGCGCGCCGACCGGTGCCCGTCGCTGGAGGCGCCGATGTTCACCGTCCGTCTGTCCAAGCTGATCGCCGAGCGCGGTCTGTGCTCCCGGCGCGAGGCCGACGAGTGGGTCCGCGAGGGCCGGGTCACCGTGAACGGCGCGGTGGAGTCCGCGCCGGGGACGCTGATCGACCCCCGGGAGGACCACGTCAAGATCGACGGCCGGCGGCTGCCGGCGGCGCCCCGCCTTCGCTACTTCATGATGTTCAAGCCTCGGGGCTACCTGGTCACCCGCAGCGATCCGGAGGGGCGCCGCACGGTCCAGGACCTGATGCCCAAGGTGAAGGAGCGGCTGGATCCCGTGGGCCGGCTCGACCTGCAGACCGAGGGGCTGCTGCTGTTCACCAACGACGGCGACCTGGCCCACAAGCTGGCCCACCCCAGCCACTCGGTGCCCCGGCGCTACGTGGCCAAGGTCTGGCGGACCCCGACCGAGAAGACCCTCGCCCGGCTGCGCAAGGGCGTGCAGCTCGACGACGGGCGGAGCGCCCCCTGCGAGATCAAGGTCCTGGAGATCACCGAGACCGGGAACGCCTGGCTGGAGCTGGTGGTGCGGGAGGGGCGGAACCGCCTGGTCCGGCGCATGCTCCAGGCGGTGAACCACCCGGTGAGCAAGCTCAAGCGGGTCGGGTTCGGGCCGCTGGGGCTCGGGGACCTGGAGCGGGGCGCCGCCCGGGAGCTCTCGGCGGAAGAGGTCGGACAGCTCCGGGCCGTGGCGGCCGGCGAGCCGATCGGGGACGCCAGGGCCCCCAAGAAGCCCCGTCGGAAGCCGGGTTGGGCGAAGCCGAAGCCGAAGCGCCGGCGGGGCCCGAAGGGAGCTGCCAGGCGGGGCGGATCGAGAAAGCGCTCCCGGACTTGACGGCCCTTCCCCACTCATTAGAAGGGGGCACCCTGTGCGGGGTGGAGCAGTCCGGTAGCTCGTCGGGCTCATAACCCGAAGGTCGGAGGTTCAAATCCTCCCCCCGCATCCATTCAAAGCCCGGGAATCACTCGAGAAGTGGCTCCCGGGCTTTCTCGTTCTGTGACCACGCTGTGACCACTCGCCGGCGGGCGACACCAATCCACCTCGATTGATGTCGTTCTCGGGCCGCCCCACTTGGGGTGTGCTGGCCGGTGAGCTCGGTGTGGCCTTGCCGGGAAGCCCGGGCTCCTCCAGCCGGAGAGCCCAGGGATGCCTCGTACGCCGCGACCGGAGCGCTTCAGGGATCGGTGGCGTGTGCGCTGGACGGACCATCGGCGGGTGCGGCGGTCGCGGGTGTTCTTGGGGTGGGAGGAGGCGGACCGCTTCCTCAAGGAGCGGTTGGCGGAGGTGGCGCGGATCAAGGCGGGGGTGGAGGGCGCGCCGCCGGTGGAGCGGCCGTTCTCTGTCTGAGCTGTGCGATCGGTGGCTCGTGCGCAACGACAATTACTTCTCCCCCCTG
>CAYFPX010000062.1:0-15758 GCA_964344945.1 uncultured Enterobacterales bacterium
ACGTCGCCGCGCACGATGGCGGTGACGTAGCCGCCGCCGATCTTCTCGTAGCCGACCAGCTCCACGCGAGCGGCCTTCACCATCGCGTCGCTGGCCTCGACCATGCCGACGAAACCCTTGGTCTCGATCATGCCCAGAGCATCTGCCACGGGGGACTCCTGTCTTCAGAGGGGGGGGAGGTGTGTTGGAAGAGGGTGGGACTCAGCTGCCGGCCAGGGCCTGGACCGCGGCGACAGCGGCCTCTGCGGCGGAGTCGATCTCCGACTCGCTGCCGGCCATCCACAGCCGCCCGAAGGCGCCGAAGGGCCGGAGGTTGACCAGGTTCACGTCCGCCGCCTTCTCCGCCTCGTTGGCCGCCAGCACGGCGTAGACGGCCGGCTCGGTCTCGAGGATGAAGAGGCTCTGACCGGGGATGAGCATCATGCCCTGGCGGTTGCGGTTGATGAGCTGGGCCTGGTAGGCCTCGACCGCGCGGATGATGGTGTTCGACACCACCTTGGGCTTCTTGCGGTCGGACTCCTGCTTCTCCAGGAAGCCGAGGATGGCGTCGCCGGCGCTCATCACCTCGCCCTTGTCGTCGTGGTGGACTTCGAGCAGGCCGAAGGCACGCTCGACCACCTGGACCGCCGGGGCCACGCTGGTGGCCTTGAGGGCGACGTCGGTGACGCGGTTGATGATCATGCCCGGGGCGGTCTCGACCCACAGCGACGCCTGGCCCGCGAGGGGCAGGAAGCCGCGGCAGGTGGTGCCGGTGAAGGCGGCCAGCTGGGGCTGGAGGGAGTCGAGGTAGGTGTAGCCACGGAGGGTGACGGACATGGAGGAACCCGTGCCTTGTGGAGCAGAGGGAGGGGCGTAGTTACCGCGCCGGAGGGGGCGCGGTCAAGGCGGCTCAGAGGCCCGTGCGCAGGGCCTCGATGGCCTGCAGGTGAGCCTGCTCGTCGCCCTGCTCGGTGAAGGCGACGGCGTAGAGGTAGTGGCCCTCGCCGGGCGCCAGCCGCCGGACCGTGCCGAGGGCCCAGTGTTCGGGCTGGCCCGGCACCTCGAAGCGGAGCCTGACGCTGCCGCCTTCGACGAATTTGAGCGTCTCTGCGCTGGGCACGGTGAAGGAGACGTGGTCCACCGCGACCTCGACGAGCCGGGCCTCGCCGCCGACCAGCTCGAGGCCGCGACCGTTGGGGGGCACGACCCGGAGGCGGGCGGCCGGGGTCTCGGGGGCGGCGGTCTCCGGGGCGCTGACGCCTCCGCTGAAGCCGTCGATGAAGCCGAGGAGCAGACCGTGCTGGGAGCGATCGGGGACCGGCACCCCGGCGCGCAGCACCGAGGCCTCGAAGGACCAGGTGCCCTCGTCGTTGGCGAACCAGACCCGCACGTCCTCGCCGCCGGCGAAGGCCGGGGCCTGGGTCAGGACCACGACGCCGGCCTTGTCGACCCGCACGAAGGCGCCGTCGATCCAGTCGCCGCGGGTCTCGCGGAGCTGGCAGGCCAGGCGGTCCCGGGCGGCGGCGTCCAGGATGGTGCGGGGGTCGTCGGCCACAGTCTCCTCCGGTGGGGCTGCTCCGGGCGGGCGGTGAGTAACCTGGGGGTTACCCCAGGACAGCCATGCGGATCGCCCACGTCACCGACATCCACGTCCAGGTCCGACCCGGGCTGGGCCAGCTGTTCAACAAGCGGCTGCTGGGTAGCGTGAACCTGTACGTCTTCGGGCGGCACGGCAAGTTCACCCCCGAGGTCCAGCAGGCCCTGGTCGACGCCGTGATCGCCCAGGCCCCGGACATCGTGGCCTGCTCGGGGGACCTCACGGCCCAGGCCACCGCCGCGGAGTTCGAGGCCGCCTTCGCCCTGCTGGAGCCCCTGTTCTCCCGCCAGCCCACGGTCCTGGTCTCCGGCAACCACGACGTCTACACCCGCGGGGCGGAGCGGGAGCGCCGGATCGAGCAGCTCTTCGGCCCCTGGACCGGCACCGGCGAGTGGCCGCGCATGCGCCTGGTGGGCGAAGGCGTGGCCTTCGTGTGCCTGGAGTCGTGCCGGGCCCACCCGGTGCTGTCGTCGGGTCGGGTGGGCCCCGACCAGCTCGAGCGACTCGACGCCATGCTGCGGGACCGGGCGCTCAAGGGCCGGGCGGTCTTCGTCCTCCTGCACTACCCCCTCCGGGACCGCCGGGGCGCTCCCTACGGGCCCGCCACCCGGGCGTTGCTCGACGCGGCGGCCGTCGAAGCCGTCCTGGCCAAGCACGACGAGCGCATCACCGCCGTGCTCCACGGCCACGAGCACCACGGTTTTGCGGCCGAGGTCCCCACCGCCCGCGGCGGCATCCCCATCTACAACCCTGGCTCCAGCGGCTACGCCTGGCTGCCGGAGAAGGGCCGCAAGGCGCACTTCTGCGTGTACACGGTGGCCGACGCTGAGGTCACCGCCATCGAGCGCTTCGCCTACGACGGCGACCAGGGGGCGTTCGTGCCGGAGCCCGGCGGGGCCTGGGCGACGGGGGGGTGATCGACCGGATCACCTGGGTTGACCCCTGGCCTGGCGGAGGCGGAGGGCCCCGTCCCGCGCGCGACCGCGCAGGCCGTCAGGCCGGAGCGGTCTCGCGCCCGGAGGCACTACGCGTCGAAGTCCATCACCCGGCGCCAGAGCGGGTCCGCATGCTCCGCCGCCGAGTGCACGCCCTGGCAGAACCACTGCCAGACGGCAGTGCGGTCCTCGGGGGCGTCGTCGCCGCCCAGGTCGATGGCGTAGGGAGAGCTGTCCACGAAGCGCCCGCCCAGGAAGTGGAAGACGCTGGCCAGTGACCGGTTGGCGTCGACGTCGCCGCCGGCCGCGCCGAGGCACCGGGCCAGCCCGGTGGCCACCGCGTCGCTGGCGGCGTCCAGGGGCGGGATCATGGCGTTGGCGGGCAGCAGCGCGAGCACGGCGGTGAGCTCGGCGAGCTCGCTCAGCAGGTCCAGCAGCGCAGGCCGGTCCTCGGCGAGCCCGGTCAGGCCCTCGAGCCACTGGGTGGCGTCCATGCGGGCCCGCACCACCAGCCGGTCGAGCAGCGGGTCGAGATCCCCGTTGCGCAGCAGTGACTGCAGCTCGCTCCCGGAGAGACCCGACGGCAGGGGCTCCGGCAGGTGCATGGTCTGGGTGAGCCACCGGGTGGGCGAGGCGCCGCCCTCGCCGGTCATCGCCCGGCCGGCCCTCAGCGCCAGGGCCAGGCGCGTCAGGGGCGGGGCGGGGGCGCTGAAGAGCAGGTCCAGCACCGCCGGCTCACCGGGCACCCCGAGGGTGTGGAGCAGCCGGTGGAATTGACGGGTGGTCTGGCGGGCGACGATGGCCGGGTCCCGGGCCAGAGCCACGAAGGCCTGGGTGGCCGGGTGGCGACCCTCGCCGGAGGCGTCCACCTCGAACCAGTCCCCCGCACCGCCCTCGGCCAGGCAGACCAGCATGGGGTCGGTGGCCGGACCGGGCACGGCGACCAGCGGGCCCTGGCCGAGCTCGCGGCCGACGCCGCAGGTCGCGAGCACCGGGGCGTGCACCAGGGCCGGCCCGAGCACCGGCGTGATGGTGTTCGGGTCTCCCTCGATGGAGACGCTGAAGGGGATGCCGAAGCTCCGGGCGCGGGAGAGCAGGAGGATGCCGGCCGTCAGGGTGACGGGGCTGCTGCCGCGGAGGGAGATGGACATGGGTGGGGGCTATCACGGGCTGGGTCGGGCGGGCCCATGGTGCGGAGTGGAGACAGAGGGGGCAGCCCCCACCTGGACGTTCGTCTCGTCGGGCAGCCCCGGAGTCAAGGTTCGTCCTCGCACCCAATTCAGGCCCTGGCACCCCTGAGAACCCGAACTTCGGAGTGCTGGAGGCTGAATTCGGCACTCTGGCGAACGTTCACCCTGGGGCTGCCGCTGCGGACGAACGTTCGCCCCGGGGCTGCCTCGTGCCGACGCGACGCTCCCCGTGCCACGAACCGGGATGCAGCCTCACTGGGTGTCTCCAAGTCCTCCCGTCGCTGGGATGGCGAGAGCAAGTCCAGAAGACACCCAGTCAGTCCTTCTCCGGCTCCTCCTGGCTGAGGTGGATGAACCAGATCGGCCCGAGCAGCCAGAGCCAGGTCCCGCCCAGGGCCACGGCGATCAGCGTCGTGCCCCAGAGCTTCAGCGGCAACAGCAACAGCGTGCCCAGCACCATCATGCCCACGCCCAGCTGGAACACCGGCCGCGGAGCCACCAGGCCTTCGGTGAGCATGGGAGCGTCCTCGGGCAGACAGCGCCCCTCCCGCCACGCGTTGAACGCGCCCGCCCGGTAGATCATCCGGGCGCCGCCGAGCAGCAGCACGCTCGCGCTGGACGACAGCAGCAGCGCCACCCACCGCAGAGGGGTCTCGTGGCCCAGCCAGGCCAGGTACGTCCAGTCCGCGGCCACGGCGAGCCCGGCGAAGAGCTCGATGCGCCGGAACGCCACCCGGCTCCAGCGCATCCAGAAGCTCGGCAGGTCCCGGCCCGCCGGGGTCTTGCCGAAGTACTTCTCCGGCTGGCCACTCTTGCCCACCCGGACGTACTCGATCTCCTCGGGCCAGAACGGCACCGCGAGCATGCGCCGGGCGTCGGCGTTGTCCGGCAGCCACGGCAGGAGCTCCATGCGCCGGTTGTGGGTGATCACCGGGCGGCCCGCCACGGCGCGGCCGGTCAGGCGGATGGACCAGCCGGCCTCGTCGTCCTTGGCGGTGCCCTCGAGCCAGGTCCGGGACTTCAGCTTGTTGACGGTGTCCGACCGCTCCGAGAGGAAGAGGAAGACACAGTCCTCGAAGGGCGCGATCGCGCAGCGCTCCAAGGCAACGTGCTCGTCGCGCCCGGTGCGCACGGTGAGCCGCTCGTGGAGCGCCAGCTGGCGCACCACGTCGGCGGGGACGATCTCGACGAGCGGCACCCGCGGAGTCTACCTGTCCAGGAGCCCGCAGCGCGTGGCTCTCGCCTGTGGCCCGATCGGCGCCACGGGTCTCGGCGCTGTCGCGCCTCGACGGGGGACGGTGATCGGTCGTCGGGCAGTCGGCGGCCGGCCCGGCGCAACGGGTGACCCAGTGTCCGGGACACTCTGCAGGCACCGCTTCGCGGGCTGTCCCGAGGTCCCCGCTCACGACCGATCACCGCCACGGCGCGGCCAGCGCCCGGCGCTCGGTGCGCCGATGGACCCGGTGCCAGGCGCTGTCAGGCCCGCTCGACCTGCAGCACGAGGGTCCGTCCGTCGACGTCCAGGGTCCGCGCGCCCGCCGGGGCGTCGCCGCCGACCTGCCAGGAGCTGGCGAGGGTCTCTCCGGCGATGTGCTCGCCGAAGCGCTCCGCCGCGGCGACGAGCGCGGCGTCGCCCCCCAGGCGCACCTGGATGCGGTCGGTGTAGCCCAGGCTCAGGTCCTTGCGCACGCCCTGGATCCGGTTGATCAGCTCCCGAGCCAGGCCCTCCTCCCGCAGGTCGTCGTTCAGCTCGGAGTCCAGCGCGACCACCGCGGTGGCGGAGCCCGCGGCCTGGAAGGTGCCCTTGGGGCTCACCCGGACCTCGACGTCGTCACCGTTCAGGGTCACGGGCCCCGACGGCAGGTCCAGCACCAGGCCGCCCGCCAGGACGGCCGCACGGACCTCTGCCGCCGGTCGCTGGTTGAGCTGCGCCGCACAGGCCTTCATGTCCTTGCCCAGCCGCCGTCCCAGCGCCTTGTAGTTGGGCCTGACCTGGAAGTTCACGAAGCGGCCGGCGTCCTCGGAGAAGCGCACCTCGCGGACGTTGAGCTCCTCGGTCAACAGCGGCAGCAGCGCGCTCAGGCCGTCGGCGGCGCCACCGTCCGCGAGCACGACCTCGGCCGCGGCCAGGGGCTGCCGGACCCGCACGCCGACCTGGCTCCGGGCGGCCAGGCCCAGGCTGGCGAGCTCGCGCACGACCGCCATGCGCTCGGCCAGATCACGGTCGATGCGGTCCTCACGCACCTCGGGCCAGGCCTCGTGGTGCACGCTCCGGCCCGCGCCGTCCACCTGGCCAGCGACCAGGCTCTGGTGCAGGGCCTCTGCGGTGAAGGGAACGTACGGCGCCAGCACCCGGGACAGGGTCACCAGCACGTCGTAGAGGGTCGCCAGGGCGTTGGCGGTGTCGTCGCCCTGGCCCCAGAAGCGCTTGCGGCTCCGGCGCACGTACCAGTTGGAGAGCTGCTCGACGAAGCCCTGCACGGCCCGAGCGGCCTCGTAGAGCCGGTAGGCGTCCATGCGCTCGGTGACCTCGGCCACCAACAGCGCCAGCTCGCTCAGGATCCAACGATCCAGCGCCCCCCGCTCGGCCACCGGCGCGGCGCCGGAGGCCCCGGGGGTGAAGCCCTCGATGTTGGCGTAGATGGTGAAGAAGGCGTGCACGTTGCGCAGGCGCAGCAGGAACTCCCGCTGGACCTCCCGCAGGGCCTTGAGCGACAGCCGGGTGGAGGTCCAGGGCTGGTTCGCCGCGTAGAACAGCCAGCGGAAGGCGTCGGCACCCGGGGGCGCGAAGGGCGCCTTGAGCACCACCTGGCCGTCCAGGCCCAGGGTCGCGATGTCGCTGGGGTGCAGGTGCACGGCGTCCTTGGCGGTCACGTCCGCACGGACGACCTTGCAGTGGCGCTCACCGCCGGGGCCGACCACCCGGAAGCGCTCCTTGGGCGAGAGGTCCAGGGACCGGACCAGGGCCTGCTTGAAGCCCACCTGGCCGGGCTCCAGGCCGTCGTCGGCCACCACGTTGGCCTTCATCTGGCCGCGAAAGACCAGGTCCGGCGGGGTGTAGTTGCCCTTGGACTTGGACTCCTTGCGACCCTCCATGTCGCCCACGTGACCCAGCACGATGCAGGTCTTGTAGGGGCGCGGCAGGCCCACGGCGTCCAGGCCGTACCGGTCACAGGTCGCGTCGTCGAAGAGCAGGGTCGAGATCATCAGCAGGCTGTAGAACCAGCCCCGGGTCTGGTCGACGGCCTCGGAGATGAAGTCCGCCGGGAACTGGCTCTTCAGCTTCTCCACGGATCCGGGGGCGTGGGGGAAGCCCCACTGGGCGAAGGGCATCGAGCCGCTGTCGAACCAGCAGTCGATGACCTCGGGCACCCGGTGCATCGTGCCGCCGCACTTCGGGCACGGCAGGGTCACGCGGTCGATCCAGGGCTTGTGGACCTGCAGGTGCTCGTCCACGTCGGCCATGGCGGCGAAGGCTGCGGGGTTGCGGGCCTTCAGCTCGGCGGTGCTCGACGGCGCCTCCTCGTGCCCGCAGGCCTCGTGCTCGCACTGCCAGATGTTCAGGGGCGTGCCCCAGAACCGCTCCCGGGACAGGGCCCAGTCGACGTTGTTCCGCAGGAAGTCCCCGAAGCGACCGGTGCGGATGTGGTCCGGAAGCCACTGCACGCTGTCGTTGTTGTCGAGCGCGGTCTGCACGGCGGTGGTCGTCCGGATGAACCACGCCGGGCGGGCGTACTGGATGAGCGGGTCGGAGTCCTTGCGCCAGCAGAACGGGTAGTCGTGGCGGTACGTCTCGCGCTTGAAGAGCAGGCCGCGGGTCTTCAGGTCCCGGATGATGTCGCTGTCGGCGTCCTTGCAGAACTGCCCCTCGAGGAAGCCCGTGCCGGCCACGAAGGTGCCGTCGGGCGCGACCAGCTGGAGCATGCCGACGCCGTGGGTGTGGGCGGCCTTGTAGTCGTCCTCGCCGAAGGCCGGCGCCGTGTGGACCAGCCCGGTGCCGGCCTCGAGGGTGACGTGCTCGCCGGGGATGACGACCCAGTGCTTGTCGCCCTCGGGGGTGGCGAAGTCGAAGACCGGGGCGTAGCGCCGGTCGAGCAGTGCCGTGCCCTTCTCGGTCTTCACCACCTCGAAGTCGAGCAGGCCGTGCTTGTCCCTCAGGCCGTCGGCGAGCACCACGACCTCGTCGGTCTCGACCAGCCCCAGGCCCTTGACCTGGGAGCCTCCGGGGATGGCGACCCAGGCGTAGTCGAGCTTGGGGTTCACCGCGATGGCGGTGTTGCTCGGCAGGGTCCAGGGGGTGGTGGTCCAGGCGAGCAGCGAGGTCGCGGGCTCGCCCTCCAGCCGGAAGCGCACGGTGACCGACGGGTCGTCGACCTGCTTGTAGCCCTGGCCCACCTCGCCGCTGGACAGCGCGGTGCCGCCCTGGGGCCACCACCAGATCACCTTGTGCCCCCGGTAGAGCAGGCCCTTGTCGTACAGCTCGCTCAGGGCCCACCAGACCGACTCCACGTACGAGCGGTGGTAGGTCACGTAGGCGTCGTCCATGTCGACCCAGAAGCCGACCTGGTCCGTGAGCTGCTCCCACTCCGAGGTGTAGGTGAACACGCTCTCGATGCACCTCCGGGCGAAGGGCTCCAGGCCGTAGGCCTCGATGGCGGCCTTGCCGTGCATGCCCAGGGTCTTCTCGACCTCGACCTCGACGGGCAGGCCGTGGGTGTCCCAGCCGGCCTTGCGGCGCACGTCGTAGCCCCGCATGGTCTTGTAGCGGGGGAAGAGGTCCTTGATCGCCCGGGTGAGCACGTGGCCGTTGTGGGGCGTGCCGTTGGCGGTCGGCGGGCCCTCGTAGAACACGAAGGACGGACGGCCTGCGGACAGGCGCAGGCCCTCGGCGAAGATGTCCTGGTCCTTCCAGAAAGCCAGGACCTCGGCCTCCAGCGCCAGGGTGCTCTTCAGCTCTTCGAACATCTGCTCCTCCGGGAGCCGGTGTGTATGCCGCCCGACGCGCCCGCGGTACGGTGGGCCCCGCCGCCCGGAGCGCTCGAGCCGACACCAACACGCGGGGGAACGAGCCCATGGCCGACGGCGGCTTTCGAATCGACGGGGTCACGGTCAGCGGCGCGATGGTCGACGCGCTGGGGCACCACACCCTGGCGGCCTCTCTCGACGCCATCGCGGAGCAGGTGCGCCTGATGGTCGGCGCCCACCAGTCGGCGGTCAGCTACATCCCCGACGGCGACTTCACCCGGGCCTGCCACGCCACCTCGCTCTCCGAGAAGTACGCGAAGTACCGCACCTACGACGTGATGCCGACAGGCCGGGGCATCTGGGCCGTCATCTTCGAGAAGCGCCAGCCGATGCGCCTCACCGAGGCGGAGCTGCACGCCCACCATCGCTTCAAGAACTTCTCCGATCTCAAGGACAAGCGCGGGCTCGAGCACCCGCCCATGCCCGGCTGGCTGGCGGTCCCGGCCATTCGCCCCAACGGCGAAGCGATCGGCGTGCTCCAGCTCTCCGACAAGCTCGAGGGCGACTTCACCCAACAGGACGAGGACCTGATGTGCCGGCTGGCGAGCATGGTCTCGGCCATGTTCGAGGCCGAGTACGTCAAGGAGCAGCTGGTGGCCACGCAGCTGGAGCTCCGAGCGCGCACCGAGGAGCTCGAGCACTCGAACCAGGAGCTCGAGCAATTCGCCTATGTGGCCTCCCACGACCTCCAGGAGCCCCTGCGCAAGGTGAGCAATTTCACCCGGCTGCTGAGAGAGCTCTACGGGGACCAGCTCGACGAGGCGGGCAACCAGTACCTGGACCACGCCCACGAGGGTGCCGAGCGCATGTCGGTCCTCATCGCCGACCTGCTGGCCTTCTCGCGGGTCGGCACCCAGGAGTCGGTGGTCACCCCGGTGGATCTGGGCGCCGTGGTCGACGGCGTGACCGAGGCGCTCTCGCTCCAGCTCACGGAGACCGGGGGCAGGGTCACCCGGGACCCGCTGCCGACGCTCGATGGCGACCGCGTGCAGCTGGAGCAGGTCTTCATGAACCTGATCGGCAACGGCCTGAAGTTCCACGGCGACAGCCCCCCCCGAGTCCACGTCGCTGCCGAGCAGGTCGGGGACCGCTGGCACGTCACGGTGCGCGACAACGGCATCGGCATCGCGCCCGGGCACCACGGGCGCATCTTCCAGATGTTCCAGCGCCTGCACCGCCGCGAGGAGTACCGGGGGACCGGCATCGGCCTGGCGATCGTGCTCAAGGTCGTCCGCCGCCACGGCGGCACCATCTCCCTGGAGAGCCAGCTCGGCGAGGGCACCACCTTCACGCTCTCGCTCCCCGCCGGGGACTCCACGAATTCCGAGGACGCCACGTGAAGCGCAGACTCTCCCTGGTCCTGCTGATCGACGACGACGACGCAGACAACCTCTTCCACCAGATCATGCTCGAGCGCGCGGGCTGCACCGAGGCCGTCGCGGTGGCCACCGGGGGGCAGGCCGCCCTGGACCTGCTGACCGGACTGGCGGCCGATCAGAAGCCGCTGCCGGAGCTGATCTTCCTGGACATCAACATGCCCGGCATGACGGGCTGGGAATTCCTCGAGAAGTACCACCAGCTCGATCCAGCCATCCGAAGGGGGATCGTCATCACCTTCCTGTCCACCTCGACCGCGCCGCGGGACATCGATCGGGCGCAGCGGTCCCATGCCAGCGGATTCCTCACCAAGCCCCTCTCGGTCGCGCTGATCGAGCAGGTCCTCGAAGAACACTTCCCCGATCTCTGCTGACCCGAGCGGGCTACTTCACCACCACCGTCAGCTCGTCGTCGCCTTCCTGGAGGCTCTCCCACAGGGTCAGGGAGAACTCGGTCCCGGTGACATCGGCGTCCCGGCCACTCACCCCCATGGTCAGCTCAGCCTCGGCGACCACGTCGAGCTGGGCCCCGGTGGTCTCGTCCAGGCCCCAGCGGACCCAGCGCTGCACGAGCCACTCGTTGTCCTGGGGAGAGACCCGGAGCAGCACGTCGTCGCCGCTGGTGTCCCCGTCGGCCTCGAAGAGCACCCAGGTAGCGCTGTCCCGCCAGGGCAGCACCGCTGCGTCCCGGAAGTCGACCACGGCGCCCTCGGGCGCCACCACCTGGGGGCCTGCGAACCAGCCGTCGGCGGTGAAGCGGTTCGCGGCGTAGTCGTCCTGGGTGTAGGTCTCGCCGGTGACGGTGGCGGTGAGCGAGAAGGGACGGTCCTCGTGGTTCGGCGAGCCCTCCTCGGTGGCGAGCTCGGTGCAGGACAGGGTGGAAGACCAGGGGTCCTCGTCGCCGCCGGTGCCCGACAGATCGGCAGTGCAGGTCGCCGCGTCGTCCCGGAAGAGCTGTGTGCCTCTCTTGAGGAAGAGGTCCTGGGGGACCAGGCCCTCCCCCGCCTCGGCCCCGTCGAAGACCACGATCAGCTCCCAGACCCCCTGGTCGTCGCTGGCCACCAGGGTCAGGTCCTCGCTCTCCAGGAAGCGGCTCCAGCCGACCCAGCCGAGGTGCACGTCCTCCGCCCCGGCGTGACTGCCGTCGATGGTCAGGTCCGCCTCGCCCCGGAAGGGCTCCGCCGGCGGCGGCTCGTCGCTCGGCCCGCCGGAGCAGGCCAGGGCGAGCCACAGCCAGACCATCAGTGCACCTGCTCGTTGCCGGTCCGCTGGACCCGGAGCTTCAGGCCCTCCCGCCGGGCCCGAGACCACCAGCCGCCCAGTCCGCCGGGCCGGGGCCAGCCGTCGACCGCGCTGCGCTCGATGACCTCGGCCTTGGGCACGGGCTCCAGCCTGCGCTCCCCCACCCTGCGCAGGGGCTGCATGCTCGACCACCAGCGGCCGTCGGGCCACTCGATGAAGGCGACGGCACCGGGGAAGGAGCGTGTCCGGGCCACCCGCACGGTCAGGATGCCGACCACCGCCACCGCGTCGATGCCATCCTGGCCGGCGATGGCGGCGATGAGGCGGTTGATGTCGGCCTTCATCTTCACCGCCGGGCCCAGGTCGTACCACCAGACCTGGTCGTCGGTGAACGCCAGGACCGTGGGCCGGGGCACGCCGCGCTGGAGCACCTCGGCGATGCGGGCCATCAGCGCCCGGCCGAGCAGCTCGTCGTCCACCGGGTAGCGCTCCGGCGAGCGCTCGGCGCCGCCGATGCGCATCTTGATGGGGAACGGGGTGGGACCACGGGGCAGCATCCAGCGGACCTAACACCCCGGGCGTGCCTACTCGGCCGCAGACACCCGGGTCGCGTCCCATCACCTGGTCGGGCTGATCTCCTGAAGCAGCCGCTGGACGTCGGCGTCCGCTGCGCCGGGCCGCAGGATCGCTCCGGTCACGCCGTGCAGGATCGTCGAGGGCGCCTCGCCCCAGCACGCTCCCGGCGCGACCGCGTCCACCGGCAGGGTCAGGTCCTCCGGCCGCTTCACCGGCGGGTGGCCGTGGGCATTGGCCGAGGTGGATGTGAGGGGCCCGACCGCTGCGACGAGGGCCTGGGCCACCGGGTGGGGCGTCCAGCGCAGGCCCACGGTGCCGTCCGGTGCGAGCACCTCGGGCGCCACGCCGGGCAGCGCCTCGGCCGGCACCACCAGGGTCACGGGGCCGGGCCAGAGCGCCTCGGCGAGCCTCGCCGCGAGGGGCGGCAGCCCGGCCGGCGCCCGGTTCACGAGCACGATGAGCGGCAGGCGCGCACGGCCCTTCAGCTGCGCGATGCGCAGCGCCGAGGCGCCGTCCGCAGCCCTCCCGCCGAGTCCCCACAGGGTCCCGGTCGGGTAGAGCACGACCCCGCCAGGGCGCCTGAGCGCCTCGACGGTGGCTTCGAGGGTCAGAGCCCCTCGCGAACCGACGCGTCGTCGGCCAGCACCTTGGCCTTCATCGCGGCCTTGGCGTCCCGCAGGCGGACCTTCAGCTCGGCGTCCTTGCCGGCCATGATGCGGGCGGCGAGCCAGGCGGCGTTCTTGGCGCCCGCCTTGCCGATGGCCACGGTCGCCACCGGGACGCCCGGGGGCATCTGCACGGTGGAGAACAGGGCGTCCAGGCCGATCAGCGAGCCGCCGACGGGCACGCCGATGACGGGCAGCTCACTCTCGGCGGCCATCACGCCAGCCAGCGCCGCGGACATGCCGGCGCCGCAGATCAAGACCTCGATGCCCCGCTCGTCGGCGGTGCGGGCGAACTCGGACGCCTCGTCCGGGGTCCGGTGGGCCGACAGCACCCGGATCTCGTGGGGGATCTCCAGGTCTCCGAGGACGCTGGCAGCCCCCAACATGACCTCGAGATCCGACTTGGACCCCATGACGATGCCGACGCGTGGGTTGCTCATGGTGCTCTCTCCAGGGCGAGGTGTGCGATGTCCCGGCGCCAGCTGGCGCCGTCCCAGGTGATGCGGGCGACCCCGTCGTAGGCCCGGTCGCGGGCCTCGCGGATGTCCCCACCGAGACCGGTGATGCCGAGGACGCGACCGCCGTTGGTGAGCACCGCGTCACGGTCCCGCCGGGTGCCCGCGTGAAAGACCACCACGTCGTCCGGCACCTCGTCGAGACCGGCGATGGGCAGGCCCTTGGGGTAGCGGCCGGGGTAGCCGTCGCTGACCATGACGACGCAGCAGGCCGCGCCCCCCTTCGTGGCCAGGGCTCGCTCGACCAGGGTGCCGGTGGCGCAGGACCACAACAGCGGCAGCAGGTCCTCGTCGAGCATCGCCATCAGGGGCTGGCACTCCGGGTCGCCGAAGCGCACGTTGAACTCGACCACGCGCGGCCCGGTCTGCGTGAGCATCAGCCCGACGTAGAGCACGCCGGTGAAGGGGCTGCCCTCGGCCGCCATGCCCGCCAGCACGGGCCGGATGATCTCGGCCTGGACCCGCCGGAGGCCCTCGGCGTCGAGGGCCGGGGCCGGCACGTAGGCGCCCATGCCGCCGGTGTTGGGTCCGGCGTCACCGTCGAAGCGGCGCTTGTGGTCCTGGGCCGGCGGCAGCACCACGTGCCGCTCGCCGTCGCACAGGGCGAAGACCGAGACCTCCTCGCCGACCATCAGCTCCTCGAGCACGATGGCGGTGCCCGCCTCGCCGAAGGTCCCGGCGAACATCGTGTCGACAGCGGCGTGGGCCTGCTCGGCGCTGGGGCACACGAGGACCCCCTTGCCGGCCGCCAGGCCGTCGGCCTTGACCACGCAAGGACCGCCGACGGCCTCGTGGGCGCTCTCGGCGCTGGTGTGCCGGGAGTATGCGGCGGTGGGCACGCCGTGGCGGGCCATGAAGTCCTTGGCGAAGCCCTTGCTGCTCTCCAGCTGGGCCGCGGCGGCGGTCGGCCCGAAGGCGGGCAGGCCCAGGGCACGGCAGCGGTCCACCAGGCCGTCGGCCAGCGGGCCTTCGGGGCCCACGACCACCAGGTCCACCCCGGCGGCGACCGCCTGCTCGGCCAGCTCGCCCGCGGGCAGGTGCTTCACCCGGGCGGGGAAGCCCGGGTTGGCGTGGGTCACCCACAGAGCGCCGAGCTCCGGGCTCTGGGACAGCTTCCAGGCGAGCGCGGCCTCGCGGCCACCGCCACCGACCACCAGCACGTCGCGGGCCATGCCACCTCCCGTGAGGTGCGCTTGGTATGGCTCGCCCTGGCCCGTGGCAATGGTCCGCCACGGGATCGACACCTTACTCCGCGGCCTGCTCCAGCAGCAGGCGCCGCGGGATCCAGGACGCCGGGTCCAGCTTCGCCGCGTTGTCCAGGTGGTCCAGGGCCTCCCTGGGCCGGTTGTCCTTGAACAGCATCGCGGCGTAGGCCTGGTGGGCGCCCGGATCCTCGGCGTCGCCGCCCAGGGCCTGCTTGAACGCACCCTCTGCCGCGGCATGCATGCCGAGCCCGGTGAGGGCCTCGCCCCGCAGGCGCTGGATGGTGGCGTCGTTGCCGACGGAGTTGCTCACGCGCCCGAGCCAGTTCTTGGCGGTGGCGTAGTCGCCCTCCATCACCGCGATGCGGCCGAGCATGGTCATGGCGACCAGGTCGCCTTCGTCGACGTCCATGGCCTTGGACAGGTAGGCCTTCGCGTTCTTGCAGGTGCTGCTGCCCAGGCACTCGACCGTGAGCAGCACACCCTGGGCCCGGGGGAGCTGGACCTCGAGCCGGGCGTCGGTGCCGAGCTTCTCCTGGAGCAGGTTGTTGAGCGGCAGCATGCTGGGGTGCTCGTACCAGCTCAGGGTGATGGGATCGCGCCCCAGGGAGCGCTCCAGGTCCACGCTCTTGAGGTCCTTCAGGTACTCCAGCCCCTTCTTCGGCACGTTGAGCCGCAGGTAGGTGTGGGCGAGGGCGAGGTGGACCTGGACGTAGGCGGAGTCGGCGTCCTTGGCCCGCTTGAGCTCGTCCTGGGCGGGGCGTTGCCGGTCCAGCCGGGCGAAGAACATCGCGGTCCGGTAGTGCACCCGAGCGGCCTCGCGGCCCTTCACGCTGGTGGAGTCGATGCCCTTGAGCGCTTCCTCGGCCAGGACCAGGTCCTCCAGCAGCTCGTAGCTCAGGGCGACCGTGAGCTGGGCGGGGCCCCAGCCGGGACGGATCTCCAGCACCCGGTTGCCGTATCCCAGGGCCTCGTCCGGCTTGGCGGCGGCCCGGGCGGCGTTGGACGCCTGGAGCAGCACCCGGGCCTTCAGCTCGCCCAACACGGTGCCGTCGTCGGCCAGGGCGGACAGGACCTTGTACGCCGCGTTGGCCTTGCCCTGGTGGTAGAGCAGGAGCTCGCCCTGGAGCAGCCGCGACGCCACCTGGAGCGGGTCGGCGTCGCCCGCTCGGGTCGCCAGCTCCAGGGCGTCATCGAACTCGCCGGTCTCCCGGGCCAGCCGCGCCCGCATGCTCAGGACCCGGGGGTCCTCGGCGGAGTCCGCCAGCCCGGACAGCTTTGCCTTCGCCCGGGCGTAGTCCTGGGTCTCCAGGGAGGCCTGGGCCAGGGCGATGCCCACCGCCGGGGCGCCGGCGAGGGTCTTCTCGGCGTCGAGCAGGGCGTTGACCGCGCCCTTGTGGTCGTCGAGACCGAGCAGGGCGGTGCCCAGGTACCAGGAGCAGATGCCGTCGCCGCC
>CAYFPX010000062.1:15768-19852 GCA_964344945.1 uncultured Enterobacterales bacterium
CTTCTGGGAGCGCTGCGAAGCCTGGCTGTACGCCTTGTTCACCACCGAGATGCCGCTCTCGGCCCGGAGCACGCCGGCGTCGGACTCTCCCAGGATCTGGGCCCGCTGGAGCAGGTTCACGCTGGACTTCGACAGCTCCGGGTCGGCTGCGGTCTGCATGGCGTAGACCAGGGCCAGGCCGGCCAGTGCGCTCGGGTGGTCCGGGTCCAGGGACACGGCCTGCTCCAGGACCTGACGGGCCTCGATCACCCCAGCGCTGGTGCCCTTCAGCAGGGACTCCCAGGCGGGCTGGATGCGGTCGGCGGCTGTGCCCTCGAGCGAGGTCCCCGCGAAGAACGCTCGCACCCGGGCGATCTCCTCGGCCCCGGGGAGCTCGCGCTCCTCGGCGGCGATCTCCTGGGCGACCTCCTGGTTGAAGGCCTTGCGCACGTTGGTCTCGATGCTGTGCCAGACCTTGGAGGTGCCCCCGACGATGCTGTTCATCGTGTCTTCGGGAATGACCGTGAACCCGGTCTTGTAGGCCAGCGGAACGATGCCGATGAAGGCCAGGATCACGGCCCAGGTGACCGCGACCTGCGCCACCTGGCGCTTGCGCCGGTCGGAGCGACGGGTCTCGCGGGCCTGGTGCTCCGCCTGCACGGCTTCGAAGTGCGCGTCCCCCGGGATGAAGTACGGCGCGAAGGTCGGGTGGTGGTCCAGCCGCACGTAGGGCCGGCCCTCCTCGCTGACCATGTCCTCCTCGCCCAGAAAGCCCTTCTCCAGCTGCTCGACCACCCGCTCGGCGGCCATCGGACCCTGGGGGGCGCCCCCCCGGGTGCGCACGGTGAAGCGCACCTCGACGGTGTCATCGACGCGGGCTCTGCAGCTGGTGCAGATCGCGATGCCTTCGGACAGCGGCACCGACAGGCCGCAGGCGAAGCAGAAGGAGGTCTGGGTGGACGTGCTGGCCATCCTGGGATGATACCGACATCAAGATGCTCAAGGACCTCAGCGAGGCGCTCCACGGCGCGTTTCATCGCCCGAGCACCCGGGCGTACCGGTGGGTCAGCGGCGTCGTCTGGACCCTGATCCTGGTCTCGATCGCCTTCGTGGCCGCCGAGTTCTTCCTCGAGGGAGGCCTGCCGGTCTGGGTCGAGGTGCTCGACCTGTGGATCCTGGGCATCTTCGTGGTCGAGATCGCCCTGCGCACGGCGAGCTACCGGCCGCCGCGCCTGCGCTTCTTCCACATGAGCCCTGCCGCACGCCTCCGCGAGCACGTCATGGGGCGGATGCGCTTCCTGGCTCAGCCCCTCAACCTCGTCGATCTGCTGACGGTCGTCGCGCTGGTGCCGGAGCTCCGTTCCCTGCGAGGCCTCCGGCTGCTCCGGGCCCTGCGGCTCTTCGGCCGCAGCAGCCCGCTGGAGGGCATCGCCAGGGCCTTCAGCGACAACCTGATGCTGTTCACCTTCGCCCTGAGCGTGCTCGGGGTGAGCGTCGGGGTGGGCGGTGTCACCATGTTCCTGGTCGAGCGCGACGCCAACCCCAACGTCACCCACCTGGCCGACGGCCTGTGGTGGGCCCTGGTGACCGTCACCACCGTGGGCTTCGGCGACATCGCCCCGGAGACCGGCCTGGGCCGCATCATCGCCGGAGTCCTGATGGTCGTCGGCATGTTCACGCTGGCGCTCTTCGCCGGCATCGTGGGAACCACCCTGCTCAACACCGTGCTCAGCGTGCGGGAGGAGAGCTTCCGGATGATGACGACCCTCGATCACATCGTGGTCTGCGGCTACGACTCAGGGGCCCGCGGGCTGCTGACCTCGCTGGAACAGGAGCTGGGCGACGACACCCACCGCGAGGTGGTGCTCTTCGCGCCCGGCGAGCGCCCGCCGGACACGCCACCCCGCTTCCGCTGGGTCTCCGGGGACCCCACCAAGGAGTCGGAGCTGGAGAAGGTGCGGCTGACACACGCCCACACGGCGATCATCGTCGGCCCCCGCAAGGTCAGCCCCCAACAGGCCGACGCCATCACCATCCTCACCGCGTTCACCCTGCGCAGCTACCTGGGCAAGCAGGTCCTCAACGAGAAGCGGGTGCGCACCCTGCACGTGGTCGCCGAGATCCTCGACGAGGAGAACGTCGCCCACGCGGTGACCGCCGGCGCCGACGAGGTCGTGGAGTCCGGCCGGCTGGGCTACTCGATGATGGCCCACGCCGCGGCCCAGCCGGGCACGGCGGAGATCCTGAAGCGCGTGGCGGCGCCGGGGTCGCTCAACGTCTACCTCGGCCACGTGCCCGAGGGCCTTGCGATGCCCATGCCCTACGGCCAGCTGGTCCGTCGGCTCAAGGACGAGCGCGCCGCCCTGGTCATCGGACTCCAGGACCCGGAGACCCACCAGGACCGGCTGAATCCGCCGGACCACGTGGTCGTCGAAGGCGACCAGGTGCTGATCTACCTGGCGCGGAAGCCCGTCCTCGGGACGAGGGGCTTCGGCGAGGCGCCGTGAGCCCCCCCACCCGGCGGCGCTTCCTGGACGACGGCTGGTACCTGCGCACGGTGGTGATCGACGAGACCTGATCGCCGCGCGACGACAGCAATACGATGTCCGGGTCCCCGTAGGACCGACCGCACGCCCGGAGACACCGATGGCCCACCGCTTCGACACCCACTTCAACATCGCCGGCGTCCTGCACCTGGTGCTCGGCCTGCTCTCCCTGCTCGGAGGCCTCGGCGCCCTGGCGGCCTTCGGGGTGTTCGGGGCCCTGCTCACCGGCGCGGCCGTCGCCGATCCCAGCACCTCTGGCCTCGCCGCGGGCGGGGTGTTCGGCACCATCGCCGTGATCTTCGCCGGCGTCATCGCCGCCATCAGCGTGCCCCAGATCGCCGCCGGCTTCGGCCTGCTCAAGCGCCGTCCATGGGCCCCGGCCGTGGCGCTCTTCGTGAGCTTCTTCCACCTCTTCACCCCGCCCTTCGGCACGGCCCTCGCCGTCTACACCGGCTGGAGCCTGCTGAGCGAGCAGGGCCAGCGGGACTACAAGCTCATCAGCGGCTGACCAGCCGGAAGAGCCGCCGGACCCGGATGGTCTCGCCGCCCTCCGGCTCCAGCACGACCATCATCTCGAGGGTCGTCTCGTCCACGAGGCGGCGCTCCTCGCGCGCCCGGGCAATGGTCCCGTCGGCCAGGATCAGGACGGTCTCGGTGATCAGGACCTCGCCCTGCCAGGTGGTCTCGAGGCTGCGGGCGTTCATGCGTGGCGCCGAGTACGGCCGGACCTCGCCGTCGGGCACGGCCGTGAAGCTGCGCTCGTAGACCGACGACGCCAGGGTGATGCTGTACCCCTCCTCCACCGCCCGGATGGTCTGGGTGATGGCCACGCGGCCGGCGACCCGGCGCTCGACCCAGCTGGCTCCTTGCAGCACCAGGATGGGGTCCAGGGACTGGCTGGCCGACCGGTCCAGGTCCCAGATGCCGTCGATGCGCGGCGCGCCTGCGAGCGCCCCGGCGAGCCAGGTCCAGAGCAGGGCGGTCCACACGGCCGCCCTGGTAACCCGGGCTCCGGATGGGCCCCGAAGACCACAAGCCCTGCTGCTCGATGGGGCAGCAGACGGACTCTTCCTACACGACGAGCGCTTCCGCTTCATCGCCGTGACCCCTGGGGGCCCGCCATGTTCGGCTACTCCGCCGACGAGCTCATGGGCATGAGCCTGGGAGACCTGAGCTCTGGGGTCTGACCCCAGGTCCCAACAGGTCCTAAGCCCAAGCCTTGAAGCTCTGGGGTCTGACCCCAGGTCTGACCCCAGGTCCTAAGCCAAAGCTCTGGGGTCTGACCCCAGGTCCCCGGGTGAGAAAAGCTCAAGCTCTGGGGTCTGACCCCAGGTCCCAACAGGTCCTAAGCCCAAGCCCTGAAGCTCTGGAAGCTCTGGGGTCTGACCCCAGGTCCTACGGTTGAAACCCTGAAGCTCTGGGGTCTGACCCCAGGTCCTCAGGTCCCCACGGTTGAAACCCTGAAGCTCTGGGGTCTGACCCCAGGTCCCAGGTCCTGAGCTCTCGGGTGAGAAAAGCTCAAGCTCTGGGGTCTGACCCCAGGTCCCAACAGGTCCTAA
>CAYFPX010000062.1:19952-26590 GCA_964344945.1 uncultured Enterobacterales bacterium
GCCCAAGCCCTGAAGCTCTGGGGTCTGACCCCAGGTCCTAAGCCCTGACCCCAGGTCCTAAGCCAAAGCTCTGGGGTCTGACCCCAGGTCTCCCCAGGTCTCAACGGGTGAAGCTCTGGGGTCTGACCCCAGGTCCTGGGGTCTGACCCCAGGTCCTGATCGCTTTCATCGCTGACCGCTCCGCTACAGCTCCAGCTCGGAGATCCCCTCGGTCTCCTCGGCCTCGTCGACCCCGAAGCTCGGCTGGCTGATGCCCATCGCCCGGATCAGGGTCAGCGGGAGGCGGGTGGCGTTGTCCCGGCGGAGACGGATGTGCTGGCCCATGTTCAGCCGGCCGCAGGCCGAGCCAGCGACGATGGCGGGCATCTCGTCGATGGCGTGGGTCTGGCCCAGGCTGACCTCGCTCGTGGCGAGCACCGCGCAGTTGTCGAGCAGGGTGCCATCGCCCTCCGGGACCGCGTCGAGGGCGGCGACCAGGTAGGCGAACTCCTCCATGCACTGCACGGTGATCGCGTTCACCTCGGGCTGATCCCCCGGCTCGTTGTGGGTGAGGTCGTGGTGGCCCGCGCTGGCGCCCGGGAACAGCAGGTCGTTGACCGGGTCGGTGAGCCAGTGGCTGAAGACCCGGGTCTGATCGCAGGCCAGGGCCATGGCGATCAGGTCGCTCATGGCCCGGCTCACCGCGCTGAGCTGGGGGCGGCCGTCCTGGTCGGGGTAGCTCTCGGCGGGCTCGCCGGGCTTGACGCAGGCTTCGAGCTCCGGGGGGTCCTCCTCGAGGCGGGCGAGGCGACTCTCCAGGTCGCGGATGCCGTCGAAGTGCTGCTCCAGGCGGGCCCTGTCGGCGGCGCCCACCTGGTTCAGCAGCACATCGATGTCGCCCATGACGCCGTCGAGCACGCTGCGTCGCAGGCCCAGGGTCGGGTCCGGCTCGGCGCTCTCCCCAGGCTCCCGGAAGGTCTCGCCGAAGATGCGCTCGTACAGCGCCAGGGGGCTGGACTCCGGCGGGTTCTGGGCGTTCGGACCGTTGAAGGAGCGGCCGGAGGTGCTGTGGTGGGCGCTGGTCTCGATGGACCGGTAGACCGTCTCCCCGCCGATCTCGGCGGCGATGACCTGGTCCAGGCTCGGCGCGGTGAAGCTGCTGTCGTCGCTCAGGTCCGACAGGGGCGCGGCGGTGAGCATGCCCGCCAGGCCGGTGCCGTGAGGGGACTCGTTGGCGAACTTGACCTCCAGGCCGGTGACGACGGAGATCAGGTGCTGCAGGCCGTCGAAGGGCTGGAGCTGCTCAGAGAGGGTCCAGACCCCGCCCTCCTCGGTGGGGGTCCAGCGGTCCGGCTGGTTGCCGTTTCCCCAGAAGTACAGGCCGAAGCGCACCGGCAGCACGCCGTCGCAGGCATAGGCCAGCCCGTGCTGATCGAACATCGCCTCCAGGGGCGGCAGGGCCACGGTCACCACCGCTCCCCGCGCGAAGCCCCGCAGCAGAGCGCGGCGGCTCAGGGTCTGTCCCTTGGGCCAGAAGCGCTTCACTCGGTGTCTCCCACCAGGCCCACGGTGCGGAAGGCCTCGGAGGTCGTGTAGGTGCGCAGCAGCGATCGGTAGCTGTGGTCGGTGAGTCGGAAGGCGTCGACGAGCCAGTTCATGGCCTCGCGCTCCCCGCCCTCGACCAGGTGGCCGGCGCCGTAGCGCCAGAGGGTCTCGACCACGCAGGGCGCGAAGCTCGGGTGGTCCCGCACCACCGCGCCCAGGTCCCAGGCGTCGGCGAAGGGCTCGCCGTCCAGCTCGCCGCTGGGGTCGATGGCCGCGCCGTTCTCGGTGGTCCGGTAGAGCCCCAGGCCGTCGAACTGCTCCAGGCCCAGGCCGATGTAGTCGGTGAGCTCGTGGCAGGCCGCGCAGGTCGGGTCCTCGAGGTGGACCGCGATGCGCTCCCGCAGCGTCGCCGACTCGGCGTCGGGCTCGGGGATGGACGTGTCGACGTCGGCCGGGGGCGGGGCCATGGGCTGACACAGCAGCACCTCGCGCACGAACACCCCGCGCTTGGTGGCGCTGGAGCTCACCGGGTGGGCCATCAGCGCCAGGAAGCTCACCTGGCCCAGGTAGCCCCGACGGGGCCCGCTGCTGTCGAGGGTGGTTGGACCAAAGCCGTCCCGGTCGGGAGCCCGCACGTTGTAGATCGCGGCCAGGGTGCGATCCAGGTAGGTCCGCCGCGTGGTCATCAGCGTGCGGAAGTCGGCGTCCTGATCGAAGACCAGGTCTTCGATGGTGAGCAGGGTCTGCTCCTTGGCCGACGGGCCCACGTCCGGGCTCATGTGGGGAAAGACCGTGGCGTCCTTGTTCAAGGTGTCGAGCTCGTCGAGCTCGAGCATCTCGATGAAGAAGTTGCGCACGCCGGCACGGGCCCGCTCGTCGTCGAGCATGCGGTCGACCTGGGCGGCGACCTGCTCGGCGGCGCTGAGCTCGCCCGACTCGGCGGCGTCGAGGAGCTCGTCGTCCGGCAGGGAGTCCCAGAGGAAGAAGGACAGCCGACTCGCGAGCTCCAGGTCCGTGAGGCGGCCGTCCACCCCCAGCTCGACCCGGTACAGGAAGTACGGGCTCTGGAGCACCCCGGCGACGCCGTAGGCCAGGCCTTCGTGGAAGTCCGCGAGCTCGGTGGCGGCCTGGGCGGAGACCTCGACCAGGGTCTGGACCTCGGTGTCGGACAGGGTCCGGCGCCAGGCCCGGCGGGCCAGAGGCGCCAGGATCGCCTCGGCACAGGTGTCGTCGACGAGGCCTGTCGGCTCGCAGGGGAAGGGCTCGGGCGGAGCGGCGACGAACTGTCCCGCCAGCTCGAAGGCCGCGGCCTCGTACTGCTCGATGCCGCGGGGGGAGATGGCGGTCGTGGCCGCCCCGAGTGCGTAGAGGCCGTCCTGGGCGACGTCGGGCTCCAGCGAGGTCGGCACGAAGACGTCGTCGACGAAGAGCGCCAGGACCGCGTTGGCGTACTGGGCCTGGGTCAGCCGCCGCAGGGTCGGCTCCTGGGGGCTGGTGGCGGGCTCGGGACCGAGGGTCTCGAGCGCGGGCGTGCCGGTGTCCACCGACCCGTCGTTGCAGGCGGTCAGGGCGAGGGCGAGGAGGAGGGCGGGCGTTCCCACGGGCTGTTGAAAGCTAACCGACGCGGCGGCGGGAGTGATAGAGATGGGGGATGCTGCTGCCCGCCCTCGCCCTGGTGCTCGGCTGTGCCGACCCCGCGCCCACCGACACCGCCGACACGTGCAGCGACGGCTCGGGCGAGACCCTCACCTGGGTGATGTGGGAGATCCTGCTGACCCGCGCCGAAGACGGCGTGTCCAACGGCTTCGACCTCGACGGGCGGGTCAGCGACAGCTGGGACGACGACAGCTGCAACATCCCCGACTACGTGCGCAGCGACGGGACCGAGGGCATCGACAACGCTCTGAACCTGGCCATCCCGGCCCTCGAGCAGACCGAGGCGAGCGCGGTCGAGCCCCTGGTGAACAGCCAGATCAACGAGGGCCAGATCCTGATCCTGATCCAGGTCGAGGACCTGGACGACCCGGTGGAGGACGAGTGCGTCACCGTCACCATCGGGCAGGGCGCCGGCAAGCCCCTGGTGGGGAACGACGACCGGCTGCTGCCCGGTCAGACCTTCGACTGGGACCTGGACAGCCCCCGCGTGACCATCGAGGAGCTGAGCATCGTCGACGGCCGGCTGGTCACCCCACCCTTCCTGCTGGACATCCCCTTCAGCGTGTTCAACCAGGCCCAGCGCCTGCTCTTCCACGGCGCCAGGGCCGACCTCAACCTGCGGGAGGACGGCAGCGGCTACGGCACCTTCGGCGGCGGGGTCGAGGCCGAGCTGCTGATCGAGGCGACCCAGCAGGCCAACGTCGCCGACGAGGTCTTCGAGACCCTGACCCAGCTGATCGACCTGGTGACGGACCTGGCTCCCGACGACGAGGGGGTCTGCCACCAGCTCTCGGCGAACCTGGACTACGAGGCGGTCAGTGCCTGGGTCTACGAAGACTGAGGGAGCGTCCAGTCCGCGGCCATCAGGTCCGCGCCGGTGTTCTCGATGTCGTTGAGCCGGGTGCTCACCGGACTCAGCGCCAGGGTCCAGGATGACCGGCACCCGATAGGTCGGGCCGATGTCGAAGCGCGGGATGATCAGCTCGTCCGGGAGCCCGCCGCTCAGTCGGAACAGCTCGACGAGCTCCCGCCAGGGCCAGGCGATCTGGAAGCGGCCGCACATGGACCTACCCTACTGCTGCCCGTAGGATCCCGGTCATGCAGAACCGTTGGTTCCACGCTCCCGCCCTCCACACACCCGACGCGCACACCGAGCGCAAGGTCGCGTGGCTGGAGCTCTTCTACGACCTGATCTACGTCGCCACGATCATCCAGCTGGGCAACGCCCTCAGCCACCACGTGGGCTTCGGTGGGTTCCTGGCGTTCTTCGCGCTGTTCGTGCCCCTCTGGTACACCTGGACCGGGTTCACCTTCTACAGCAACCGCTTCATGGTCGATGACGCCCTGCACCGGGGGCTGGTCTTCGTCCAGATGTTCGCCATCGGCGCGATGGCGGTCAGCGTGCCCCGGGTGATGGAGCACGACTACGCGCTGTTCGCGGGTGCGTACGCGGTCGCGCGCTGGGTGCTGGTGGCGCTCTACTTCCGCACCTGGAAGCACACCGACGAAGGCCGCGAGGTCACCGGGGTCATGTGGCGTGGCTTCGGCGCCGCGGCGGTGATCTGGACCCTCTCGCCGGTGCTCCCGGAGCCCTGGGTCTACGTCGCCTGGGCGCTGGCGATGGCCATCGACATCACGGTGCCGCTCACCCGCAAGAACCGCGAGCTGACCGGCCTCTACCCGCCCGACCTGCCCCACATGACCGAGCGCTACGGGCTGCTCACCATCATCGTGTTGGGCGAGTCCTTCGTGAAGATCCTCTCCAGCGTGGCGGAGAGGCCCGGCGGCCCGAGCACCGACCTGATGATCATGGCCGGCCTGGCGGTCGTCGTGACCTGTTGCCTGTGGTGGATCTACTTCGACGACGTGGCCGGCAGCCGCATCAAGGACAAGCGGCTCGCCCTGTACGCCTGGGTCTACACCCACCTGCCGCTCGTCGTCGGCATCACGGCGGTGGGTGTGGCGGTCAAGAAGGTCGTGTTCTTCGATCCCGGCGAGGTGGCGCCCGCCAAGTACCGCTGGCTGCTCTGCGGCTCCCTGGCGCTGGCGCTCTTCGCGGTGGCGGTCATCGACTACTTCACCGAGCGGCGCGAGGCCGATCTGTCCGACAGGAACCGCGTGAACATGCGGTTCGCCAGCGGTGTCGTGGTGTTGCTGCTGGCGCCGGCGGGCGGGTTCATGTCCGCCCTGGGGTTCGGCATCCTGGTGTCCCTGGCCTGCATCGGCCAGGTGCTCTTCGACCTGTGGATGGCCCCCCAGGGACTGTCCGCAGAGGATCTGCACCACCACGAGGCCGAGGAGAAGGCCCGCCTGCGGGAGCTGGTCGAGGCTCGGCGTGCTGTCCGGGCGGGGGAGGCCCCAGTGGAGGAGGTGCCCCAGGAGCGCAAGTTCCGCTACACCGCTGCCACCCGCGACGCGGTGCGCATCGGCGCTCCCAACGACATGCGCCGGGACCTCTACTACCAGTTCATGGAGGGCAGCTGGGCGCAGCTGGGGCTGTTCATGACCCTCGCCTACCTGTTCACGAACGTGGTCTTCGCGAGCCTGTTCCTGCTCGAGGCCGAAGGCGTGGCCGGGCTGAGTGGCAAGGGCTTCCTGGAGGCCTTCAGCTTCTCGGTCCAGACCCTCACGACCATCGGCTACGGCACCCTGTCTCCCGAGAGTCCCTACGCCCACACCCTGGTCGCGGTCGAGGCCCTCATCGGGCTGCTCGGGGTGGCCCTGGTCACCGGGCTGGTGTTCGCCAAGGCGTCTCGGCCCCAGTCGTCGGTCCTGTTCTCCGACGGCTGCGTCATCGGGACCCGCCACGGCGTGCCCACTCTGGAGTTCCGCCTGGCCAACGCCCGAGGCAACGACGTGGTCGAGGCGACCGTGCGGGTCTCCCTGCTGGTCACCGAGACCACCCCGGAGGGTCACAGCCTGCGACGGCTCCACGAGCTCGAGCTGGCCCGGGACCGCTCCCCGGTCTTCACCCTGAGCTGGTCGGTGATGCACGCCATCGACGAGACCAGCCCGCTGCACGGCCTGACCCACCGGGAGATGATCGACGACGACATCATGATCATCGTGACCATGACCGGGTGGGACCTGACCTACGCCAACAACGTGCACGCGCGGCAGATGTACTACGCGGAGAACATCGAATTCGAGCGCCGATTCATCGACGTGCTGAGCCGGCTGGACGACGGCCGCATGCAGATCGACATGCGCCGCTTCCACGAGACCGAGCCGCTGGCCGGGGAGCCCCTCGAGGCCGAAGCGCCGTGAGCTGGGTGCTGATCGGGCTGCTGGCATGCGGCGGGGAGGCGGCCGCACCTCCGGCGAACACCCCGGCGCCAGAGTCGGCGCCGCCCACGGAGCTGCCCCCGGGACCCCCTGTGCGCCCGACCCTCCCCACCACCGGCGAGCCCTTCACCGTCAAGGAAGAGCCCCGCATGCCCGGCCTGCACGACCGCTTC
>CAYFPX010000062.1:26600-34783 GCA_964344945.1 uncultured Enterobacterales bacterium
GGGGCTGGAACGGCGCCGGCACCCACTTCGCCTTCGAGACCTACATGCCCGGCGAAGGCGGCGTCTCCTGCGACATGGTCCACGACATCACCATCGTCGACGCGCGGACCGACGACTTCGCCGAGGGGGGGCGCCTGGCCGTGGGCTACGACTGGCCGGAGGGCGGGCCGGACGGGTGCCAGCCCCGGGACCTGAAGGGCCGGGTCGCGACCGAGCGCCCCGCGTTCCTGGTGCAGCACGGCGTCGAGGTCGGCCGGGTCGTCGCTCCTGAGACCCTGCAGCCGTCGGGCGGCGACTACACCGTGCGCGACGAGGTCTTCTCCTTCGAGGTCCTCCACGGCACCGACGACGCCTACGGCGAGGCCGCGGCCCAGGGCGCCGCCTACCGGCTCACCCGCACCACCGGTGGCCTGTCCCAGGTCCTGGAGTCCGGCACCCGACGTCGCAGCTACGTGCTCGACTACCAGCCCGCCTGGCTCTTCCGAAGCCCGGACGGCGTGCACGCCGCGGTGGTCGTGAAGCGCGAGCACAGCGCCTTCGAGGGCACCCGCTGGTCGTACATGGCCAACGGCTTCGCGCTGCGCCAGGTGCCGTGAGCGCCCTCACCCTGCGGCCGGCCACTGCCGAGACCTGGCCCGACCTGGTCACCGTCATCGACGGGCGCGGAGGGCCCCACTACTGCTGGTGCATGCTCTGGCGCGGCACCCCGCCGGAGCGCAAGGCGCCCAAGGACGCTCGGCGGGCGTCGATGCGTCAGCGGGCCGATGACGGTGTGCCCCTGGGGCTCATCGGCTACCTGGACGACGAGCCGGCTGCCTGGGTCTCCGTGGCGCCTCGGGAGACCTACCGGAGCCTGGGCGGTCCGCCGAGCGACGCGGTGGTCTGGACGATCGCCTGCTTCTACGTGCCCCGGAGGCTGCGCGGTCTCGGCTTCTTCCACCAGCTCCTGCGCGGGGCCGTGGACCATGCCTGGGCCCAGGGGGCGGAGATTGTCGAGGCGACCCCAGTGGCCCAGGGGGGCACCAGCTACCGCTTCATGGGGTACATCCCGGCCTTCGAGGCCCTGGGCTTCGAGCACGTGGCCACCGCCGGCAAGCACCGGCGGGTGATGTGGCTCAGGCGTCCTGGGGCGGGTCCTCCGGGTCCGCCCTGAGGGCGTCGGTCAGGCGGTCGTGGGGGCCCAGGTCCCGGGGCGGGGCGTCCTTGCGGAGCTTGGCGACCTCGCGCTCCTCGGGCACCCGGTCGATGGGCCACGCGAACTCGAGCTGCATGGTGCGTGCGGGAGGGGAGGTACTGAGCGACCCGGAGGTGGGCACCCAGCTCGTGCCCGAGCTCGGCCGCGACCGTGGCCCAGTCGGCGGGGGGCGGCGTCGAGCAGACGCCGCTGATGGGTCGGGCGTAGAAGGGGTCGCCGAGCTTGGATACAGGTCCTTCATCGTCCGCCCCCGTGGGACGGACTGGCGCGGACTGGCGTCCCCCACCCCTGCGCGTTGGCGACGTGGCGTCCGGCGGCGGCGACCTGGTCGAAGGCGAAGTCGCCTCTGCGGATTCCCTGGTCGATGGCCTGGGCCACGAGGGCCGCGTCGCCGTGGGACGCGGCCACGTCGAACCCTCCTACGGCCCTACGGCCCTCCGGCCGCTCGCCTGCGGCTCGCTGTCATCGGTGGGGCCCCATCGCCGGGCGACACCACCACCTCGCTGCGCTGCGCTCCGCTCGGCGGGGGTGGCGGCGGGTGATGGTTCGGGATGCCTGGATCCTGGAAGGGCAGGGCCAATCCGACCAAGGCTCGGAGGTCATCGAGACTCCGCCGTCGGTGCCAACAAGATCTCGTGCTCCAGGCCCCTGGCGTACCGGTCGAGCACCGCGACAACGCGACGCACCGCAGGATCCTCGCTGCCACGCACGGTCGCCCAGACGCTCGACGACACCTCCATCAGGCGCGCCTTGCTGTACCGGGACACGAGCGCTTCGAGGTCCAGCGGCACCCAGAGCGTGACCCGGCCCGGACAAGCTGCGGCCAGGCGCAGGTACTCGCTCATCCCGACCGGATCGTAGTCACCGAGGTGGATCCACCGGACCGCGTCCTGCGTGCTCATCCAGTCGATGAGGCGCCGCGACATCCGTCCGGCGCTGTACAGGGCGGCGTCGAGCGGTGGCCCGAGGCGCTCGGCGTACAGGAAGGCCTCCAGGTTCTCGACGACTCCGACCGTTCCAACCAAGTCGGGCTGGCGTTCATCGGCGAGCAGGAAGCTCACACAGCCGGCGCGCTTCGTCAGTTCCAGGGCCTCGACCGTGACTCCGCTCACCTCCAGACGCGCACCCGGAGTGAGAGCCCTCATGAGCACGGGCTCAGCATCGGTCCGACGGGCAACCTTGGCGTCACGGAAAGCCGCCACGGCTGCGGCTCGTGGCGACGCGTCGACTTCGGGCGTCAGCCCCTCCGGAAGTCGGTGCTCGAGCCAGCGCTCGAACCCGCCGGAGTCGGCCACGAAGACCCGCCGGCCCCCACCGGAGCGCCGCTCCTCGAGGATCCGGGACGAGAACAGGCTCGCCAGCTCCCGTCGCATGGCCGTGGACAGCCGGCTCGCGGGGAGAGAGCCCTCCGCCCGCAGGGTGCGCAACCGATCGAGGAGGGCCGGCTTCATGTGCCTACGGAGCTCCGGCGGATCTCGACGCGCGCCGCGGAGTCGGGGTCGAGCACGATCCGCCCGCCGCCGTCTTCCCGGAGGTAGTAGAGGACATCGGCGGCGTCGCTGGCCTCCGGACTAGCCAGGATGGGGCAGAAGCCGAGCTCCTCCGCGGCCTCTACGATTCCCCGCTGGTTGCCTCGGTCGAGGCTCGCCACCTCGTCGAGGAAGAAGGGAATCCGCACCCGGTTGTCGGTCAACAGCGCCCGCAGCAGGTGCAGGCTGACCAGCACCTTGATGGTGACCGTGGTCCCATTGGACTCGATCCGGTCGAGGTGGGCGTACTTGCGCTGTGCGCCGTCGGGTGCGGTGACCTCGAAGTGCAGGTCGAACATGTCCTCAAGGCGGATCCTGGGGCGTCGACGCAGCAGCTCGCCGATACGCTCCAGCGCTTGCTCTGCGTCAGCGCGCGAGCCGAACAGGGGCATCGCTTCGTGGCGCTGGACGTCACGGACGTAGCGACCGAGCTCGCGGTTGCGCTCGATCCGCAGCGCCACCCGGTCGAGGTTGGAGACAGCCGTCCTGGCGAGGGCCCGGTTGAGCTCGTTCAGCTTCGCCTGAAGCGTGTCCAGGTCCTCGCCCAGGCCCTTGAAGGCGCTGCGGAGCTCGACGATGAGCGATCGCCACAGCTCATCCAGCGCCTCCCGCCGCTCGGGGAGGGCTTCGCGCGCCTCGCGGAGGTTGTGGAGGGTCTGCCGTTCGTCATCCCCCGCGTACTGATCGTAGGCGATGCGCTCGACCTCGGCGAGCGCATCGGCGACCTGCTCATCGGCCTGCTTCTCCTTCTTGCGCCGTGAGCGGTACTCCCGAATCAGATCCTCCAGCTCGGCTGTGACGCGGACCGAGCCGGGAGGATCGTGGGGCCAGTGGGGGGGCTCCAGCGACCCGAGCTCCCCGCGGAGCTCGTTGCGGTGTCGCTTCAGATCCTCGGCTCTTTCCGTGGCGCTTCGCGCTTCTCCATCAAGGACACGCGCCCGACCTTCGGCTCCCTTTCGGGCAGCGTCCGCGTGCTTGGCGAGCTGCAGGCACTCGGCGTGCTCAGCCTCGACAGTGGGGCGCCGCGCCAACGCCACCCGGTGCTCTCTGTACGCGCTCCGCAGCTCCAGCCGCTGCTCGTGTTCGGCCTGCTTGGCGCCGAGTCGTTCGCGAACCGCTTCCTCGTCCCTCAGGGTCTGTGCGAGCTCTGAAAGCTCTCCGATGTGCTTGTCGAGGCGACCGACCTGCTCGGCGAGGAGCGCCGGATCGGCGTACCTGGCGATGTCGACCTGCGGCAGGGCCGTGGCGGCCACCCGGACGCCGGCGAGGACGACCTCACCCTCCGCACCACGTCGAGCCACGGTGCGGAGCAGGGCGAGCGCGGCGTCCTGGTCGATGAGCTCGACACCGTCTGGCCCTACGACCGCGCCCAGGAGCTCGGGGTTGAGCAGCGCGAAGGCGCCTGCGAGCTGCGCGTCGTCCGTGTGTGTGCGCGCAGCGGTGACGACGAGCCGAGCGAGCTGCTCGATTCGGCGCTGGATCCGAGTGCGCTCGCCCTCGGCCTTGTCCAACTCCGCGAGTACATCCTCGAGCCTCTCTCTCCGTGCTGCGCGCAGCCGGTGCTCCAGGTCACCGATCTCGTCTGCAAGCCTGCGGATCGCGGCGTCCTCGAACTCGGGCTGGTAGCTCCGAAACCTCTCGGCCTGCTCGTCCAGCTTCGACAGCTCGGTCTCGAGCACGGCGACCCGCTGCTGACGCTCGACATGCACCTTGTTCTGCACCTCGGCCTGGCCGCGCTCCTCCTCTGCCTCTCGGGCCTTCACCGTCGCTTCAGCCATGGCCATGTCGATCCTGCTTGTCATCTGCTCGATCGTCGTGGTCGCGCTGGCCTGCAGTCCGGCCCACAACGCTGGGAGGATCTCTCTCTGCTCGTCCCGGGCAAGGGCGCCCACCATTGCCCGGTCGATGTGGGGCACCAGCGTCTCCAGGCCGCCAACCTGTTCGCGCTGCCGGCGAACCTCGTCGAACTGGCTTCGGAACCCTCCCTCGAGGTCCACCTCACGCTGGCGGAGGTCCGGCTCCCAGGTCTCGATCGTGACCTGCTTGAGATCCTCCTGGCGGAGCTTCCCCAGCTTGAGCAGGTGGGTGAACAGGCGGCGGAAGCGGTCGTAGCCGTTGCGCTGGCGCACCGGGACGATCCCGAAGGAGGTCCCGCGGGCCTTCCTTCCCCCCAGCCCGGTCAGGACACCCGGAAGGGCCTGCGGCTGGACCAGGGCGAAGTCCCGCGTTGCCAGCCGCGCCCGCACGTCTTCCCATCGGCGCGGCCGACGCTCCTCGTCCAGGTAGTCCTCGAGGCGGAAGTCACCGGTGTAGCGGAAGCGCTCGTACTGGTAGCTCTGCACCGGCCCCTGGCCGTGCACCCCCAGCACCTGGTGGCCCTTGGGCGTGAGGCACTCGAACAGGACGTAGGAGAAGGGGTCGGGGAAGTAGTAGCGGCGTGTCTCGGCGAGCCCCTTGGAGAAGTCCATCAGGTTCGCGCGATCGATGTAGAGGAACTGCAGCGCGGCGATCAGCGTCGTCTTCCCCACGTTGTTCGGGGCGACGAGATGCACCGCGCGATCCAGCTCCACGTCGGCGAAGTCGAACTTCCCGGAGTGCAGCAGTACGACGCGTGTCGGACCCGAGACGATCATGGCCCCTCGTTGTCGTGGTCCAGGTCGAGCACGTGCGTACACAGGTCGAGCAAGCGGTAGACGGGCCGACGGAAGCGGACGCGGTCATCGCCGACCAGCTCGGTGAAGCCGAAGCGCTGCATCGACCCCAGCAGCCGGCCCAGGTCGTCGACGCCGGACACGCCGACCTCGGCCATCGTCTCGCGGTAGCGCTCGGTGGTCAGGTGCGGCAGATCGTCGAGTGCGTACACCCTGGTGAGCAGGGCCTCCTCGATGCCTTGACCCGCATCGCCGAGGTGCTCGACGAGGATGAACGTGAACACCGCGAACCTCCTCGCGGTCTCGGTCACGGTGGACTCGCCCCGGAAGAAGTAGATGCCCTTGCGGTGCGGCTGCAGGGCGTAGCCAAGGGCCGAGAACAACGCGGTGAAGCCCTCCGGGTCCTGCTCGACCGCCGAGTAGAGCTCACCATCCTCCAGGCAGAGGTGCCGGCCGTCGCGGAGCAGGCGGAAGAGTTCGGCCAGCTTCGGGTGGGAGAGAGCGGCTTCCATCACGCGACGACCCTCTGGAGCCCGAGCGGCCGAGAACGGAGCTGGAAGCCGGGCAGCTCGTAGTCCCGGGGCCGCACGGCGTCTTCGAACACGGGTCCCAGCTCGCCCGCGTGGATCCAGCCGTAGGCGCGCAGGATCTGAGCAGCGCCCTGATCGCCGTACTGCTCGATGAGCCAGGCCAGGACATCGTCGATGGGCGCAGAGGCTTCCATGGCGTCCACCAGCTCTGCGCGATCGATGCGCGCGGGTGGCTCGACGTCCACGTGTTCGGACCAGGGGTCCGGCCGAGCCGGCGAGTACCCGCGCAGGCCGTGGAGGAAGGCTTCGAGGGCGCTGTCCGAGAACCGAGGGCTCCTCTCGCGCTTCGGCAGCCCGAGCCACCCTTCCACCGGCAGCCCCGACCAGCCATCGGCGCGGAGGCGCTCCAGCGCCCGGGAAGCACCACGCGACAGGCGCGTGTCTCGGCGGAGCTGGCGGTACAGGGGCTCGATCTCCCGCACGCTCTCCTCGTGGTCTGCGAACACCGCACGTCTGAGCCGCAGCAGGGTCCGCTTCGCGCGGACGAGGCCCTGGTCGACGCTGGTTCGCGCAGCGAAGGCGAGCCGTGCGTGGTCGAGCGCCAACCCCAGGCGGTCCAGCGTGGCGTCCATGGCGGCGTTGGTGTCGAGCACATCGCGGAGCGGGATCAGGTAACGGTGCCAGAGGTGGTTGATGCGCTCGAAGCGCACCCGCGCGCTCGTTCGCTCGGCGTTGGCCTTGATGTCGAGGGCCTCGGTCGTCAGCCTGTCCCGGTTGTTCGCCGAGTCGTTGCGCAGACGCTCCAAGGGGGCCTGGAGATCCCCCAGCGCGCGCACGGCGCCCTCGGCCTCGCCTCGGGCGCTGGCCTGTTCCAGGTCGCCAGCCAGCGTGCCCATCTCCGCGACGTAGGCCTGTAGGACCGCCGCCCCGGTGAGGGTCTGGTGGCGCAACAGGAAGCCGAGGAGCTGTTGGACGGGGAACGTGAGCTGCCAGACGGCGTCTCCGGCCGGCGAGGGCTCCAGGATTCGGAGTCTCTCCAGTTGTTCGAGCTGGTACTCCACCGACGGGTCGTCGTCTCCGGCGTGGCGCTCGATCAGCGCGACCAGCTCGGCGTGCCCCACACCGTCGACGTGGTGCCGGAACAGCGCGGTGAGCAGCTCCGAGCGGGCCGCCGCGAACGCGAAGAACGTGGAGGGGCGGACGCTCATCGAGGCACGAGCCCCCGGCACGCCGGTGGCACGGTTGCGGGCGGGCCGCCCGTATTTGCGGGCGCGCTCGCATTTGCGGGCGGCATCACGGGGTCCCTCCCACACGGTAGGTGGTGGCCTTGCCGGTGCCCATCCGCACCAGAGCCCCCTCTTGCACCAGCCGGGCGAGCAGGCGCTTGGCCTGGTCCGCACTCACCCGGCACAGCTCCACCACGTCGCGTCGCCGAATCTCACCGTGCTCCCGTACGTAGGCCTTCACCATCTGCTCCTGCTGGAGCCGGTCGAAACCAGCCTGGCGGACGTACCCGGCAGGCTCTCCCACCTGGCGGTAGACGGCGGCGCTGAGCGTGTAGGTGCGCCCCCTGCCCGTGCCGTGGGCTTCGACCAGCCCACGCTCGACCAGCGCCTCCAACGTCGCGAGCGCTGCCGGCGCGGGCTTGCCGACCAGCTCCGCGAGCTCGCGGCGAGACGCCCGCCGATGCTGGCGGAGAGCGGCGAGCACGAGGAGGCTGTCGATGGCCAGCGGCTTCTGCAGCCGGCCCTCCTCGTCGAGGACCAGGCGCAGGAACGCCACGTCGACATCGGTGGTGGGGAGGCGCAGCACGACGGAGTGGGCGTCGCTGCGTGTGTAGTCCGGGCTAGGCCGACCGAAGCGGAGCAGGCCCCGGTAGATCAGGTCCACCCCGCGCCCGGTGCGCTCGACCATGCCGATGCGCTTCAATGCGTCGGCCAGCCTGGGGTTCCGGGGTCGGGGCTCGGTCGTGAGCAGGTTGGCCAGGGACACCCCTTCGACGAACCCGCCCGGGTTGCTGACCACCAGGGCGTCGCCCTCCAGGCGAACATGCACGGCGCCGAGGCGCGTGTAGTCCCTGTGGGTGACCGCGTTGGCGATGGCTTCGCGGAAGGCACGGCGATCCACCAGCGGGATCGGCACCCGGAACAGGCCGGACTGGATCTCCTGCTCGGCGTTGAGCGGGCCGAAGCTCGTCTCCAGCCACTCGAAGGTCCGGAGCAGCGCGCGGTCCCGGAGCACGTAGCGGGTCGCCACCCAGAACATCCGTGCTACCTGG
>CAYFPX010000063.1:0-25165 GCA_964344945.1 uncultured Enterobacterales bacterium
CCGACACCGACACCGACACCGACACCGACACCGACACCGACACCACCGACGCCGACCTCGACGGCTGGAGCAGCGACGACGACTGCAACGATCTCGACGCCGAGGTCTACCCAGGGGCCGACGAGGTCTGCAATGGCGGCGACGACGACTGCGACCGGGTGATCGACGAGTCCGGCGCGGTCGATGCCCCCACCTGGTACCGGGACCGGGACGGCGACGGCTACGGCGACGACGACCCGGCCTACCACCCCGGCGCCCCGGAGAGCGACTGCACGGACTCCAACGACTACAACTGCGACGGCTCGGTCGCCTACGAAGACGCCGACCGCGACGGCTTCCCCGCCTGCGAGGACTGCGACGACACCAGCGCCTACCACTACCCGGGCGGCCCCGAGCGCTGCGAGCTGACCGACGAGGACTGCGACGGGATCATCGACGAGGACGCCATCGACGCCGACACCTGGTACGGCGACTCCGACGGCGACGGCTCTGGCGGCAGCACCTTCAGCGAGCTCGCCTGCGACGCCCCGAGCGACGCCTACGTGGACAACAACGACGACTGCGACGACCTGGACGCCAGCACCTACCCCGGCGCCGCCGAGCTCTGCGACGAAGCCGACAACGACTGCGACTCCGACACCGACGAGGGGGTCGAGACCACCTGGTGGCTCGACGACGACGGCGACGGCTACGGCGACGCCACGTCCACCACCGACGCCTGCACCGAGCCCGCCGGGTACACCGACAACGACGACGACTGCGACGACTCCGACGCCAGCGCCTGGCCCGGTGGGGTCGAGGTCTGCGACGGGGTCGACAACGACTGCGATGGCGAGGCCGACGTGGGCGCCCTGGACGCCGCCACGGTCTACGCCGACGACGACCGCGACGGCTACGGCGACCCGGCCGACAGCGAGGAGGCCTGCGAGCCGGACAGCGACTTCGTCGAGAACGCCGACGACTGCGCCGACGCCGACCCCGGCGTGCACCCCGGCGCTGAAGAGACCTGTGACGGCGCCGACGAGGACTGCGACGGCGACATCGACGACGCCGCCGCCGACGCCACGACGGTCTACCGAGACGCCGACGGCGACGGCTTCGGCGACGCCGCCGAGGACCTGCAGACCTGCGAGACCGAGCCCAGTGGCTACGTCGCGGACGCCACCGACTGCGACGACACCGACGCCCTGGTCTGGCCTGGGGGCGACGAGTACTGCGACAGCCGGGACAACGACTGCGACAGCAGCACCGACGAGGACGCGGTGGACGCCACCACCTGGTACGCGGACCTGGACGGCGACGGCTACGGCGACGCCACGGACAGCGAGACCACCTGCGAGGAGCCCCTGGCCTCCTCCACCGACGCCACGGACTGCGACGACACCGACGCCGACATCAACCCGGGCGAGACCGAGGTCTGGTACGACGGCGTGGACGCGGACTGCGACGGTGCCAGCGACAACGACGCGGACGGCGATGGGTTCGACAGCGAGGACTACGGCGGCACGGACTGCGACGACACCGACCCGACCATCTACGAGGACTGCAGCCTCTACGACTTCACCTCGCACACCTTCACGACCTGCGGCGAGAGCGGCCGCGAAGGACCGACCCTGTCCGAGTGCCGCGCCTACTACGGCACCACCTGGGACGAGGACAGCGCCTTCTTCACCATGGTCGACCAGGGCATCCAGCTCTGGACCGTGCCCGCCGACGGCGACTACGCCTTCGAGGTGGTCGGCGCCGCCTCGGGCACCAACTCCGACTACACGACCTACCAGGGCCGCGGGATCTGGATCTACGGGGAGCTCAGCCTGATCCAGGGCGAGGTCCTGCAGCTCATGGTCGGCCAGCAGGGCGAGTCCGTACAGCTCCATGCGGGTGGCGGCGGCGGCTCCTTCGTGGTCGCCGAAGACGACACACCCCTGATCATCGCCGGCGGCGCCGGCGCACCCTGTCGCGGCGACAACAACCAGTCGACCCAGGACGCGA
This sequence comes from uncultured Enterobacterales bacterium, assembly GCA_964344945.1. Lineage (GTDB taxonomy): Bacteria > Myxococcota_A > UBA796 > UBA796 > CAJQPC01 > CAYFPX01. The sequence goes on from CAYFPX010000063.1 coordinate 1,993, forward strand.
CGTCCAGCCAGTCCGGGGTCTCCAGCACCTGCTCCGGGGGCACCGGTGGCGACGGCGGGGAGTCCTGCTCCGGCTCCTACGGCTCCGGCGGCGGCGGCTTCTCCGGCGACGGCCAGGACGGGCCCGGCAACTCCTCGGGCGGTCAGAGCTTCCTCGGGGGCGGCCAGGGCGGCAACTGCGACGCCACCTGCGGCAGCAACGCCGGAGCCGGCGGCTTCGGCGGCGGCGGCGGCACCTACCACGACGTCTACGGCGGCGGTGGTGGCGGCTACTCCGGTGGCGGCGGCGGGGACTACTGCAGCGGCGGCGGGGGCGGCGGCTCCTACAACGTGGGCAGCAACACCAGCAGCTCCGGCGGCTACGCCACCGGCGACGGGTCGATCACCATCACCGCGCTGTGAGCAGCACCCGGGACCCGCGCTCGGCCTTCTCCGAGCGCGGGACCCGGAAGCGCTGGCCCCGGTCGAGCTCGGCCAGGACCAGGTTGTCCGTCGTGGCCTGTCCCTCCAGGTTCACGACCTCCCGGTCGCCGAAGAACGCGGTGGCGGCTCGCAGCTCCTCGGTGAGCAGCAGCGCCCCCCGTCGGGCAGGTGCTCGGCGGCGACGGGGCACTCCTCGCTGGCACAGGCGACCAGGAACCACGCGGCGAGGGCCAGGCTCATCTCCACCTCCTCCACCGGTTGGACACCTGCGGAGGGGCTCAGCGCGCCTCGGTCCGGTGCGCCGCCAGCACCGCCTGCGGATCCTCTCCTTCCGGTACGAACACCAGCGCGTACCCGTTCACGCAGTGCCGGGTGCCGGTCGGGGTCTGGGGGGCGTCCTCGAAGATGTGGCCCAGGTGGCCGTCGCAGCGGGAGCAGCGCATCTCGGTGCGCACCATGAAGTGGGACGTGTCCCGGGTGATCGCCAGGGCGCCCTCCTCCGCCTCCTGGTAGAAGCTCGGCCAGCCGCAGCCGGAGTGGAACTTGTGGGCGCCGGCGTAGAGCTTCTGGCCGCACCCCGCGCAGTGGTAGGCCCCGGCCCGCTCCTCCTCCAGGTGGCGCCCGGTGCCCGGCCGCTCGGTGGCGGACTCCCGCAGGATCGCGTGCTCCAGGGGGCTCAACACCGAGCGCCAGTCGGCGTCGGAGAGGGTCTTGACGTCGATCGACGTGTCGAGGGCGGGGTCCTGGGGCATGGGCTTCTCTCCGGAGCGGGCAGCAGCGCCTCGCCCCGGAGAGATGGCCTGGACCTCACGGGACGTCAAGCCGGCGCCTGCTCGCCAGGAGCGGCGCGAGCAGGAGGAGCCAGGCGCTACCCCGGCCCGGGGCCGTGGAGCAGCCGGGAAGGGGCTGGCCCACCGTGCCCCCGGTCGCGACACCATCGCAGTCGTCGTCGAAGCCGTTCGCCCGCTCGACCGCACCAGGGTGGGCGTGGGGGTCCAGGTCGTTGCAGTCTCCTTCGCAGGGCATCCAGCCGTCGCCGTCCTGGTCCAGCTCCGAGGGGTCCAGCGCGCCCAGGCAGCGGTTGTCCAGGCCATCGCAGACCTCTTCCGCGCCGGTCCAGGTCGTGGCGTCCCAGGGGTCGCAGTCACCGTCAGCGGTCGACAGGCCATCGCCGTCCGTGTCCTGACAGTCGGGGAAGCCGTCGAGGTCACCGTCGTGTTCGCGGTCGGCGAGCTCGCCGCGGCAGGCGTTGTCCACGCCGTCGCACAGCTCCTCGGCGCCGGGGTAGCTCAGCGGGTCCCAGGGCAGGCAGTCGCCGTCGGCGGTGGGCACGCCATCGCCGTCGGTGTCGTGGCAGTCGATGACCCCGTCCCAGTCGCTGTCCAGCTCCCTCAGCGGGACCGTGCCGCGGCAGGCGTTGTCGATGCCGTCGCACAGCTCCTCGGCGCCGGGGTGGCTCAGCGGGTCCCAGGGCAGGCAGTCGCCGTCGGCGGTGCTGATCCCGTCGGAGTCGGTGTCCTGACAGTCCGGGTAGCCGTCCAGGTCGGTGTCCTGCTCGCGCAGCGGCACCTGGCCGGCGCAGGTGTTGTCGACGCCGTCGCACAGCTCCTCGGCGCCTGGGTGGCTCGTCGGGTCCCAGGGAGCACAGTCGCCGTCGGCTGTCGCCACGCCGTCGCCGTCGGTGTCCTGGCAGTCGATCACGCCGTCCCAGTCCCCGTCGCGCTCCCGGTCTGCCACGCTGCCGAGACAGGCGTTGTCGGTGCCGTCACAGAGCTCGGTGGCCCCCGGGAAGCTGGTGGGATCCCAGGGAGCGCAGTCGCCGTCGGCGGTCGCCACCCCGTCTTCGTCGGTGTCCAGACAGTCGATCCAGCCGTCGCTGTCGCTGTCCTGCTCTCGGGAGGCCAGGCTGCCGAGGCAGGCGTTGTCAGCGCCGTCGCAGAGCTCGGTGGCCCCGGGGAAGCTGTAGGCATCCCAGGGTGCGCAGTCGCCGTCGGCCGTCGCGATGCCGTCCGAGTCGGTGTCGACGCAGTCGATCCATCCATCGCTGTCGCCGTCTTCCTCCCGGGTCGGCAGGGTGCCGGTGCAGCCGTTGTCGGCGCCGTCGCAGAGCTCGGTGGCCCCGGGGAAGCTGTAGGCGTCCCAGGGTGCACAGTCGCCGTCAGCGGTCGTGACGCCGTCGCCGTCGGTGTCGACACAGTCGAGGTGGCCGTCGTGATCGGAGTCCTCCTCCCTGGCGGCCAGGGTGCCGGCGCAGGCGTTGTCGACACCGTCACAGAGCTCCACGGCTCCGGGGTAGCTCGCGGCATCCCAGGGCTCGCAGTCCCCTTCGGCCGTGGTGACCCCGTCGCCGTCGGTGTCGACACAGTCCCGCCAGCCGTCGTGGTCGCCGTCCTCCTCGTCGGCCGCCACCTCTCCTGCGCAGGCATTGTCGGCGCCATCGCAGAGCTCCGGCGCTCCGGGGTAGCTGGTGCCGTCCCAAGGGTCGCAGTCACCTTCGGCGGTGGTCACGCCGTCGCCGTCGGTGTCCTGGCAGTCCCGCCAGCCGTCTCCGTCGCTGTCTTCCTCGCTGGCGGCGACGCCCCCGCTGCAGTCGTTGTCCACGCCGTCGCAGGCCTCCGGGGCCCCTGGGGTCCGGCTCGGGTCGTGGTCGTCGCAGTCTCCGTCCGCCACGCTGGCGCCGTCCCCGTCCTGATCCAGGCAGTCGAGGGCCCCGTCGCCGTCGCCGTCCAGCTCCCAGCTGTCCCAGGAGCCGCTGCAGTCGGTGTCGATGCCATCGCAGGACTCGACGGCCCCGGGGTGGATCGACGCGTCCTCGTCGTCGCAGTCACCGCGGTACTCGCTGACGCCGTCGCCGTCCCCGTCGTGGCAGTCCGCTGGGGGGAACCAGAGGTCGTCCCAGCCCATGACGTCCGCGGCCTGGGCGGCGTGGAGCAGGATCTCGTCCACCTCGCTGGCGAAGACCAGGCCGACGAAGACGCCCCCGTCGGTGGTCCGGCCCCCCGGGGTGAAGCTCACGCTCTCCACCAGGCTGCCCTCCCGGTATCCCTGCACGGTCGCCACCTCGCTGGAGGAGGAGGCCCCGAAGGAGAGCAGGTAGAAGGAGAGCACCCGGGTGGGGGTGTCCAGGGCGAAGCCGAACCAGGGGGGATCCAGCAGGCCCACCTCCAGGTCCACCGGCACCTCGGCACAGCGGCTGCCTCGGCAGTCGGCGCTGCTCACGGCGTCGGTGACGATGGCGCCCTCGGTGGAGGCCAGCGCGACCACGCCCTCTGCGGCGTAGGTGTCGCCGACGTCGTCGTTGAAGGACAGCTCCTCGAGGTCCAGCACAGGCTGGTCACAGGCCGGGATCTCTCCACGGCCCCAGAAGGTGGCGCTGTCGGTGATGACCTCGGCCGCCTGGGGCTGGCCGAGCATCAGGGTGCAGAGCAGGGCGATCATCGGTTCCTCCGGTGGCGGAAGGGGGTGCGGGTGATGCGGTCGTCGCGGGTGCCGGGCAGGGCGCCGGGCCCGCTGGGGCGCCAGTCCTGGAGCAGTCGGACGGCGAGGGTCGTCTCGACGCCGAAGTGCCCGAGGCGGGGCTCGAGGGTGATGGGGGTGCTGACCAGCAGGTCGAAGGCCAGCCGGTCGAAGCGAGCGGTGAGTCCTGTCGCGGCCCAGGGACCCCAGGTGACCGAGGGCTCCAGGTGGGCCCCGGTGAGCAGGACCGGTCGCAGCACCCAGTCCAGGCCGGGACTCCAGCGCATGGCGGCGGCGATCCGGCCCAGGGTCTGGGTGGACTCCCACCGGCTGAGGAAGACCTCGTCCGGCCCGTGCAGCATGAGCAGGCTGAGGTCGAAGGACAGGCTGTTGCGCCAGCCCGGCTGCACGTTGGCCACCACGCCGCCGGCGGCGAAGGTCTGCGTGTGCAGCCACGCCCCGCCCGCGCTCAGACCGATCGACCAGTGCCGGGCCGCGGGGCCGTCCGGGCCGAGGTCCAGGAGTGGTTCGTCGGGGAGCAGCTCCGGCGCGACCACGGCCGGGCCGAGGTCGTCGTGGGCAGGCACGCCTGTCGTCCACGGGGCGTACCGCAGGCCCGCGCCGGCAGGCGTCGCGGTGCTCGTGAGCCCGTCTCGGGCTTCGAAGAGGTCCCAGGCCACGACCTGGTCGCCCTGCCGGAGCTCCAGGCGGTGCTCGCCGGCGGGGACCTGCACCCGGCCCGTGCCGACCAGCCGCACGGGGGCGCCGTCCAGCACCCACTGGCCGTGGGTCGGATCCAGGACCAGGGCGGCTTCACCCGCCCGGGAGGCCCCGAACAGGGCCTGGGCCCAGGCGACCTGGGCCAGGGGCATCGTGGCGGTCTCGGAGACCAGCGGCGCACAGGGCGGCGAAGCGGCCCCCCGGCCGGGCCAGGCCGCTGCGGCGTCGGCGAGGCTGGCCTCGCCCTGGGGTCCACCGGTCAGGGCGCGGGCCACGCCACCGTGCACGTGCACCTGGCACCAGGCCTCCGTGGAGACCGGGCCGCCATAGGCGTGCACGTCGAAGGCCAGCCGGTCGAAGCGTGCGGCCAGTGCGCTGGCCTCGTCCTGGATGGGATCCGCCCAGTGCCGCCACCGCTCCTGGACCTGACGGGCGAAGTCCAGCTCGGCTTCGACCCGAGACCGCTCCGATCGGACGAGCTCCAGGTCCCGCCCGGTGGCCTCCTGGAGGGCGAGCGCGTCGACCAGGGTGTCGTGGGCCCCACCGGCGTCGGGGCCGGCCTGGTCCTTCGCGAGCTGGTAGGCGCGGGAGGCCTCCTCCCGGGCCCGGGTGGCCAGGGCGAGCTCCTGAACCCCGTGGGCCAGGTCCTCGGTGCCCGGCCGCTCGGAGAGCCAGGCCACGGTGGCGGCCAGGGTCTCGCTGTCCGGCAACGTGGCCAGCTGGCGCTCCAGGGTGCGGCCCGGAGCGCCGGCCGCGGCCGCCAGGGTGGCGACCTCGGCCCGCGCCTGCTTCGCTTCGGCGTCGGCATCCCAGAAGTCCCGAGCCAGGGCCTCCTGGGTCCGGGACCACTGGTCGGCCACCCAGTCCACGTCGTCGGCCTGTGCCCGCGCATGGTCGAAGGCCAGCCGAGCTGCCCAGGCCGCGGCCTCGGCCTCCTCCTGCTCGACCACCAGTGCCCTGTGACGCAGGTCCAGATCTGCGATGTCCTCCGCGAGCTCGGCGGCGAGCGCGGGGTCCGCTGCACTCAGCCAGGCGGCCTGGCGGGCCCGCCGCTGGAGGACGGCAAAGTCCAGGTTGGCCTCATGCAGCGCCTCGGGCCAGCTGGACTCCTGGGCGCAGACGGGTCCGGACAGCACGCTGAAGGCGGCCACGATGCCGAGGGCGGTCATGGCGACACCCAGGCCAGGCAGGTGCCGTCGGCACTGCCAGCGTCGAGGACGACGGTGAGGGTGTCCGTGGTGGCGCCGTCCGACGCCTCCCACCAGGCGCGTCCGTCGGCCAGGGCCTCGTCGAGGCTGTCGAGCAGCTCGCTGCAGTCGGCTGCGGTCAGCTCGTCGCCGGCGGTGATGAGTGCTGTGTCGCCGGCCTCGGTGCACTCGCCCAGGTCCACGGCGTCCAGGTCCTCGGGGACCCAGCTCTCGTCATCGGTGGTGAGGGCGTAGCCGCTCAGGCCCGGCTCGCAGGCCTCGGTCGTGACGACCGAGACGCTCGCCGTGCCCATCGACGAGACCCCGTCGCCGCAGGTCTCGGTGGTCTCCTCCCCCTCCCACAGCAGCACGTCGCCGAAGTGGCCGAAGCGCAGCGCACCCTTGCTCTCCCGGTGCACGCAGGAGATCACGGTGTCCTTGGTGGTGAAGCGCTCGTCCTTCGGCTCGCCGGAGCCCTTGGAGCGCACCAGGTTGAGCTTGCCGTAGCCGTCGCTGCAGCTCTCGTCGCTCGTCTCCCGGTAGGAGACCAGGTCCGCCAGGCCGTCGTCGTCGGCGTGCACGACCCAGTACTTGTGGTCCTCGGAGCCGAAGTCCGCCTTCCAGCTGCCGGTGCCGGTGCCGGTGCTGCCGCTGGACGTGGCCACGAAGACGTGGCCGGTCTTCGCGGTGTCGAAGCGCACCTGGAGGAGGTCTTCGCGGCCCTTGCTGTCGCCGTCGAAGTCCCCCAGCACGTAGGTGGACTCGGGGCAGCCCCAGTTCTTGAGCCAGGAGGCGGAGCTGGTCTTGCCGCCCTCCAGCAGCCGCCAGCGCATCTTCGGGTGGTCGCTGTGGATGGGGCAGGTGTCGCTGTCGCTGTGCTCGTAGCCGCGGAGCAGGTCCGCCTGGCCGTCGCCGGAGACGTCGCCCAGCAGGTAGACCGAGCTCAGGGAGGTGCCGAAGTCGGCCCAGACGTCGCAGGAGCCGAAGGCGTCGCTGCCGTTCGAGCCGCAGACCCGCCACTCGATGTCGCCGTCCTTGAGGCGGCCGAGCACCAGGTCCGCCCACTCGTCACCGTCGACGGGACCGACGAAGATGAAGTCGGCGGTCTTGGACAGGGTGGTCCAGCGGTCGCGACCCTCGAAGGTGCCGTCGCCGTTCGCCAGCCAGACCTGGACCCGGACGTCGCCAGAGCCGTGGTCGGTGATCAGGACCAGGTCGTCCCAGGAGCCGTCCTCGGCCCCGCGCCCGACATCGCCCACGAGCCACTTCTCCTTGTGCTCGGGCTTGCCCTCGTCGTCGATGACCGGGTTGGCGAAGCCGTCGCCCATGTCTCCGCGGTCGAGCAGGGTCCAGGCGGTCTGGTCGGGCTCCTGGATCCAGGCGTGCACGTCGTAGCGCTCACCGTCGGGATCCGTGAGGACCAGGAGCTCTCGGGACGCCTCCTCGGCCAGGATGGGCTCGGACTCGGTGTGACAGGAGTCCGGGCCCTCCGGGGGCCAGGCGGTCCAGTGGTGGTCGGAGGGCTCGGCGCTGCCCGGGCTGTCGGCGTCGGGGTAGTCGCCGACCGACTTGGAGTAGAGGTCGAAGGGATCGAGCTTCTTGCCGGCGCTGTCCCGCAGCTCGAAGTGCAGGTGCGGGCCGGTAGCCGTTCCCGACTCCCCCACGACGCCCAGCTGTTCGCCACGGTCGACCAGCTGCCAGTCCGAGACCGACACTGACGCCATGTGGGCATACAAGGTGCAGAAGTCGTCGTAGGCGCCGTCGTCGTCGTTGTCGTGGCAGACCTTGACGTAGCGGCCGTAGTCGCCGGTGTCGCTGGGCTGGGTGGCGACCACCTGGCCGGCCGCGGCGGCCACGATCGTGCTGCTGGCGTTGTCGTCGAAGTCGATGCCGTCGTGAGGCACCAGCCCGTAGCCGGGGACGATCCGGTTGGGGTCCCAGGTGCTGGTGATGTTGGCGTCGGCCAGGGGCAGGGTCAGGAACGGCTCTGCCAGGGCCCGGCTCGGCCAGGTGATGGTCGCCACGGCGACCAGGAACAGGGTGAACGCAGCTCTCATGCTTCCTCCAGGGCCTCTCGGGGCCCGGGGTTGGGGGTGCACGGAACAAGGCGCGGCCGGGAAGCCCGGTGGAAGTTCCTGGAGGAATGGACGCTGGAGTGAGTCGTTGCAGCGATCGGTGCGACTCTCTGCCCCGCGTTTCCACCGCTGCTAAGGTCCTCTCATGTGGTGGTTCCCCCTCGCCCTGGCAGCCGAGATCCAGGTCACGGCGGACACCTGGCCGACGGCGGAGATCACGGCGGACCCGGACGCGCTCGTCTCGAGCGCCGACGGCCACGGCCAGCAATTCGGGGGCTCGGTGGCGCTGGTCCAGGACTTCGACGGTGACGGCCTGCCCGAGCTGGCGGTGGGGGCCCCCTACACCGACGTGATCACCGGCAAGCCCGAGCTCGGCGAGGACGACTTCGGCGCCCTGGTCCTGGTCGGAGCGGACGCCCTGGGCCCCGGGGCCGTCCTGGCCGAGGCCGACCTGCCCCACGCCCTCGGCCCTCACGGCACGGCCCTGGTGGGCAACCACCTGGCGGACCTCGGCGACCTCGACGGGGACGGCCTCTCCGAGCTCGCCGTCGGCGCGGTGGGCTGGGATGGCTACCACGGCGCGGTCTACGTGCTGAGGGGCCAGCACGCGCCGTGGGCAGCGGACACCTTCCTCGAGGACCTGGCGGGTGTGGCCTTGATCGGGGGCGTCCCGGACAACAGCAAGCTCGGCAACCTCTTCAGCGTCTGTGATCTCGACCGAGACGGCACCACGGACCTGGTCGTCGCCGCCCAGGAGTCCTTCGGGGAGCTGTCGGAGGAGGACGCCCTCGGCAGCGGCTACGACCCGTCGATCTTCGACGCCGGCACCCTCTTCCACTTCGCGGACGTGGCGGGTCGGCTCGGTGGGGGCGAAGCCCTGTGGTCCTGGGACTGGCCACCGGCCCGCACCTTCGTCGGGGACCTCTCCAACGGTGAGCTCGGCACGGGGCTGGCCTGTGGCGGCGACTTCGACGGGGACGGCGCGGCGGACCTCGCGGCCACCACGAGCTGCGGCTGCGCCGACACCCCCAGCGCTGTCTTCCTCTGGCGCGGCGGCGATCCCCTGCCGGCCTCCGGCACCGCCAGCGAGACCGCCCACGTCCACCTGGCCTGGGCCGCAGGCGAGGACGACACTCGGGCCATCGTCGGCCCGGCCGGCGACTTCGACGGTGATGGGATCGCGGACCTGGCGGTGGGCCTGCCCGGCTACCCCCTGTGCGAGGCCGAACACCCGGGTGCGGTGGCCGTGCTGCCGGGCGGTGACGACCTCCTGGCGCTGGGCACGGCGGTCCACGACCCGATCGACGTGGCCACGACGGTCCTCTGCGGCGAGCGCAACGACGCCTGGCTCGGCCGCGCCCTGGTCTCGAACGGTGACCTGAACGGCGACGGCTTCGACGACCTGGTCATCGGCGAGGTGAACACCGACACCGGTCGGAAGAACCGCGCCTACATCGTCTACGGACGGCCCGGCGGCCTGCCCACCGGGACCTGGCCGATCACCACCCTCGCCGACCACGAGCTGTCCCTGTGGGTGGACGGCGAGGAGAAGAAGAGCCAGTACTTCAGCCGTCGCATGGCCGTCGGAGACCTGGACCTGGACGGGGTGGACGACCTGGTGATCAGCGCCCGGCGTCTCGTCGGGGAAGACGGCACCTCCCGGCGCGGCGGGGTCTGGGTGCTCTACGGCCGCCAGGACCTGGACCGCGACGGGTGGTTCGCCGCCTCACGCGGCGGCGGCGACTGCGACGACGACGATCCCAGCGCCCATCCAGGGGCCACGGAGACCGCGGGGGATGGCCTGGACAGCGACTGCGACGGCTTCGACGGCCAGGAGGGTGCTGGCGCCTGCCCTGGAGGTGAAGGGGACTGCGACCAGGACGGCGACCCCGACGACTGCCGCGACGATGACCTGCGGGCGCGGCACGGCGCCTCCGAGGTCCGGAACGCCCTGGACGATGACTGCGATGGCCTGGTCGACGAGGGCACCGCGGCCTGGGACGGCGACGGGGACGGCTTCAGCACCGAGGCCGGGGACTGTGACGACAGCGACCCCGAGCTGAACCCGGGGGCGGAGGAGGGCACCGAGACCGACGGTCGCAACCAGGACTGCGACCTGAAGACCGACGAGCGCACCCTGGGCCGGGACGACGACGGGGACGGCCTCAGCGAGCAGGACGGCGACTGCGACGACACGGCCAGAGGCGTGTCCCCCGAGCTCGCCGAGGTCTGCGACGAGGCGGACACCGACTGCGACGGAGAGGTGGACGAGGGGGTGCTGATCCGGCAGTACCCGGATCACGACGGTGACGGCGCAGGCCGGAGCGAGGACGCCGTGGATGCCTGCGGCGAGCTGTCGGGCCACGCCTTGGTGGGCGGCGACTGCGACGATGGCGATCCCGAGGTCGGCCCCCACGCCGAAGAGCTCTGGTACGACGGCGTCGACGACGACTGCGACGGCAACGACGGGGACTTCGACGGCGACGGCTACACCCGGGAGGGCTACGCCTTCGACGATCCGGAGGGCCGTCCGAGCGGGGACTGCGACGACCAGGACCCCGAGGAGCACCCGGGGAGCGAAGGCCTGGACACCGCCGACCGGGACTGCAACGGCGAGCCGGACGTGCTGCACAGGACCGGGCCCGGCTGTGCCACGGCGGGTGCGGGAGCCCCTGGAGCCTGGCTGCTCCTGCTCCTGCTCCTCAGGTCGCGCCGGGATCCCAGAGCAACCCGAGCCGCAGCGCCGAGGTCCTGAAGCGCCAGGTCTGCTCGTCGTCGGCAGCCCAGCCGAAGTCGTGGGTCGAGGTGAGCGTGGCTGCGATCCCGCCCACCAGGCCGACCCGCACGCCGCCCTCGAGCCCCAGGGACGGGCCGGCCTTGTCCTGGACCACCGCCGAGGTGCCCGCGAGGTGCAGCCAGCCGGCCCGGGCACCGGCGCTGAGGGTGACCCGGCGCCAGTGCAGCTCCGGGGCGAGCACCAGCCCCTCCCAGCCCAGGTCCGGGCCGCGCAGGAGCTCGGCCGACAGCGCCAGCTCGGGCAGGAGCTGCTGGTGGACGCGGACTGCGAGGAGCGCTGGCCCGGGGGCTGTCAGGGGCAGGCCGTCGAGGCCTGCGTGACCCACGGCGCCGCCCTCGACGATCAGCGACGGCGTGCCCCGCTGTCTGCCCGCGACCCACGGACCGGATGGCACCGCGACCGGGTCCTCGGGAACGCCGAACACCCGCAGGCCGGCGACCCGGCCCGGCAGCTTGTGCAGCAGCGGGCCGTCGGCGGCCACCACGAGACTTCCGCGACCGCCCATGGGCACCGGGTCTCCGGCCCGACCCACGCGGTAGCCGCCTCGGGGCAGGTCTTCGAAGACCACGCGCGTGCGCTCCCCGGGGGTCCCGGCGAGCACGACCTCGGGTGGGTCGCCCACCACGAACTCGCTGCGGGTCGGGGTCATGTCGACCTCTTCGTGGGCGATGCCCTGGATGGCGTAGTCGTGTGCCTCTCCGGCGGTGACCGCGCCGTCGCCGTCCAGGTCCGCCTCGCCGGTCTCGAAGCCCCGGGTGACGAACCAGGTGTAGATGGCCCGCCCGCCGATCTCGAAGCTGTCCCTGCCCATGCCGGTCGAGCGGAGGACGAGCTCCTGGTCCCGGACCACGTCCAGGTGCTCCCGCCTCGGCGCTGCGCCCCCGCTCTGGCTGCCGAAGTACGACTGGCAGGCGTCGATCATCAGGACGCGACGGCCGGCCTCGGTCGCCCGGAGCCAGCCCAGCAGGTCCTCGTCGCGGACGGCGTTGGTCCAGCACTTGTCGCCCACGTCGGTGTCCCAGACCCTCAGGTGCTGGGTCCGGCCATCGCCGGTGGCCCTGCAGACCGTGCCGTGACTGATGACCGAGACGAGCAGCGTGTCGTCGGGGCCCAGGCCCTCGCGGGCCAGACCCTCGAACAGCTCTACCAGCGACTCCGTCGCGGTCTCCTCCCCCGTCAGGACCGTGACCCGGTGCCAGCCGGCCTCGTGGAGGGCCTGGCCCAGCGCCGTGGCGTCCCGCTCGGGGGCGGTGAGGAAGAAGCTGGTCCCGATCTTGCCGTCGAGGCCGATGACCACCGCGAGTCTGAGGGGTGCGGTCGGGTCCTCGGGCAGGGGGTTGTCCAGGACCTGGGTGGCCCCAGCGAGCTGGAGGCCCAGGAGCCAGGCGATCACGGTGCCGCCGGGGAGAGGGGGCGGGCGACCCAGGCGATGCCTGCCTCCGAGAGGCGGGCCTCCCAGTCGGGCTCAGCGAGCCAGGCTCCCTGGAAGGGGTTGTCGCCGGGGTCCACCGCCACCACGTGGACCGGTCCGGCCAGGGGCTCGGGCCAGGTCCACCACTCGCCGTCGTCGACGAGGGGCTCGGCGAAGCCGTCGGCCCGCAGGTAGAGTCGACCCCGTGGGGACCAGGCCTGCAGCCGAGCGCCGGCGGGCAGGGTGTCGCCGAGGAAGGTCCGCCGGCCGTCGACCACCTGGCTCAGCCGCAGGCGCAGCTCGGTGAGCTGGACCTCGGGGGTGGGACCGTCGGGGCCCATGGGCACGATGTCCCGCTGGCCGTCGACGGCCGTGGGTCCCCCACCGCGGCCGAGCACCAGCCAGAGCAGCAGAGCGGCGGCGACGAGAGCGAGCACGACCCGGCGGTCCAGCGCTGGCACGGGTTCCTCGTCGGGGAGATCGCCGAGTCGGGCCAGATCCTGGGCGGGCGGGTCGTGCAGCCACAGGGCCAGGTGGTGGGCCAGGCCCTGTCGGCAGGGCGTGCAGTCGTCGGTGTGGGTCCAGACCTCTTCGGCCACGTCGGGGGGCAGCAGCCCGGCGGCCAGGGCACCCAGGAGCGGATCGGCGTCGTGGTGAGTCATCGGCTCGCCCTCACCAGTGCCGCGAAGATCTCGTCGTAGACCCGCTGGTGGGTCTTGCTGGCGGCCTTGGCCTTCGCGACCTTGGCCTTGGCCGTCTGCACGGCATTGCCCCACCAGGTCAGCTCGGACTTCGGGGGCTCCACCTCGTCCCAGGTCCCCCGCTTGGGCTGGTTCCAGCGCGCCATGTCGCGCCGGGACTGCCCCTCGAGCGCCGCGGCCAGGGGCGCGAACTCCTTGACCGCCTTGTCGCCCTTGAAATTCAGGAAGCGGTGCTTGCGCTTCTCCAGGACCGGCGAGCCGTAGAGGTACCAGAGAAAGCGGCGCTGGGCGAGCTTCTCCAGGACTTCGTAGGCCTCCTCGGGCGGGCCCAGGGTGCCCTGGAGCTCGCCGGTGCGAGCGGGGTCGGCCTGGCGGTGGTCCTGGCGCTGCTCCTGGCGGAGCAGAGCGTCGGCCTTGGAGGCGACCTTGCCGCGGAAGGTCTCCTCCTCCGGGTCCTCCGGGTCCCAGGCGGCGTACAGCGCCGGGAGCTCTCCCAGCAGCGCGCCGTGGGCCACCTCGGCCCGGTCGGGACCGAGGCGCCGCTTCGCGGCCTTGCGCTTCACCAGGTCGAGCAGGTCCCGCTGGGCCTGGCTCGCAGCCCACCAGATCACCCGCTCGGCGCCGGGGGCCAGGGCCGTCTGGGCCCGCATGTGCGCGGCGAGCTGATCCAGCTGGTAGAGGGTCGGCCGCTGGTCGCCGCAGATCGTCCGCCAGAACTGCTTCAGGTCCTCGGCTGTGGTCACGGGCCCGTCCGCGTGGGTCGGGCAGTCTATCAATCGCAGTGCGGACACGGTCGCCTCCCGGTTGGCCAGGGAGGCGCGGGGCGGTCGGTCGGTGGAAGAGAATCGTGAGGTGGACCGCGGATCGGCCCGTCAGACCCGTCCGCGGAGGCCGATGTCGGCCGCTTCCATCACGCCCGGGTGGTCGCCCAGGCTCGGGCCAGCTCCCCGGGCCCCACCCCCACCAGGGAGTCGACCACCGCATCCGCACAGGCCTCCAGCGCCGCCCGCGACGTGCTGCCGACCACCCCGACACAGACCATGCCCGCGCCGTGGGCTGCGGCCACGCCGTGGGGGGCGTCCTCGAGCACCAGGCCGTGGTGGGGGTCCACGCCCAGCAGGGCGATGGTCCGGGCGTACCCGCTCGGGTCCGGCTTGCCGACCGGGACTTCGTCGGCGGTCAGCACGTGCTGGAAGCAGTCGGCCAGGTCGGCCTGGGCCAGCACCGCCTCGATCTCCCGCCGCCGAGCCCCCGAGCAGATGGCGATCGGCATCACCTCGGCCAGCCCCCGCACCAGGTCCAGGGCGCCGGGGCAGATCGGCGCTCCCCGGGCCACCCGGGCCAGGTAGGCGTCGGCCTTCTCCTCCATCAGCGCGACGGTCTCGGCCTCGCTCAGGGCCGGCCGCCCGGACAGGTCCCGCCACACCCGGGTGAGACACGTGCGGTCGTCGAGCCCCAGGTACGTCGTGAAGTAGGCCTCCGAGGTCAGCGTGATCCCGAGAGGCCCCAGCACGTCGGCAAAGGCCGCCTGGTGGACCGGCTCGTCGTCGGCGATCACCCCGTTGAAGTCGAAGACGACGGCCTTCACTCGGACGCTCCTGTGTCGAAGGCCCGGCAGTCCCGCTCTCTCACGACCGAGGGGTACAGCTCCAGGACCTGGTCGGCGGTCTCGATCACGTCGCGGGTGTAGGCGGTGAGCTTGAGCCAGGGGGGCCACTCCCAGCGGGCGATGAGCTCGCCGTAGGGGTAGGGCTCGTCTCTTCGACCTCGGATCCGGTACAGGCCAGCAGCCACAGTCCGATCACGGGTACCTCCGGCCGCCCCATAGCCCGCGCACACAGGCTCGGAGCGGATACAACGAGGCTGGCACAAGACGCACCCCACAGGCGACCCATGACGGAGATTCCCTTCCAGCACGACCCGGTCTCGCCCCTCGAATTCGTGGCGGTGAAGCGGCACGGCCGGAGCCGACCCAGGTTCCCCGCCGAGTATCGGCCGCTCTTGATGATCGACGTGATCCACGACGGCCGCCTGGTGCCCCCCGAGTTCCTGCTCGACCCGGACGGCGTGCCCTTCGGCTCCGAGGTGTTCTACGACGACTACGTGCGGGAGCGGGACTGGGGCGCCAGCATCGTGGCCGCCCGCCTCGCCGACCAGCTGGGGCTCGACGGCTACTACAAGGTGAACACCGCGCGGGTGCTCCTGGACTTCGGCCGCTTCCCCGGCAGCACCACCCACCACGCCAAGCACCTGCAGCGCTTCGCGATCAACTACCCCTTCTGCGACCTGCTCGACTTCCGCCAGAAGCGCCGCCTGCTCGAAGAGCACTACGACGAGATCTCCGCGGGCATGGACCAGGCGCTGGAGGGCAAGCTCCTCAAGATCGCCGTCCACACCTACGACAAGTACAACCCCTCGGGCACCCCGAGGCCCCATGTCTCACTGGTCACCCGCTCCGTGGGCTACCGCATCGACTCCGAGACCCCCCTGGGCCTGCACGACCCGATGTTCCCGGCTGTGCTGGGCGAGTTCACCGCCGACCGGGTCCTGCGGGACCGGGTCAGCCTGACCCTGGAGAAGCACGGCATCCCGGTGGGGCACGACTACCCCTACCTGCTGCCCGAGGGCTCCCCGGAGGTGCGCTCCCAGGTCTGGTCCTTCTTCCAATTCCTGCGCAGCCGCTTCGAGGCCGCTCACCCGGAGACCTTGGAGCGCTCCGAGTACCAGCTGGTCTGGGAGATGCTCCTGGACACCAACCTGCGCAACAGCGAGTCCGAGACCCTGCGCTGCCACATCCACACCTTCCGGCGAGCGCCTCGGGGCCGGGTGCGGGAGTTCGCTCGCGCCCAGCAGGCCTACGAGGCCATCGACGCCTTCTGCCGGGCCGACGACCAGGCCATCGTGTCGGAGTACCGCTACTCGAAGAACCGCCACAGCTCCCTGGGCATCGAGGTGCGCAAGGACCTGGTCTGGGACTTCGACGAGCGGGGCCACCCGATCCGACCGAACCCGGACAACGCTCTGGCCATCGCCGATGTGATCGCCGAAGGCCTGGCGATCTACCTGCGGGAGGACCGCAAGGCCATCCCCGAGATCGCCGAGACGAAATTCAAGCGCGAGGACGCCTGGGGCACCCCGGCGAGCACTGTGGACTCGGTGGTCGGCGCCCGCTGAGCCTCGGCCGATCGTCGACGGTGGCCGCGGCTCAGAGCATAGTGGGAGGCGATGATCCGCACCTGGCCCCTGCTGCTGCCCGCCGCCCTGGTCGCCTGCTCGGGCAGCGGCAGCGACACCGGGTGGTGGGACGTCGACCCCGCCGATCCGGGACACGAAGGCGTGCCCTTCGAGCCCGATGTCGTGATGGTCTACGCCTACGCCAGCTACGACGGCGACATCCTCGACGAGTTCATGCTCGAGCCGGGCAACCCCGCGAGCACCCTGCCGCCGGTGGTGATCTTCCTGTTCGCGGACAACCGCTTCTTCTCCACCTGGAACGAGGACTACACCTGCGAGTGGGTGGGACAGATCACCGTCGAGGGCGTGGACGACATGGGTCGGAGCGACCTGTGGCTCAGCTACGCCATCAGCCTGAAGATGCTGGAGAACACCTGCTACGACATGGACCCCTGGGTCTGGGGCGAGACCACCCCCAGCAGTGTCCTGGAGTCCAAGTTCCTGGGCCTGGGCTACGGGCCGATCTCCACGGCCTTCGAGTCCGAGCTCCGGGCCCTCGTCGACGCCGCGGGCGACGACTACGCCACCAACTGGGCGCCGTACGTCTACGCCACCCACCTGGGCATCCAGGACGACTTCAGCGGCACGCTGGTGCCCCACGAGGTCGCGTTCACCTTCAGCTACGAGATGGCCGACGGCGCCCTGACCTCGGCCCTCGACGATCAGCCGATCCCGATCCCCCTCACCGAGGGCACTCCGCCCCAGGGGCTGATGATCGGGTCGGGGTGGAGCTTGCTGGATCCGGCGGCTTTTTTCTAGTCCCCTGTCTCAGAAATTCGTGAGGCAATCGCGCAGCCATCGCCGCGTCTGGTGGTCTGCTCGAGCGGCCGGTGTGGCCGAGTCACATCAACGCGAGAGCGGGCCGCCAGGCGTGGCGAGGGCAAGCGAGTGTCCACGAATTTCTGAGACAGGGGACTAGCGCTCGCAACCCGAGCCGGATTGCGGGCTTGGGGTCATGCCGTGTCCGGGGTTGGGCCGACACCCTCGTGAGGCCTCACCGAGCGCTACTCGCAGTCCACCCGCCAGCGGTGCTGCCAGCTCGACGAGGTGGTCGCCAGGCCGCGGTTGGTCGAGGTGCCCGGCTGGTCCGCCCGCGGGTCGTCGAAGGTCGCGATCTCCACGGTCCGGGCGTCGGCGTCTTCGTAGATCGACGGGCCGGACATGTCGGCGCCCGTGTTCTGGAAGCCCAGGTAGTAGGTCGTGCCGGCGTCCATGGTCACGGTCAGCCGGCCCGGGTGTGGGTGCCAGCAGTCGTTGCAGCTGCCCATGGTCTGGTAGTCGCTGTACGCCAGCACCGTGCCCGCGCTGTCCATCACGTAGAAGCTGCCGTGGATGGTCGAGTCGGCGCTGCTGTGCTGGTAGAAGGCCAGCTCCGGGTTGTTGCAGGCCTGGGTGAGCACGATGCGGGTGGCGATGCGGCCGTCGCCGTTCATCGAGCCCCAGGCGCCGCTGGAGTAGCCGTCGATGGTGCCGTCGGCGGGCATCTCGATCGTGCCGGACCAGGCTTCGCCGGCCAGGGTCACCGCGGCGCTGGCGGTGGCGCCGACCTCGTCGCCGTCGTCGGGCTCGGCGGTGCACTCCCAGGTCTCGCCGGCGCTCATGTCCTCGGCGGGCACGGTGTCGTCGGGCCAGGTGGTGGTCTCGGCGCCGAGCCAGCCGGCGGTGTCGCCGGTGTCCGAGGCACTGCTGTACGCCACGCCGTCGACGGTCCAGGACATGGCGTAGGTGATGCTGTCGCCGTCCAGGTCGGCGGAGTCGACATCCACCTCGCAGACCAGGTCGTCGGTGCCGACGGTCGGCGAGCTCGGGGAGAGGGTGAGGGTCGGGGCCTCCGGCGGCGTGTTGACGGCCCAGACGCTGGTGCTCGCGGTGCTGCCCGCGTCCTGGCCGTCATCGGGGGTGACCTCGACCGTGATCTCCTGGTCCTTGTCGAACCAGCTGGGCCCGTCCAGGGTGGCGCCCGTGTGGCCGGTCTCGACCCCGTCGACGAACCAGGCGTAGGTCACGCTCACGCTGTCGCCTTCGGCGTCGCTGGTGGTCACCGTGGCGGTGAGGGTGTCGTCGGTGTCCGGGTCGGTCGGGTCCAGGGTGAGGCTGTCGACCGCCGGCGCGGTGTTGGTGATGGTGACCGAGTCGCTCAGGGCGGTGCCGGTGTCGGTGCCGTCGAAGGGCGTGACCGTGCAGGTGATGGTGTCCCCGGTGGCCAGGGTGGTGCTGAGGGTGGTGTCGGTGCCGGCGCTCACCCCGTCGACGTCCCAGGCGTAGGTGGACTGGTCGCTGTCGCCGTCCGGGTCGCTGAACCCGCTGTGGCTGCAGGTCAGGGTGTCCGTCGCGCTCGGGTCGCTGGGGGTGATGGTGACGCTGCTGATGCTGGGCGCGGAGTTGTCCACGGTCACCGAGGTGCTGGACGAGCCTGTGTCGCCGCTGGCGTCGGTGGCCGTGGCGGTGCAGGTCACGGTGGCGCCGGGAGACACCAGGCTGGGATCGAGGGACAGCAGGGTGCCGGTGCCCAGGGAGGTGCCGTCGGCGTCCCAGGCAAAGGCGAGGGTCGGGGTCTCGTCGTCGGGGTCCGAGGCGGTGCCGCTGCACAGCAGGTTGGTGTTGGTCGTGACCCCGCTGCTGGGGGAGATCGAGACGCTGTCGACGCTCGGGGCGCTGTTGATCACCGTGGCGCCGTCGCTGCCGGTGGCCGTGCCGCCGTGGGGGTCGGTGGCCGTAGCGGTGCAGGTGATGGTGTCGCCGGGCGAGGCCGTGGCGGTCGACAGGGTCACGGAGGTGCCGGTGCCGAGGCTGCTGCCCCCGTTGTCCCAGGCGTAGCTGAGGGTGGGCGTGTCGCCGTCGACATCCGACGCCGTGGCGGCGCAGGTGAGGGTGGCGCTGGTCGTGGCGCCGCCGGAGGGCTCGCTCACGGTGACCGTGTCGACGGTCGGATCGGTGTTGTCGACGGTCACCGAGGTGCTGGCCGAGACCTGGGCGGTCCAGTCGTCGGTGGCGGTGGCCGTGCAGGTGATGGTGGCGCCGACGGCCACCCCGTGGCTGCCCAGGTCGACGCTGTCGCTGACCCCCAGGCTCGAGCCGTCGGCGTCCCAGGCATAGGTCAGGGTCGGGGTGTCGCCGTCGTCGTCGGTGGCGGAGGCGGTGCAGCTCAGGGTGGTGGTGGTGGTCACGCCGGTCGACGGGCTGATGCTCGGGGTGGTGACCACGGGGTCGGCGTTGGCGATGGTCAGCTCGGCTTCGCCGGGGCTGCCGTCGCCGGTGCCGTCGCTGGGGGTCACGACCACCTTGTAGGTCAGGCCCCGTGTGGTGGCGCTGTCGGGGAAGGTGGCGCCGGTGCTGGCGCTGGACAGCGACCCCGCCTCGTACCAGGTGTAGGTGTAGGACACCGTGCCCGAGCTGTCGGGATCGGTGCTGCCGCTGGCGCTGGCGATCAGGGTGTCGGTGGTGGTGGCCGGATCCGGGCTCAGGGAGACCGTGGGGGCCGTCGGCAGGGCGTTCACCGTGAAGGTCGCCAGGGTGCTGGCCCACATGCCGCTGCTGTCGGTGGCGGTGACGGTGAGCACGTGCTCGCCGGCGGACAGGGCGGTGGTGACCACCTGGGCCAGGCCGGTGGAGTCCGCGCCCTGGGTCGACAGGGTGCCGTCGAGGCTGGAGTCCCAGGACAGGGCCAGGTCGGTGGCGCTGTCCTCGGTGTCGCTGACCTGGGCGGTCAGGGTGATCGCCTCGCCCTCGTTGAACAGGTCGCCGGTGGTGGGTGCTGTCAGGGAGATCGTGGGGGCGCTGCCCACCGTGTAGGTCACCTGGTCGGTGCAGGTCGCGCCGACCTCGTCGGTGACGACCAGGCTGACGGTGTGGGTGGCCAGGGACAGGGTCGAGGTGGCCAGGGTGATGTCGCCGCTGGTGGTCGGGGTGCCGCTGGCGAGCTCGCCGTCCTTGTCGCTGGTCCAGGTCACGGCGAGGGCGTCGGCGGGCTGGTCGACGTCGCTGGCGGTGGCCTCGAAGGTCACCAGGGCGCCTTCGGCGCCGGTGGTGCCGCTCTCGGGGGCCAGGATCTCGCAGGCCGGCGCGGAGTTCGGGGGTCCGACGGTGATCGCGACGCTGTCGCTGCCGGTCTTGTCGGTGGCGTCCCGGGCGAAGAGCGTGAGCAGGTGGTCACCCTCGCTGAGCACGGCGGTGGCTTCGATGGCGCCGGCGTCGTCGGCTGTGAGGTCGGTCAGCAGGGTGCCGTCCAGGTCGGACTCCCACCAGACCGCCAGGTCGGGGGCGGGGTCCTCGGCGTCCGCAACGGTGCCGGCGAGGGTGATGGACTGGTCGCTGTAGAAGGTGCCGTCGGCCGCGGGCGCGGTGATGCTCACGGCCGGAGCGCCGGTGGGCACGACCTCCAGGGTGACGCTCATCACCCCCGCCGCGCCGCCGGGGTCGAGCACGGCGAGGCTCAGGGTCGTGTCGTCGGGTCCGGGGGTGGCGACACAGGCGGTGGAGCCATCGACCTCGGGGGTGACTTCGTCGCAGATCACCTCGCCCCCGAGGGACCAGGTCGCCAGGAGCTCGGCCGCGGCGTGGTCCGGATCGCTGACAACGCCCACGAAGGTGAGCTCGTCGCCCTCCTGGACGAGGTCGCCCTCGTCGTGGGAGGTGATCAGCGCCTCGGGGCTGGCGTTGGTCGCCGTGACGGACTGGTCGGAGCAGCCGACGACGAGCAGGGTCGTCAGCGCGACAAGGGCGGTGCGTGCCATGTGGGAACCCAGGAGGAAGGCGGGCAGTCGGGCATGATAGCGCCGAGGAGGTGGGATGAGCGGCCCGTCGGAGAGCCCGTCGACCAACTGGGGGGAGTGGATCGCCGGGGTGCAGGCGCACCGCCTCGGCAAGGTGATCCGGATCGCTGTGCTCTTCGGCTTCGTCGGGGTGTTCTGGGTGCTCCTTGGTCTGGTCCTGGCCTGGCCGCTGGTCGCCGTGCCGGCGCTTGCGCTGTGTGGATGGCTCTTCTTCAAGGTCTTTCGCGGCGGCCGCCTCGGCGACACCCTGCTCCGGTCCCTGCCCCAGTGGGTGCCCGGAGTCCGCATGGACCCTGGTGCCACCCACGCCAGCGTGGGCTCGGTCCACGAGCTGGTGCTCCCCCTGGGCACGCCGGCCTGGCTGACGATCTCCCGGGACCGGGTGCGGCTGGAGGTCGCGGTGCCCTGGGGGGCCGTCGGCGAGCCGGCGTTCTCCTGGCGGTCGCCGATCGTGGCCGAGGCGCTGGAGGTCTTCGAGGGTCTCGGGGGCCGTCGCGTGGGAGACCAGTTCGTGCTCGATCGGCTGCTGGCGGTCGAGACCCTACCGGCCGTGCTGGTCGACGCTCTCGGTGCCCTGGACGGACTGGGGCGTGAGGGCGAGCGGCTGAGCGCCCTGGCGCCCTTGCCCCGGGCCCTGGCGGTGCTGGAGAGCCAGTCGAAGGAAGACGCCGAGGACCACCTGCGGCAGTGGGCGAGGCGATCCCACGACCCTCTGAGCCACACCGTGCTCACGAGCTGGGCAGGGTCTGGCCGGGGGCCGACGCGGGTCCAGGCGGCGGTCGCGCTGGGCGACGACGGCGCCGAGCTCCTGGTCGCCTTGAGCGGGGACGCCGACGGCCCGACCCGGGGGGCCGCGGTGGTGGCTCGAATCCAGGGTGGGGACGACGCGCTCCGGGAGTCGCTGCTGAGCGGGGACCCGGACGTGGCGGTCCTGCGGGCTGTGGCAGCGACCGAGCTGCCCGAGGCGGAGGCGGCGAGGCGGCGCCTGGCGGAGCTCGCCACCCGCACGGGGGGCGCGCTCACGGTCCAGGAGGCCGGCGAGGAGGAGGGCGGGCTCGCCGTGGTCGACGGGGAGTCCGCGGCGGGTCGGCTGGCCGTGAAGGAGCCAGCAGGTCCCGGGTGAATGCAACACGCAGCGCTCAGGTCCGGCCTGGACGCAACAAATGGCCGTCCCGGGTGCGCAAACAGGCCTGATCCTGGCGCTGGATCGGCCTCTCAGGCCCGAGCTCTCTCCATTTGTTGCGTCTGAGGGGGACCTGACGCGCTCCTGTTGCGTTCGACCCGGACCTGACCCTGCTTGTCCGGCGGTTAGGCAGTCCGGGTCCAGCCTTCCAGACGAGAGGATCCCGTGGCCGAGACCAAGACCGACACCCAGGCCCAGACCGACACCGCCGCCGCTCTCGAGGGCAGCACCGCGCTGGTGGCCACCGGGGAGATCCAGAGCCTCGAGGGCATCCTGCGCAAGCTCCCCCCCGCCGACCAGCGCGAGGCCTTCCGCATCCTCTACGGCAACGTGCCGGGCGCCCTGCCGATCGACGACGACATCCAGGCCTACGCCGACCAGCACGACTTCGAGGTCGCCGCCTACAAGATCCCCGCTGCCCAGGAGCAGCGCCGTCCCCCGCGCATCGTGCGGGTCGGGGTCATCCAGAACCAGATCGTGCTGCCCACGGACCGCCCGGTGGTCGAGCAGTACGAGGCCCTGGCCGAGCGCGTCGGCACGATCATCGAGGCCGCCGCCAGGCTCGGCGTGAACGTGCTGGGCCTGCAAGAGGCCTGGACCATGCCCTTCGCCTTCTGCACCCGGGAGAAGCAGCCCTGGCTGGAGTTCGCCGAGCCGGTCGACGGCCCGTCCACCCAGTTCCTGGCCGCCCTCGCCAAGAAGCACAACATGGTCATCGTCAGCCCCATCCTGGAGCGCGACGAAGCCCACGGCGACACCATCCACAACACCGCGGTGGTGATCGGCAACCGGGGCAATGTGATCGGCAGCCACCGCAAGAACCACATCCCGCGGGTCGGCGACTTCAACGAGTCCACCTACTACATGGAGGGCGAGGACGGTCACCCGGTCTTCCAGACCGAGTTCGGCAAGGTCGCCATCAACATCTGCTACGGCCGGCACCACCCGCTCAACTGGCTGATGTTCGGCATCAACGGCGCCGAGATCGTGTTCAACCCGTCCGCCACCGTCGGGGCCCTCTCCGAGCCCCTGTGGCCGATCGAGGCGAGGTGCGCGAGCATCGCGAACAACTACTTCGTCGCCGGCATCAACCGCATCGGCACCGAGTCCTTCCCGAACGCCTTCACCAGCGGCGACGGCCAGGCCAGCCACAACGACTTCGGCCACTTCTCCGACTCCAGCTACGTGGCGGCCCCCCACGGCCCCCGCACCCCC
>CAYFPX010000063.1:25175-26834 GCA_964344945.1 uncultured Enterobacterales bacterium
GCGGCGTCTCGATCGTGGTGGTCCCGGGCGACGCCCCCGGCCTGTCCCGCACCCGCGACGGCCTGCTGGTGTGCGAGATCGACCTGAACCACGGCCGCCAGGTGAAGGACAAGTGGGGCTTCCAGATGACCGGTCGGATCCCGGAGTACGCCGAGGCGCTGTACCAGGCCTCCCGGCCGGACTTCGAGCCCCAGGTCATCCGGGACACCGGCAAGTAGGCCCCAAGGGGTGGACCGCAACCTCCGGCTCTTCCCCTGGTTCTCGGCTCTGGCCTTCACCCCGTGCTTCGTGCCGGTGGTGGTCCTGTTCTGGCAGGACAACGGCCTGGACCTGGAGCAGGTGTTCTGGCTCCAGGGGCTGTTCGCCCTGGCGGTGGTGGTGCTCGAGGTGCCCACGGGCATGGTCGCCGACCGGCTCGGCAAGCGGACCAGCCTGCTCTACGGCGAGGCTGCGCTGCTCGCCGGGCTGGGCCTCTACGGGCTGGGCACCGGCTTCTGGACCTTCCTGCTCGCCGAGGTGGTGCTCGCCCTGGGCGCGGCGCTGTTCAGCGGGGCGGACTCGGCCCTGCTCTACGACACCTTGAAGGCGCTCGACCGGGTCGACGAGTACGCCGAGCGGGAGGGCCGGGCCAAGGGCTGGCAGCTGCTGATGTTCGCGGCGGCGAACCTGGTCGGGGGCTTCGTGGCCGAGGTCGACCTGCGCTGGACCTGGTGGTGCTCGATGGTCGGGCCGGTCTGTGCGCTGGTGGTGGCGACGCGCTTCGTCGAGGTGGCGAGCACCGATCCGGCCGAGCGACCGGCACCGACCGCCCTGCTCCGGGACGCCCTGCGCTTCGTGGGCAAGCACCGGCTGGTGCGCTGGTACCTGTCCTTGTTCGGCCTGCTGACCGGATCGGCCATCTGGCTGCTGTGGCTCTACCAGCCCTACATGCAGCTCACCGGTCTGCCGATCTGGGCCTTCGGTGGTGCCTTCGCGATCTTCAACCTGACCGCGGCGCTGGCCGCTCGGCAGGCGGCCGCCTTCGACCGGCGGCTTGGGCCCCGAGGCGCCCTGGTGGGCCTCGGCGTGCTCCAGCTCCTGCCCCTGGCTTGCATGGCTCTGGTGCTCGGGCCCTTCTCCTTCCTGTTCGTCCTGGGGCGCCAGGCCGTGCGTGGCCTGGGGCGCCCGATCCTCAGCGACCGGGTCCTGGCCTACACCTACGCCGACAAGCGGGCCACGGTCCTGTCCCTGGGGGCCCTCGGCGGGCGCCTGTTCTTCGCCGCCACGGCGCCCCTGGTCGGGGCGGTCACCGAAGCCCGCGGCCTGGTCGCCTCCCTGTGGTTCCAGCTCGCCCTGCTCTCGGCGCTGCTGGCCTGGCTCGCCTGGCGCTACACCCGGATCCCGGAGAAGTACTTCCGGGTGAAGGAGAGCGTGGAGGCACGGACCTGAGCGCTGCGACACCTCTGCTGGGGCAGCGGTGTCATGCTCCCAGCCCTGTCGCAGCGCTGCCCCGGGTACCAGGCGGATCCGCGGACCCTGCAAGCTGGCCCGGAACTTGATCCGGCCCCCGGTGCACCCCACCGGAGCGCACCTTGCTCACCCTGATGCTCACCGCCTGCGGCTCGCTCACCACCGGCACCCTGCTGACCGAGACCGGAGCCCCGGTCCCGGACTCCGGGG
>CAYFPX010000063.1:26856-34051 GCA_964344945.1 uncultured Enterobacterales bacterium
CCCCCTCGACCGGTCCGCCCGAGGACACCGGCACCCCCTCCTCCGACACCGACCGCCCCGAGGACGACGCGGTGATCGTGGACGTGACCGTGCCCGCGGCCATGACCTGCGGGGAGACCGCCGACGGGATCGTGACCGTGCGCAACGTCGGCACGGCCACCTGGACCCGGGACGCCGGCTACAAGCTGGGCGCCCTCGACGACTAGGACCTGCTAATCCAGCGCGACGTGCGGGTGTGGCTGGACGAGGCCGATGCCGTGGGGCCGGGTCAGGAGCACAGCTTCGTCCTGCCGCTCGTGGCCCCGGAGGACTGGTCCGGCGCCACCACCACGGACTGGCAGATGGTGCACGAAGGTGTGCGCTGGTTCGGGGAGGAGACCGCGGCCCTGATCGACGTGAGCTGTGAGGCGCCCGAAGAGGGCTCGGCGCCCCTGCCCCTGCCCGACATGGGACACGTGGTCGACCAGGCCGCCGCGGACCGGCCCGACCTGCTGGCGGCGTCCTGCGTGGAGCATGGTGGCAACAACGACTTCCTCGACCTGGTGGTCGACCGGCTGCGCACCACCGACGACCGCTGGGGCTACAACTGGAAGCGCGGCAACGAGGGCGATCTGTCCCAGGACGTCGTCGACTACCACTTCGGCTGGGGCTCCCGGGAGGGCAGCGAGGAGGTCTACATCATCGACATGATCGTCGGCCACTGCGGGGACAGTCCCTCTCCAGGCTGGCAGGACGTGACCCAGGCGACCGCCGATGCAGGGACGATCGGGCGGTGGACGGGGAACGGCCGGTTCTGACGCTACTCCCCGACCGCCGTGATCCCCGACGCCGTGGTGTCGTAGCCCTGCAGCAGGTAGACCCCGCCCTCGTCTCCCAGGACCCCGTCCAGCCCGGTCGCCCCGAGGACCAGGTCGTCGATGCCGTCGCTGCCGAGCACGTCAGCTGCCAGCAGCGTCAGGCCGACCGTGTCGTTGCCCGACCCGAGGAGCTCGATGCCGCCGCTGGTGGACAGGTCGGTGCTGCCGGTCATCGGCCCCTGGATCAGCACCACCCGTCCCGCGGACCCCGCTGTGAAGAAGCCCTCGGGCACGCCGACGACCAGGTCGTCCTTGCCGTCGCCGTCGAAGTCGCCGGTCGCCACGGCCAGGCCCGCGTAGTCGCCGGCTGAGCTGCTGTAGATCCGGTGGTCCTGGCCGGTCGTGTCCAGGCCGGTGCCGAGGGAGGCGGTGATGGGGCCGTGTCGGATGAACACGGCCCCCTCCGAGATGGCGCTGCCATGGGTCGGTGCCCCCAGGACCAGGTCCTGGACGCCGTCGTCGTCCAGGTCAGCGCAGGCGATCGCGGACCCCAGACCGTCCTCGTCGTTCTCCCCACCGATCATCTGCGCTGCGGAGGGCGTGTAGCTCGTGGCCGTGAGTGGACCGAGCTCGACGATGGCGGCGCCGGCGTTGTTCAGGTCGGGGGGATCGGCGGTCTTGGCGCCGAGCACCAGGTCGCCCAGGGCATCGCCGTCCAGGTCGCAGATGGCCCCGGCCGAGCCGAGGCGCCCGCGGGTGTCGGTGTCCCAGGCCACCGGGACGGCCGTGGTGTCCGACGCAATGGCCTGGGCCTGGGTCCCCGTGCTCTTGGCGCCGGACACGCTGAGGCTGCCGGCACCGGCGTAGACATACGCCCCACCCTTGCTGCCGTCTCGGTCCGGGGCGCCGATGAGCAGCGTGTCCTGGCCGCCTTCGGTGTCGCCGACCACCAGGACATCGCCCACGGCGTCCTGGTCGTCGCCCCAGCGCTGGAGCGCGTCCGAGCTGGAGACCAGGACGCCCACGTCGCTGTCCGAAGTGCCGACCTCGAGCAGGTAGAACGCGCCGGTGGGGTCGGCCCCGGCCCCGGGGTTCGCCGCGCTGGCCCCCACGACGAGCGAGGAGGTCCCGAGCCCCTCCAGGTCCGCGAAGGCCACCGCCGAGCCGAGCCCGTCCCCGGGGTCCTCGCCGTCGTAGCGCACCCCGTGGTCGCCCAGGGACTCCCCGGACGGCGTGTCGGCCGAGAGCACGTAGACCGCGCCCGCGCCACTGTCCGCACCCGGTGCTCCGATGGCGAGCTCGTGCACGCCGTCGCCGTCGAGGTCCCGAGAGGCCAGGCTGAGACCCGCTTCGTCCGAGGAGGCCTCGCCGGTCCAGACCACCAGGTGAGGGCCGCTGCTCAGCCCGAGGGAGCCGGACAGCCAGTCGCAGACCCCTGCGGTTCCGCCGTCGCAGTCCTGGTCCTCGCCGTCGTAGCAGACCTCGGTGGCGCCGGGATTGCTGCCGCTGTCGGCGTCGTTGCAGTCGGTGGCGTCTGTCGCTGCGGTGTAGCCGGAGCCCGGGTCGGTGCAGAAGCGCACGGTGGTGTCCGGATCGCCGTAGCCGTCGCCGTCGGCGTCCACGTGCCACGGGTCGCCGTCGGTGGCGCCGAGGTCGTGGTCGCCGTCGCAGTTGCTGTCTCCGGGGTCACAGGTCTCGGCAGCGTCCGGGTTCACCCCGGCGTCGGAGTCGTCGCAGTCGTTGGCGTCGGTCGTGCGGCCTGGAGCGGGATCGCAGGCCTGGACCGTGCTCGCGTTGTCCCCGAAGCCGTCGCCGTCGCTGTCGGTGTACCAGGTGGTGGTGCCCGTCACCCCCGGGTCGTCGTCGTCGGCCATCCCGTCGCAGTTCTCGTCGGTGTCGCTGGCGTCGCAGACCTCGGTGGCGTCGGGGTGGACGGCGGGGTCGTCGTCGTTGCAGTCGGTCGGGTCCTGGGAGTGGGAGCCCGGTGGGGAATCGCACTGCAGGACGCCCGGGTCGTTGCTGTCCCCGAAGTCATCGCCGTCCGTGTCGACGTACCAGGGCTCCACCGTGGAGAGATCGACGCCCTCGTCGTCGGAGTCGGTCTGGCCGTTGCAGTCGTTGTCCTTGCCGTCGCACACCTCGTCTGCGCCCTCGTGGACCTCGGCGTCGGAGTCGTCGCAGTCGCCGGCCTCCGCGGTGTGGGTCGATGGCACTTCGCAGGCCGAGGTGGTGTCGTCGGAGTTGCCGTAGCCGTCCCCGTCGTGGTCGGCGTACCACTCGGGTGCATCCTGGGCGTCTTCGTCGACGAGGTCGTCGCAGTCCTCGTCCTCGTCGTCGCAGTGCTCGTCTGCGCCCGGGTGGACCTCGGTGTCCGTGTCGTCGCAGTCGTCGCTGTTCGCGACGTACCCGGACGCCAGGTCACACCGGATCGTCTCCCCGTCGGGGTCGCCGTAGCCGTCGTCGTCGGCGTCCCGGTGGTACTCGGGGCCGTCCGTCGCGCCGGCGTGCTCGTCGCCGTCGCAGTTCCGGTCCTCCACGTCGCAGAGCTCGTCGGCGTTCGGGTGGATGTCCGGGTCCGCGTCGTCGCAGTCGCCGCCCTGCTCGACATAGTCCCCGCCCGGGTGGGCGCAGGCCCTGAGGACCACGAAGTCGTCGCCGAAGCCGTCGCCGTCGTCGTCCAGGAAGAACTCGCGCAGGCTGGCCGGGTCCAGGGCCGGGTCGTCCTGGTCGGTCAGCTGGTTGCAGTCATTGTCGACGCCGTCGCAGACCTCGGGCGCCCCGGGGAAGACGGCGTCGTTGGTGTCGTCGCAGTCCGTGCCTCCCTCGACCTTGTCCCAGGCGAAGCCGTCGTCGTCTGCGTCTGTGTCGATGCGCAGGCAGCCGCTCAGGAGCAGCACCCACGGCAGGACCCTCAGAAGCGCCATGTGACCACCGCTCCCGCGCCCAGCAGGGCCGCCGCGCCGCCCGCCGCGATGCCTCCCTTGAGCAGTCGATCGTTCCAGTCCACCCAGGCGTTGATCTGGTCCGTCGAGCAGGACGTGTCGTCCCACGTGTCCCGGCACTGGCCGTAGCTCCGGGCGAACCAGGCCGCGGTGCCCAGGCCGGCGATCGCGACCGCGCCGGCGACCCCGGCGCCAGCGCACAGGAAGCGCTCGGACTTGAAGGCCCGCCGCACCTTCTCCGGCGGCTCGAGCCGGGTCAGGTCCACCCGGCTCCAGTCGAAGTCGCTGGCGTCTTCCGGGGTCTCGAAGCCGGGGGGGAGTCCCCCTTGGTCGAGGTACCAGGTCAGGACCTTGCCCTCCCGGGTGTCCAGCAGCTGCACCACGGCCGGCCGACCCACCGGGATGGGCGTGCCGGGCTTGGAGTCGCCGTTGACGTGCCAGGTGGACCAGGGCACCAGGGGCACCGGGACCTGCTCCGGGGGCAGGTGGCCCGCCTCGGACTGGGCCAGGAACTCCTGGAGGGGCATGTCCGAGAGCTTGACCTCGGTGCCCACGTTGAAGCCGGGGTCCAGGTCGAGCAGGGCGTGCAGGGTCGCGGCGGTGGCGGCGCGGTCCTTGCGGCCCCAGGCCTCGAGGAGCTGGACGACCAGGATGGCCCGGACCTCGTCTGGCTCGAGCATGCCCTGCAGGCAGGGCAGGTCCTCGGACAGCGCGGCCTGGTGGGCCCTGAACTCCTGGATCAGACCCCGGTCATAGGAGTCCAGAGCGCCGTCGATCGCGGTCTGGACGTCGGAGAAGGTCGACGGGCAGGCGGCGTGGGCGGTGGTGCTCGTGAGCAGCAGCAGGGCCAGCACGCTGGGTCTCCGGTGGGCGCCGGCATTCTATCCGGCGGCTCGCCCTGGATGGTGCCGTGGGTCGCCCAAGGCCGTGGACAGGTCCACGCAGCTCGCGTCGGCACTGACCACCACCGTCTCGCAGTCCTCGTCTTCGCCGTCGCAGGTCTCCTGGGCCGCGGGACGCACCCCCGGGTCCTCGTCGTCACAGTCCAGGCCTTCGGGGACGCCGTCCTGGTCGGCCTCGACCGGGGCTGTGTCCGTCTCCTCGACGTTGGGGTAGCCGCGGAGCGAGGACTCGCAGGCCAGCAGGGACAGGAGCAGGAGCACGGCCGACGATGGCAAGTCACCAACCGCGACTCGGGCGCTCGCGCGTGAGTCGCCGGACGCTGCAGTCAGACCGCCCGAATGCAACAGTCGCCGCAGTCAGAGGGGCTGGATGCAACACCTTGGGGACGATCAGCCTGCTGGCCGCAGTCAGGGGGGTCGAGTGCGACAGTCTTCGGCCTCGAGTGCCCCGGCCCGGACGGGGTTGTGAGGTTCAGACCCTCTGTCTGCGGTGGTGTTGCACTCAGGGCCTCTGTCTGCAGCGAGGAGCGCTGGGTGGAGACACGGTGGTGCTCACCGGAGGGCGCGGCAGGCCTGCACCCGGCCCCGGCGGCAGGCGCTCTGGAGGCACTGTTCGGCCCGCTCGGCGTCGCCCTGGTCCTCGATCAAGGTCGCGAGGCGCAAGGCCTCGGTCCCCGACACGCTCCCGGTGCAGGTGTAGCTGGCCACTGCGATGGCGGTCCCCGAGTCCGCCTCGGTGCCGTACCCGTGGGCGAGGGCCCAGGCGACATCGAAGCACGCGGCGCTCGAACCACTGGTGCACGAGAGCTCGGAGAAGACCAGGAAGCAGGAGGCGTCTTCGGCCTGCCGAGCCACTTCTGACAGGTAGTCGCAGTGGCGTCGCGTGATCGCGCGGTGGTCCAGTGCGTGGTCGGCTGCACACGCAGGTCTCGACCCCCCTCCGTGATCCGGCCCCAGCACCCGCCCGTAGCCACCGCTGCAACTCAAGGAGGGAAGCTCACATGAAGCTCCAGGAAGTCAACACCGCGGCCGCTCTGGCCGTGCTCTTCGGACTCACCCTGTCCGCCACGGCGATCGCCGCGGATCACGCCGAGGCCCCCATCGCGGGCGCCGACGCTGCCGCCGACATCGCGGATCTCTACGCCTGGCACGACGAGGGCACGCTGACCACGATCCTGACCGTGGCGGGCCTGGGCCTGCCCGGCGAGGCGGCGGTCTACGACGCCGACGTGGCCTACGGGATCCACATCGACAACGACGGCGACAACGAGGCCGACATCGACATCATCGTGAAGTTCGGCCAGGACAGCCAGGGTGAGTGGGGCGTGCAGGTCTCCAACCTGCCCGGCACCGGCGCCCCGGTCTCCGGTGCTGTCGAGCAGGTCGTCCAGGCCGCCGGCGGCAAGATCTGGGTCGGCCTGCGGGACGATCCCTTCTTCTTCGACCTCGAAGGCTACGAGAACACGCTCGCGACGGGCGCCCTCTCCTTCGACAGTTCCCGCGACTCGCTCGCCGGCACCAACGTGACCGCCATCGCGCTCGAGATGGACCTCGGCGTGGCGACCGGCGGCAACGACACCATCCAGGTCTGGGCCACGAGCGGCCGGCTCTAAGGGGACGAACACATGAAGCTCAACACTCTTCTCTCGCTCGCACTCATCGCTCCCATCGGCGTGATGGTCGGCTGCGCCGGCCCCGAGGGCCCGGCCGGACAGGACGGCGCCGACGGCATCGACGGCATCGACGGCGAGGACGGCGCAGATGGCATGAACGGTGCCGACGGCGCGAACGGTGCCGACGGCGCGAGCGGTGCCGACGGCCAGGACGGTGAGAACGGCTCCGATGGCGCTAGCGGCATCGACGGCGAAGACGGCCAGGACGGTCAAGACGGCGCGGACGGTGTTGACGGCCAGGACGGGTCCGACGGCCAGGACGGCCAGGACGGCTCCGACGGCCAGGACGGCTCCGACGGCCAGGACGGCTCCGACGGCACCAACGCTGGCGACTTCGCCTTCCTGGACAGCGACTACGCCGACTACGCCCGCGTCGACCGCATGGGCATGCCGGCGATCGCCACGGCCGTGATCAGCAGCAAGGACGACTACAACGAGTCCGATCCCGTCGACGACGCCGCTGGCGACTTCGTCACCGAGATCACCGACAGCGTGACCTTCCTGCACACCGCTCTCGACGACGACCTGGCCAGCGTGGGCTTCGACGCCTGCGCCGCGGCCGACTGCGTCGCGGTCGCCGCGCCCCTGGTGGTGCCCGACACCCTGACCATCGACACCACCGCCACCGCCGGCTTCCCGAACGGTCGCCTGCTCGAAGATCCCGTCATCGACGTGACCTTGGCAGTGGTGTTGCTCGACCTGTCGGGTCCGGGCGACTGCGGTGGGGCGCCTTGCTCCGCCACCTCGCTGGCCGACCTGCCGCTGAACCCGCCTGAGAACGACGTGAGCTTCCTCTACAGCTTCCCGTACGTCTCTGTGCCGCACAACTAGGAGCGTGCGGTGAGACCCGGACCGAGCCCCGGTCGCGGATCTCGCGCGTG
>CAYFPX010000064.1:0-8843 GCA_964344945.1 uncultured Enterobacterales bacterium
GTGATCGCGGTGCCTTCGGGCGCGTAATTGACGGCGATCTGGATCAGGTTGCCGAAGACCCGCAGCAGCCGCCGCGGATCGGCCTGGACCGTGGCCGAGAGACCGACCACGCTCACGCTGTGCCTGGGAGCCGGCCAGCGCCGCACCGCCTCGGCCGCCAGCTCGGCCAGGTCCACCGGCTGGAGCGCCCCCAGTCCCGCACCCAGCTCCAGCCGGCTGATCTCCAACAGGTCCCCGACCAGCCCGTCCAGCTCGGTCAGGTCCCCCTCCATCGCCGTGAGCCGGCTCTCCGAACCGCCCAGGTCCCTCAGGATCTCGGTCTCCAGCCGCAGCCTGGCCAGGGGCGTGCGCAGCTCGTGGGAGATGCCCGCCATCAGCTCCTGCTGGGTGCGCAGCATGCCCTTGACCCGCTCCGCCATGCCGTTGAAGGCCTGGGCGGCCTCCTGGAGCTCGGGCGGGCCCTGGTTCGGCAGCCGATGGTCGAGGTCCCCGGCGGCCACCCGGGCCATCGCCTCGCGGGTCTCCTCCAGAGGCCGGGTCGCCCGGCCCGCCATCCAGACCCCGAGTCCGCCGACCCCCAGCAACACGGCCCCCAGCCACGCCGCAAGCGCCCGGTTCGGTGCCGCCGTGTCGATGTCCCGGCGCACGTAGACCCAGCCCTTGCGCGTCTCCACCGCCGCGGTCGGCGGTGGCCCCCGGCTCACCCACACCTCGCGACCCTGCTTGCGCCGAGGCAGGTACTGTCCCTTGCGGTTGCCGGTGTCCGGCGCAGCGGCCTTGACCTTGATCTCCAGGCCCTGCTCCTCCGCGATGCGGGCGGCATCGCCCCCCCGCTCCACGTGGCCCGCGATGCGCATGGTCGTGCGCACGTGGGCCCGCATCAGGTCCTCTTCCAAGGGCTTCAACGCTGCCCGGCGGGCCACGGTCCACGACAGCGCCACGCTGAGCCCGGTGGTCAGGACGAGGAGGAGCGCCAGGCGCCAGCGCAGGGACAAGGTCAGCCCGGGTCGCGCGGCAGCGTGTAGCCCACCCCCCGCACGGTCTTGATGAACACCGGCTGGCGGGAGTCGTCGCCCAGCTTGCGCCGGAGGTGGGAGATGTGCACGTCGACGCTGCGGTCGTAGGCCGCCCACTCCTCGCCCCGAGCCAGCTCCATCAGGCGCTCCCGGGGAATCACCCGGCCGGCGTTGGCGACCAGGGTGCGCAGGATCTCGAATTCCGTGGTGGTGAGCTGCAACGCCTCGCCGTCGAGGCTTGCGGTGCGCCGATCCACGTCGATGGACAGCGGCCCGGCCCGCAGGGCGCCGTCGACCTCGGGGGCGGCCTCGGTCCGGCGCAGCACGGCCTGGATGCGCGCCAGCAGCTCCCGGGGGTTGAAGGGCTTGGGCAGGTAGTCGTCGGCCCCGATCTCCAGTCCGACGATGCGGTCCAGCTCGTCGCCGCGGGCGGTGAGCATGATGACCGGCACCTTGCTGAAGGCCCGGATGCGGCGGCAGACCTCGAAGCCGTCGAGGTCCGGCATCATCACGTCCAGGACGACGAGGTCGACGCCGCCGCCGCGCAGGCGGTCCAGCCCGGGCTGGCCGCCCTCGGCGGTCAGGACGGTGTAGCCCCGACCCCCGAGGTACTCGGCCAGCAGCGAGCGCAGGCGTTCGTCGTCATCGACGACCAGCAGGGTGCGATCACTCATGGGCCGAGGCTACTACCGGTCTTCCCAGAGGGGCCCGTCCTGGCCTGGCCGCTTGTGGCCCTTGTGGGCGCCCTTGCGCTGGGCCTTGCGGGCATGGCGCTCCTTCATCAGCTCGTCCAGCTCGGCCTTCTGGTCTGGGCTCAGGGTGGCGCGGAAGTCCAGGAAGGCGTCCATGCGGCCGTGGGCCAGGTCGCTCTGCACCTCGAGCTTCTGGTCGATGAGCTTGTGCACCGCCCGCTCGTTGGTCTCCTCCGCTGAGAGCTCGGCCTCCATCTCCAGCCGGATCGCCTCGAGCTCGCCCTGGGCGGCCTCGCGATCGGCCTGGATGGTCTCGCGCATGGTCTCCAGCGCGGTCACCTGGGTCTCGTCGAGCTGCAGCTCCTCGGCCATGCGGGCTGCGTGGTCCTGCCTCGGGCCGTCGGGCGGCCCGGCGGCGTCGGGGCCGGCGATGGCGACGCCGGCGGCGAGGGTCAGGGCGGTGAGGACTCCGGCGAGGCCGGCGTTGCGGATGGTTCGGGTCATGGGGTTCTCCGTGGACGGTGCGGTTCAGTCCGTCGTCCTGACCATCAGACCCACCACAGGTTGGGTGGGCCTTGGCTCCCGACGAAGGAGTCCTGCGAAGTGTGAAGGAGTGTGAAGGGCCGCCGGCAGCAGCCCCGGGGTGAACGTTCGTCGCCCGGGGCAGCCCCGGGGTGAACGTTCGTCGGCCCCGTTCGGCGGGAGAAGAGCGAGGGACGAAGCTCAAAATGCTCCACATTCATCGCTGCTTCGGGCTGTCTGGGCGGGTCGTGAGGCGTCGAGACGAACGTTCACCCCGGGGCTGCCGGTGGGGACGAACGTTCGACCCGGGGCTGCCGGCCCCGTGCCCGTCGAGATGGGGACAGCGGGTCTCACCACACGCTCATCGCCAGAAGCACACCGGGCGACCCCGCTTGGGGGCCGCCCGGAGGGAAGGCCAGGGTCGGACGGGCTCTACTGGTCGCAGCCGCCCTTCACCGCGTAGTTGATCTCCACGGTGGAGCCACCCTCGGGGACGTAGTCGCTCTCGAACTCGACCGCGTTGTCGGTCGCGTTGTAGGACCAGCCCACGGTGGTGGTGATGCCGTCGATCTTGACCGCGATGGTCTCGGGCACCGGGGTGTCGGACAGGCCGAAGGCGTTCAGCGCCTGGGCGGAGCCCTCGGCCAGGGTCTCCAGGTGGGAGCCGAAGTCGGTGGCGCAGATGCTCAGGAAGGTGCCGCCAGTCGCCAGGGAGGCCTCGTAGTAGCCGGCGCCGTAGTCGGCACCGCCGCCACCCCCGCCGCAGCCGCTCGGGTAGTCACCGGCGATGGCGTGCATGACCAGGTCGTCGGTGTCGTCCTTGAGGCTCTGGAACAGGGACACGTAGTAGGTGTAGGAGTTCGGGCTCTGCTCGGGCTCGTCGGAGACCGCGACCAGGTTGAGGGTCGCGTCCTCGCGGTAGAAGCCGCTGTTGCAGCTGGCGTCGCCCTCGCCGCCGTTCTTCAGGGCGGACTCGAAGATCGAGAAGAGGCGCTCGGTGTTGGAGCCGTAGCCGCCCTTGTTGATCATGTCGTCGAACAGCGTCTTCTGCTGCTCCTCGGAGTAGCTGGTGTCGATGTAGGTCGGGCCACCGCTGTAGACGCAGCCGTTGTCCGCGGTGACGCCGGTGACGTGGTAGTCGGCGTCCATGCTGGCCAGGGTCTCGATGAAGACCTCGAAGTTGGTCAGCACGTTGCTGATGTTGTCGTACATCGAGCAGCTGAAGTCCATGGAGAACATGATGTCGGTCTGGCCCTCGATGGGCTGCTCGTAGACGTCGGTGTTCTCGCCGTAGAGCTCACCCAGGCCGGACTGCTGGGCCAGGACCGAGGGCTGGAACGGGTCGTTGCTGTTGACGTAGAGGTAGCCGACGTCCTGGTACTCGTCGATGGGGGCGTACTCGACCCAGACCTGCACGGCGGCGCCGGGAACGACGGTCCAGGGCAGGGCGCCGTTGAGGTCCTCGGACGCGTCGAAGATCAGGTCGGTGCTCGCCGAGGTGAAGTCGAAGGACTCGACCGACAGGTCGGCGTTGCCCACGTTGCTGATGGTCACGGGCTGCAGGTTGTCGCAGCCGATGTACAGCGTGCCGAAGTCGTACTCGGTCGGGGTGACGTCGACCACGGGGGCGATGCCCTCGCCGAGCAGGGTGACGGGCACGGTGGGCTCGTCCGGGTCGTCGGACTCGATCAGGACGGAGGCCGTGTCGACCGCGCTGGTCTCGGGGATGTAGGTGACGGTGAAGGTCGTGCTCTGCTCGGGCGGGACCAGGACGGAGCCGATGGCGCCGATGTCGTAGGGCGCGGACGGGTCGTCGAGCAGGACGTCGATGATGTGGAGGTCGCCCTCTCCCACGTTCTGGACGGTGACGACGACGGCCTGTTCGGCACCGACGCCGACCTCGAGCTGGCCGTAGTCGACCTGGGTCGGGGAGACCTCGATGTCGGGGACGGCGTTGTCCTCGAGCTCGGCCCGGGCGTCCGGGTCCTCGATGATCTCGTATTCGTTGCAGGCGACGGTCAGCAGACCGAGCATTGCGAGAAGAGCAGGCGTGCGCACCATGGAGAGCTCCGTCCTTGAGCCGATGGTTGAGTCGCCGGGAGTATACGCGCCCCGTTGACAACCTGTGACACTGTAATGGCCCCGGGTTGTTAACGACAGCTGATTCCCTGCAAAACCGGGCGTTTGCCGGCTCTCCAGGGGGCCGATCAGCGCACCACCGTGCCGGGTGTGACCTCGCCTGCGACCGTCGCCAGGTCCACGACCTGCTTGGCGCCGGCGGCCAGGAGCATGCCCTGGGACTCCACGCCGCGGAGCTCGGCGGGCAGCAGGTTGGCGACCACGATCACCGTCCGACCGACCAGATCGGCCGGCGCGAAGCGGCTGGCGATTCCCGCCACGATCTGGCGCGGCTCGGGCTCGCCGATGTCCACCTTGAGCACCAGCAGGCGGTCGGCGTCCGGGTGGCCGTCGGCGGCGACCACCACGCCGCTGTGATGGGCTCCTTCTTCTTCTTCCGCTTCTTCTTCTTCTTCTTGGGGGGCTCGACGGGCTTGTCGGGCAGCGACGCCTTCACGATCGCCGGTAGCTCGGTGAGCCGCGGGAAGAGCGGGTCGCCAGCGGCGAGGTCGCCGCCCTCGGGCAGCCGGTCGAGCCGCGCCAGGGCCTCCAGGCCGTCGGCCCCGATCGGCGCCAGCTCCTGGCCGAGCTTGGCGAGGAGCTCCGGCCCCTTCGACGGGCACACCGCCGAGAGCAGGGTCCCGCTGAGCCGGCAGAGCTCCAGGACCTGCCGCATCACCGTGCCGAGCCGCGCGGTGTCGCCCCGCTTGTTCAGGGTCCAGGGCTGCTGGGTGTCGATGTACTTGTTGCCTGCGCCCGCGAGCTCCATGAGCGAGCCGAGGGCGTTGCGGTAGTCCAGCTCGCCGATCTGGCGGTCGAAGCGGGCGACCACATCGCTGGCCAGGTCCTGCAGCGCGGTCTCGGCCTCGGTCCGCTCTCCCAGGGGCGGCACGACCCCGCCGAGCCACTTGCCGGTCATGGTCAGCGAGCGGTGGGCCAGGTTGCCCAGGTCATTGGCCAGCTCGGCGTTGTAGCGGAGCAGGAACGCGTCGTGGCTGAAGTCGCCGTCGTTGCCGAAGGGGATCTCCCGCAGGAAGAAGTACCGCACTGCGTCGGCGCCGTAGGCGTCGATGAGCAGGTTCGGGTCGACCACGTTGCCGAGGGACTTGCTCATCTTGGCGCCCTCGCTGGTCCACCAGCCGTGGGCGAAGAGCGTGTCCGCGGGCGCCAGGCCCATCGCGAAGAGCATGGTCGCCCAGTACAGCGAGTGGGTGGTGAGGATGTCCTTGCCGAGCAGGTGGTAGTCCGCGGGCCAGAGCTGCTCGAACCGGGCCTCGCTCGCCGGATCGCCCGAGCGGTAGCCAGGGGCCGAGATGTAGTTGATGAGGGCGTCGAACCAGACGTAGGTGACGAAGCCGTCGTCCCAGGGAATCGGGATGCCCCAGGGCAGGCGGCTCTTGGGTCGGGTGATGCACAGGTCCCCGACCTCCTTCTTCAGCAGGCCCAGCACCTCGTTCCGCCGGGCGGTCGGCCGGATGAAGTCCGGGTGGTCCTCGATCCACTGCCGGAAGCGGTCCGCGTAGGACGCCATCTTGAAGTAGTAGTTGTCCTCGGCCAGCCACTCGACCGGACCGCCGGTGTCCGGGCACTTGCCGTCGACCAGCTCCTCCTCGGTCCAGAAGCGCTCGGCCACGGTGGAGTACCAGCCCTCGTAGCTGTCCGGGTAGATGTCGCCGGCGTCGTAGAGGGTCTGGAGGATGCGCTGGACCACCGCCGTGTGCCGGGGCTCGGTGGTGCGGATGTAGTCGTCGTAGCTGCACTGGAGGCGGTCGAAGAGCTCGCGGAAGGGCACGGTGAGCTCGTCGCAGTGCTGCTGCGGGGTGAGGCCGCGCTTCACGGCGGTCTCGTAGACCTTCTGGCCGTGCTCGTCGGTGCCGGTCAGGAAGAAGACGTCGCGGCCCCTCAGGCGCTGCCACCGGGCCACGGCGTCGGCCGCCACGGTGGTGTAGGCGTGGCCCAGGTGGGGCTCGCCGTTCACGTAGTAGATGGGGGTCGTGATGAAGAAGGTGTCGCGTGACATCGGCCCGGGATAATCGCCGCCGATGATTCGCGCTGTCGGCTGGTCCTCGACCCCCTTCGATCCCGCCAACCCGGGCCGGCTGTGCCGCGGCCGGGAGCGCTGGGTCGACGGCTGGGAAGAGAGCGACACCCCGCAGCTCTGGCGGCTGGTGCTCTCCGGCGCGGTCTTCACCGACGACTCGGCCCGCGACGCCGAGCGGGGCCTGACCGCCTGTGGCGTGGACATCGGCCTGATGCTCAAGGCGCTGTTCCCGGACAAGCGGCTGCTGGCCTTCAAGGAAGAGGGCGAGCTCGCCTCGGTGCCCGAGTACATCGAGAGTGAGGACCAGTGGTGGGCCTGGCGCTCCGGTGGCCAGCGGCTTGACCCCTGCCAGCGCTGGCGGGCCTTCATCGACGAGCCCGCCGAGCTCTCCCGGCTCGTGGCAAACGACCTGGTCGATGGCTTCCTCGTGCTCGACGACGACTCGGCGCTGACCGACGCGCAAGAAGACACCCTCTTCCTGCTGACCGGCCACGGCGACAGCAGCGCCTGGCCCGTGGAGCGCTTCCAGCCCCTGGCGCTGGACACCATGCTCCAGTCGGTGCACGCGATCATCTGCGTGCACATGGACAAGCACGGGCCGGCCATCGGCGTCTACACCCACGCCGGCCTGGACCGCGACGCCGCCATCGTGGCGGTGATCGAAGCCAGCCAGTGCCTGCCCGTGCCCTTCGCCATCCCGCCCATGCTCGCCCGCTGGGACCGCGCCCTGCGGGAGCTTCGGGACTCGTGGGACGAAGACAGCGCCGGCGCCTTCCCCGTGCCGCCCAGCGCCGAGCCCGACCCCCGCTGGGGTCGCCGCCGCCGCAAGCGGCACCCCGAGCCCACCCCCGACGAGACCGCGATCGCGCCCGAGGCCGACGACGCCGCCCCGCCTCTGGCCGCCGACGAGCCCGAAGACGCCCTGACCGTCACCCCCGAGGAGTAGGGGCCTCCAGGAACCAGCTGGAGCTTGCGCCCCAGCAGGGCCCGGTTGCCCGCGCGGTCGTCGACGACGAGCACGTGGCCCGACAGGGGTTTCTTCGGTGCGATCTACTTGATCGCCAGATCCAGCCACATCGCCTCGACCCCCTCGACCGAGGGGACCGGGAGCGGCGCCGCCTCGGTCAGGCCCGTCCGGCCCATGATCACCGACCACAGGGTGCGGTCGGGGTCGGCCGCCATGACCTCGACGAACTCGCCAAAGCCCGGATCGGTGCTCGGGTCCAGGGTCGGCCAGCTGCCGGAGTCGTCGAGGTGGTACGGCCCGAGGTCGGCGCCCAGGGTCCACTCCCAGGCGCTGTGATCGCCGTCGGTGTCGAAGGCCAGGAAGATGCGGAAGGGTCGCTCGTGGCGCTCGAAGCAGGCGACGTAGGGGCGGTCGACCTCGCCGAGCTTCTGTCCCTCGGCGTCGACCAGCTCGAAGTCCGCGTGCACGGCCCACCAGTCGCCCTCAGCGGTGCAGTGGACCGCCGGGTCGGTGTCGACCCAGGGCTCGGCGCATCCGGTGAGCAGTGGCAGCCAGAGCACGGTCAGTTCAGCACGCCCGCGAGCAGCAGCGGAGCGCCCGGGCAGCACCAGGACTCCGGGTCCGTGGCCCAGCCCTGGCGCTCGCGCAGCAGCAGGGACAAGCCGTCGTCATCGCCCACGGTGGCCAGGTCCGCGCCCCAGAACCCATCGGCCTCGACCAGCAGGTCCACCGGGGCGTCCAGCTCCCGGGTCAGCCCGGGGCTGCCCTCGAGCAGCCGGCCCCCGAGCCCCCGCCATGCCGCCACGCCGTCGGCGCTGAGCCGCACCGCGTCGTCGCGGCCGTCGGCGTTCACGTCGGCGACGGTCCAGGTGCCCTCGCCGACCCCGGAGAGGGTGGAGTCGGTGATCGCCGCCAGGTCCACCGCGTCCCCGGTCCCGGCGAAGACGTGCAGGATCGCCTGCTCCTCGACCCAGCTGGCCAGGTCGGCCAGGCCGTCGCCGTCGAAGTCCCCGATCAGGACCTCTCGGGCCTCGGCGATGTTGGTGAAGGCCTCCCAGCTCGGAGTCTCGGCGAAGCCGCCACCCGACGACGCGAGCCAGACGGTCATGGTCTTGGCTGCGGCGTCGCGGCCCCAGAGATCGTCCAGCCCGTCGCCGTCGAGGTCGGCCAGGGACAGCTCCAGGCCCGTGAGGTCGGGCAGGGTCCAGGAGGCGCTCTCCAGGCCCCACTCGGGATTGGGGTGGAGCACCGCGGTGCCTGCGTCGACGTCGAGCGCCAGCAGGTCCTGGGGCCGGCTGGTCGGCGGCGGCTCGGCGGTGTCGCCGGTGTCCCACTGCCCGCTCGTGGTCTGGGTGGGCCCGGTGTCCAGGGGCTCGCCCTGTTCGCCCTGGACGTACACCTGCACCTCGACCACGGTGGTGCGGCACCCCCCCAGCAGCAGTGTCACCCCCAGCAGCCTCATCGCTACTCGATGTACCCGAGCTCGC
>CAYFPX010000064.1:8895-33771 GCA_964344945.1 uncultured Enterobacterales bacterium
GGCGGCCGGGACGGGATCCAGGCTGCCCCGGAGCTGCTCGAGACGGCGGGCGTGGGCGAGGGCGGTCTCGCGGAGCGCGGGGTCGTCGGACAGCTCCGCGCCCTCCCAGCCGTTGTCGTCCAGGGCCCAGAGCCTGGCGATCTTCTGGGAGCCGTCCGGGGGAATGGTCACCGTGAGCCGGTGAGAGTCGGTGACCAGGCCCACGGCCTGGGGTCCGTAGAGGATGTCCTCGCTGACCACCACGCGATCCGGCACGGTCACGCCGGTGGTCGCGGCCTCGTGCAGAGCCCCGGCGCCGGCGGTGAGCGCCTCGAAGAGCTCGGGGTGCCCCACCACCGTGTCGTTGCGCCCGGGGCGGATGCCCGGCCCACGCAGGATCAGCGGGACCTGGGTCACGACGCTGTGCAGGGTGTGGCCGTGCTCGTAGCGGTCCCACTCCCAGAACTCCTCCCCGTGGTCGCTGGTGAGGGCGACCACCGTGTGCTCCCAGGTCTCCCGGGCCTGGAGCGCGTCGAGCAGCATGCCCAGGGCGGCGTCGGTCTGGAGGACCTCCTCGTCGTAGGCGGCGGAGAGGTAGACCTTGTCCGGGTCCGGGGGCACGACCTGGTTCAGGATCATGCGGGTGATCAGGTCGTCGCCCAGGGGGACGTCGCGCTTGCGCGGCAGGCCGGTGGTGAAGGTGCCCTCGAACGGCGCCTCGACCTGGTAGTCGGCGTGGGGCTCCATGGCGTGCAGGACCAGGAGCGCAGGCTGGTCGCTGCTGCCGAGCCAGTCCAGTCCGGCCTTGAAGGTGTCGGTGGCGGTGCGGTGGTCCACCAGGCCGGCACCGACGAAGTCGTAGACGTCGAACCCCTGCTGCAGGTTGAACTCCGGCGCCATGAAGGCGTTGTTGATCCACGCGCCCGTGCGGTAGCCCCGGGCCTGGAAGTGCTCGGCGAGGGTCGTGAAGTCGCCTTCCAGACTGCCGTAGAGGTCCGGGTCCCGGTAGTCGCGCACGACCCGGTGCTCGCTGGGGTTCAGGCCGGTGAACAGCGTGGCGGTGCTGGGCAGGGTCCAGGAGCTGGCGGCGTAGGCCCGGGAGAACCAGGCGCTGTCCTGGACGAAGGCGTCGAGGTGCGGCGTGGTCTCCCGCTCGTAGCCCGCGTAGTGCATGCGATCGGCCCGCAGGGTGTCGATGACGATCAGCACCACGTCGGGGCGCTCGGCGTCGACCCGCGGCGAGGCGCACATGCAGGCGATCAGCGACCAGAGCAGCATCGGCCGGACCCTATCCCAGCGGGGGATTAGACAGTCGCCGGAGGGTCGCGTTGGGCGGACTCGCAGGCATCATCCACTTCCGCGGAGACGCACCCCGCCCGGAGTCCATCGCCGCCATGAGTGCGGCCGTCGCCCACCGGGGCCGCGACGACGAGGGCATCTGGATCCAGGGCCCTGCCGCCTTCGCCCAGCGGCGCTTCGCGGTGACCCGGTCCGGTCGCCGCCAGCCGGTGGTGGACCCCCCGGACCTGCTGATGCTCGACGGCCGCCTGGTCACACCGTCCCTGGAGCACCAGGTCCGTCGCGCGGGCCGCACGCCGATCACCTCCGGCGACGCCGACCTGGCCCTGGCGGCCTGGAAGGCCTTCGGCGCCGAGTGCCTGGGCCGCTTCAAGGGCTCCTTC
Source organism: uncultured Enterobacterales bacterium (assembly GCA_964344945.1). Lineage (GTDB taxonomy): Bacteria > Myxococcota_A > UBA796 > UBA796 > CAJQPC01 > CAYFPX01. The sequence goes on from CAYFPX010000064.1 coordinate 10,557, forward strand.
GCCCTGGCGATCTGGAGCGCCCGGGACCGGGTGCTGCACCTGGTCCGGGACAAGGCCGGGGTCAAGCCTCTGTTCTACGCCTGGCGCGAGGGCCGGCTGGCCTTCGCCTCGGACCCCCGGGCGCTGCTGACCCTGCCCTGGGTGAGCCGGGACATCGCCCACGAGGAGCTCGCCGAGTACCTCTCCTTTCGGTACACCCACGCGCCGCGCACCCTGCTCCGGGACGTGCACCAGCTCCCGGCGGGGCAGCTGGCGCGGATCGACGCCACCGGGGTGCGGCTGCTGCGCTGGTGGGCGCCGGGCTTCTGTGAGCCCGGCACGGACCCGCCGGCCGAGGAAGCCGCCGCCGACGCCCTGGAGGTCGAGCTGGGCCGGGCGGTCGAGCGCCGCCTGCCCGAGCTCCAGGACCCCGTGGGGGTGTTGCTGTCCGGGGGCGTCGCCAGCTCCGCGATCCTGGCCCTGGCGGTCCAGAGCGGCCGGCCGGTGCACACCTGGAACGTCTCCTTCGCCGACGGCGGGGACGACGAGGCGGCGGTGGCCGGGCGGGTCGCCAAGCTGCACGGCACCCGCCACCACACGGTCCGCGTCGGCCGCGAGGAATTCCTGGAGGCCCTCGGCGACACCGTGGCCTGCATGGGCCAGCCGGTGCCGAGCCCGGCGGCGGTCCTTCAGACCGTGCTGCTGCGCCAGGCGGCGGACCACGTCCGGGTGGTGTTGTCGGGGGCGGGCAGCGACCAGATCCTGGGCGGCCGGACCGCCGCTCGCCTGCTCCAGGAGCTCCGCGCCGCCCGGGTCGCGGCGCACCTGCCGGGCACGGCGCGGGCGGCGCTGGGGCGCGTGGTCTCGGCGGTCGGGCGCCGCGGAGCGGTGGCCGAGCCCCACAGCTACGGCCTGACCCGGCTGGTGGGAGGCTCCAACGTCTTCGACGTGGAGACCCGCATGCGGCTGCTGAAGGACCCGGCCCACGTGCGGCCGGGCATGCGCCACATGATGCTGGAGCCCCTGTACAACGAGGTCCGCACCGACCCGATCAACGCGGTGCTGCACGTCTACTTCCGAGGCTGGCTGGCCGAGGACGAGCTGCTGCGGGCCGATCGGGTCGGGGCCCTGGCCGGGGTCGAGGTCCGGGAGCCGATGCTCGACGAGGACGTGGTCGCCCTGTGCGCCGGCTGGCCGTCCACCTCCAAGATCAAGCGCCGCCACGGCCGCTGGTACGGCAAGTGGCCCCTGCGCGCCCTGGTCGGCCGCACCGTGCCCCAGCAGCTGATCTGGCGGCCCAAGCGCCGCATGCCCTACCCCCTCGGGGACTGGCTGCGAGGCGAGGGCGAGGGCTTCCTGTGGGAGCGCACGGAGAGCGTGTGCCAGGACCCGCTGGGCATCTTCCAGGCCGACGCGATCCGGGAGCTGGCGCGACAGCACGCCCGGGGCGAGGCGGACCACGGGCCTGGGCTGTGGACGTTGTTCTTCCTGGATCTGTGGTGGAGGCAGCTGAAGTGAGTGCACGAGCGAGACGACGACGACTGAAGGAGGCCGCGGCCCTGGCGCTGGCGGGGCAGCCCGAGCCGGCGCTGGTCGCGTTCTCGGAGCTGGCCGAGCAGGGCAGCCTGGTGGCGACGGCCTCGGCGGCGGAGCTGCGGGCCTTCTCAGGGGACTGGCTCGGGGCGCTACAGGCGGCGGGCGCCTTCCTGCGGTCGGACGGCGGCGACGTGTACGCCGGCAACGTGCGGAACGACATGGTGCGGCTGGCCGGGCGAGCCGGCCACCACCTCGAGAGCTGGGACGCCGTCGGCCAGCAGGCTCGGCTGGCCCTGGCCGCGGTCGACGGGCACGGCTGGTCCGAGCACCGGACGGCAGCAGGTCGGGCGCACCTCGAGGCCCTGGCGGCCTATGCCGAGCGCCAGGGCGCTCCGCCTCACGAGCTGATCCGGCTGTTCGGTGGGCCGGCGCGGTCCGAGCTCTCCTACGAGGAGGTCATGGCCCGTCAGCCGGAGCTCCGGCCGGACCTGGCCCCGGGCTCACCGGAGCACGTCGCCTTCCGCTGGGCCCAGGCGGCTCCTCGCGAGCGCGACGACGTGCTGACGGCCCTCGTCGCGGACCACCCGGGCGCCGTCGACTTCGCCATGGTGGTCCCCCTGGCGCGTCACCACGTCAGCGCGGGCCGGGGTGATCTGGCCTGGGAGCTCGTGGCGCCTCGGATCGCGAGCTGGATCCCCGTCGACGCAGCCCAGGTGGCGCCGGTGGTCCTGGTCGTCGACCCGGTGCTGGGCCCGTGGATGACGCCGGCTCGGTGTCGGCAGGTGCTGGAGACGGCGCGGGGCTGAACGCCGTCCCGAGGGGTGCTGGGGGCGGGTACGCCGAGGGCGCGGAGCGGCGACGCCACGCTGCCCGGGGAGAGGTCATGGGGCGGGGCGACGCGACGCCGGACTCCGATCAGCTGGCCCTGGCCCTGGCGGCCGACTGATCCGGGCGGTGGCCTTTCCAGTCCTGGATCACCCCTGACCCCCAAAACCGGTTGCCAAACCCTCCAGCACACGTAAGATTGCGCCTGTCGAAGACAAACCGTCACGTGCACGTAAGGTTTTGGGTTCATGGCGCAGGACGCGACCGCACAGACCCTGAAGATCGGCGAGCTCGCCCGGCGCACGGGCAAGACCAACCGCACCCTCCACTTCTACGAGGAGCTGGGCCTGCTCGTGCCCGCCACGCGCACCAAGGGCGGCTTCCGGCTCTACCACGAGACCGCGGTGCTGCGGATCCGCTGGATCGAGCGGCTCCAGGAGCTGGGCTTCTCGCTCCAGGAGATCGCCGCCTTCCTGGGGGACCTGAAGGCCGAGGACTCCGGTCCCGCCAGCATGGAGCGCCTGCGGGAGTTCTACGCCACCAAGGTCTTCGAGACCCGCGCGGCCATCAAGCGCCTGGTCGCGCTGGAGTCGGACCTGCAGCAGTCCCTGCTCTACCTCGACGGCTGCCGCGTCTGCGACCCCATCACCCACCGCTCCGTCTGCGGCGACTGCAGCGAGGCCACCCACGATGGTGTGGACGTGCCCGAGATGGTCGCTGCGATCCAGGACCTCAACTGAGCTTCTTCTCCGGAGAGACCCGACCATGTCGGTGAACCTGCCCATCTACCTGGACAACCACGCCACGACGCCCCTCGATCCGAAGGTGCTCGAGGCGATGATGCCCTACCTCACCAACCACTTCGGCAACCCCGCCAGCCGCAACCACAGCTTCGGCTGGCAGGCGGCCGAGGCCATCAACGTGGCCCGGGAACAGGTGGGCGCCCTGATCGGCGCCAGCGCCAAGGAGATCATCTGGACCTCGGGCGCCACCGAGAGCGACAACCTCGCGGTCGTGGGGGCCGCCCGGTACAACGCGCGCAAGGGCAAGCACATCGTGACCACGGCCATCGAGCACAAGGCCGTGCTCGACGCCTGCCACGCCCTGGAGCACGAGGGCTTCGAGGTCACCTTCGTCGGCGTCGACAGCTCCGGCGTGGTCAAGGTCGACGACATCGTGGCCGCTCTCCGGGACGACACGACCGTGGTGAGCGTGATGCTCGCCAACAACGAGATCGGCACCATCAACCCGGTGGCCGAGATCGGCGCGGTCTGCCGGGAGCGCGGCATCATCTTCCACTGCGACGCGGTGCAGGGCCTGGGCAAGATCCCCATCGACGTCAAGGCCATGAACGTCGACCTGATGAGCCTCTCCGCCCACAAGATGTACGGCCCCAAGGGCGTCGGCGCTCTGTACGTCCGCCGCGGCCGGCCGCGCATCCGCATCGAGCCGCTCATCCACGGCGGCGGCCACGAGCGGGGCATGCGCTCCGGCACCCTGGCGACCCACCAGATCGTCGGCTTCGGCAAGGCGGCGGAGCTCGCCGCCCAGGCCGTCACCAACGGCGAGATCGAAGCCACCCGCGCCAAGCGCGACCGGCTCTGGACCGCCATCCAGGAGGGCCTGGACCACGTCTACCTGAACGGCTCCTGGGAGCACCGCCTGCCCAACAACCTCAACGTCTCCTTCGCCTTCTGCGAGGGCGAGGCCATCATGATGGCCATCAAGGACGTCGCGGTGAGCAGCGGCTCCGCCTGCACCTCGGCCAGCCTGGAGCCCAGCTACGTGCTCCGCGCCCTGGGCGTCGAAGAGGAGCTCGCCCACACCTCGATCCGGTTCGGGGTCGGCCGGTTCAACACCGACGAGGAGATCGACTTCGTCGCCAGGCTCGTCGTCGAGAAGATCAACGATCTGCGGGACATGAGTCCACTCTACGAGATGGTCAAGGAAGGCATCGACCTCAAGTCCATCCAGTGGGCCGCCCACTAGACACCTTCCCAGGTTCAGGAGGGCCTCATGGCCTACAGCGACAAGCTCATCGACCACTTCGAGAACCCCCGCAACGTGGGCAGCCTGGACAAGGCCGCCGACGACGTGGGCACCGGTCTGGTCGGCGCCCCGGCCTGCGGCGACGTGATGAAGCTCCAGCTCCAGATCAGCGACAGCGGCATCATCGAAGACGCCAAGTTCAAGACCTTCGGCTGCGGCTCCGCCATCGCGTCGAGCTCGCTGGTGACCACCATGGTCAAGGGCAAGAGCGTCGAGTTCGCCGAGACCCTGTCCAACTCCGACATCGCCCGTGAGCTGGCGCTGCCTCCGGTCAAGATCCACTGTTCGGTGTTGGCCGAGGACGCTATCAAGGCCGCGATCGCCGACTACCGGCGCAAGCAGGGCCTCACCGGCGAGGGCTAGCCCATGGCCATCACCCTGACCGAAGCGGCGGCCAAGCGGGTCGCCTCCGTGAAGACGAAGCGGCAGACCCCCGACGCCTGGCTGCGCGTAGGCATCCGCGGTGGCGGGTGCTCGGGCCTGAGCTACTTCATCGACTTCGTCGAGGCCCCGGAGCCCAAGGACAAGACTTTCGCCTTCGACGGCGACGTCAACGTGTGCATCGACCGCAAGTCCTACCTGTTCCTCAACGGGACGGAGATCGACTTCGAGTCCACCTTGGTCAAGACCGGGTTCATCTTCCACAACCCCATCGCCTCGCGCTCTTGCAGCTGCGGAGAGTCGTTCTCGATCTAGGGACCCCCGGGTGATCTGCTGGAAGTGCCACGAGGCCGTGCAGGGGCCTGTCTGTCCGTCGTGCGGGATCCTGCAGCCGCCGCCGCCCCAGGCCGACCTGTACTCGGTGCTCGGGCTGGACCGCGCCTACCACCTGGACCTGGGGGAGCTGGAGCGCCGCTGGCGGGACCGGTCGCGGCAGGTGCATCCCGATCGCTACGCCAGGAAGGCCGCGGTCCTGCGGCGCATGAGCCTGCAGTGGACCGCCCTGGTCAACGACGCCCGGCGGGTCCTGCGCGACCCGGTGCGCCGGGCCTGGTACCTGGCCACCGGCAAGGCCCGGCCCCCCGAGCGCGGCGGCGCCCCCACCGACCCGGACTTCCTGGAGGAGGTCTTCGAGTGGCGCATGGCCCTGGCCGGCGGCGACACCGACGTGCTCGACCAGGTGCGCGGCGCCCAGGAGGCCCTGAGTGCGGAGATCGGCCGGGTCTTCGCCGCCTGGGAGGCCGGCGAAGGCGCCCTGGACGGGGTAGAGCCGCGCCTGGTGCGGCTGAAGTACCTGGACAACCTGCTGCAGCACGACACCTAGGAACGCGACATGGCCCACATCGGCATCGACCTCGGCACGACCCACTCGCTGGTGGCGCTCGTCATCGACGGCAAGGCCCGGGCCCTGCTCGACGACGACGGCCGGGCGCTGCTGCCCAGCGCCGTGCGCTACGGCCCCGACGGCCCCGAGGCCATCGGCTGGGACGCTCTGAGCCAGGCCACCGAGCACGCGGAGACCACCCTCACCAGCGTGAAGCGCCTGATGGGCCGGGGTCTGGAGGAGGCCCGGGAAGAGGCCGGGCAGCTCCCGTTCCAGCTGGCCGAGGGCGACGACAAGGTCGTGCGCATCCAGGTGGGCGAGCGCACCCTGACCCCCATCGAGGTGAGCGCGGACATCCTGCGCATGCTCAAGAACCGCGCCACCGAGTGCCTGTTCACCGAGCCGACCGGGGCGGTCATCACCGTGCCGGCCTACTTCGACGACGCCCAGCGCCAGGCCACCCGCGACGCGGCCCGCGTCGCCGGGCTCGAAGTCCTGCGCCTGCTCAACGAGCCCACCGCGGCGGCCATCGCCTATGGCCTGGAGCAGCACCAGACCGGCCGCTACGCCATCTACGACCTGGGCGGTGGGACCTTCGACATCTCCATCCTGTCGCTCACCGACGGCGTGTTCCAGGTGCTCAGCACCGCCGGCGACACCCACCTGGGCGGCGACGACTTCGATCGGATCCTCGCGGACCAGCTGCTGGGGCAGGCTGGCCAGACCGGCGCCGGCGGCTCCGTGCTCCGGGCGGCCCTGACCGCCGCCGAGGCCGCCAAGCGGGTGCTGTCCCGGGAGGATGCCGCGGAGATCGACGTGGACCTGGGCGGCACTCGGGTCCAGCGCACGCTCACCCGGGCGGACTTCGAGGCCCTCATCGGCGACCTGGTGGACCGCACCCTGGCCCGCTGCGCACAGGCCCTGGAAGACGCCAGCCTGGCCACCGGCGACGTCGACGGCGTGGTCCTGGTCGGCGGCTCCACCCGCGTGCCCCTGGTCCGGGAGCGGGTGGGCGCCTTCTTCGACTCGGAGCCCCACTGCGACCTGGACCCGGATCGGGTCGTCGCCCTGGGCGCGGCCCTGCAGGCGGACATCCTGACCGGGGAGTCCGAGCTCGCCGAGGACCTGCTGCTGCTGGACGTGCTGCCCCTGTCCCTGGGGCTGGAGACCATGGGTGGCGTGGTGGAGCGCCTGCTGTTCCGCTGCTCACCGATCCCGGCGTCGGCCTCGGAGACCTTCACCACCCACGTCGACGGCCAGTCGGCGGTGGCGCTGCACGTGGTCCAGGGAGAGCGTGAGCTCGTGGCCCACAACCGCTCCCTGGCCCGCTTCGACCTGACCGGCATCCCGCCGATGCCCGCGGGGCTGCCGCGCATCAAGGTCGACTTCACGGTCGACGCCAGCGGCATCCTGACCGTCACGGCCACCGAGACCTACACCGGCACCGAGGCCACCTGCGAGGTCCAGCCCAGCTACGGCCTCGAGGAGAGCGAGATCGAGCGCATGCTCGAAGAGGCCATCGACCGGGCCGAGTCCGACGTCGACGAGCGCATGTTGATCGAGGCCCGGGTCGAGGGGGAGCAGGTGGCGCTGGCCCTCTCGGGGGCGCTGGCGGCCGACGCCGCGCTCCTGGTCGGCAACGAGGCCCAGGTCCTGGGCGCGGTGCTCGACGAGCTGCGCAAGGCCATGGAAGGCACCGAGCGCAAGCGCATCTCGGACCTGACCCACAAGCTCGACGAAGCCTCCGCGCCCTTCGCCCAGCGGCGCATCGAACGTGACTTGCAGATCGCGCTCCAGGGCCGGTCCACCGACGAGGTGGCCGAGCGGCTCGAGCTCGACTGACCCCCTGCCGGGGCAATCCCGGCTTTCCGACGTGTGCGACGGGTCGCTACACTGACGCCTTCGCACGGTGAGTTTCATGAACGTCTTGCTCCTGGACGACGACGCTGAGCTGTGCCGGTTGCTGGAGGGGGTCCTCGAGTCGGACGGCATGTGGGTGGTGCAGTACACGGACCCGGCCGAGGCGGTGTCGGCGGCGGTCACCGGTCAGTGGGTTGCGGCCCTGGTGAACCTGGACCTGCCGGATGGCATCGCCGAAGCCTTCCTGGAGGTGGTGGGGGACCTGGAGGACCTGGCGCTGCCGGTGGTCCTGACCTCCGGGCAGCACCGGGAGTTCTCCGAAGAGGTCCAGTCCGTGATGCAGCGGTACGACCGGCAGCGCTTCCTGCGAAAGCCGATCCCGCTGCTCGACCTGAACGACATGCTCCGCCGGGCCCGGGCCGGCCAGGAGATGGACGCCTTTCCCAACGTGGGCACCGCGCCGTCGATCAGCGGGGTGGATCTGCAGCTGTCCGACGTGAACGAGGTCGAATTCCATCGCTCGGGGACCGCCACCGCCACCCGGACCGAGACCGACGCGGACATCGGCAGCCGGCGGCGCAAGGCCATGAAGGGCGTGCTCGACGCCGTGAGCCGGGGACGGGACGGCGTGGAGGAGCTGGTCGAGCTCACCGACGACGACCTGACCCCGATCTCCGTGCTGCCGGAAGAGCTCCAGATCGCGGACTCCCTGGACTCCAACTTCGAGATGGAGATCGAGGACGAAGACGACGAGTCATCCGAGATCTCCGTGCACCAGGTCTTCCTGCGCTGACCAAGGAGGTCGAAGACACGCTCCGGGCCCTGTACGGGATCCGTCCCGAGACGCAGCTGCGCCCGGAGGAGCGCAAGAAGGTGCCCGAGGTGGCCGCGCTGATCGAGCGCCTCCGCACCCTCGGCAGGGACCCGCTGGTGGTCGACGCCGCCGCAGGCCGCGCCCCGGTGGGGCTCATCGCGGCCGCACTGCTCGGGTGGCGCCGCTTGGTGGTGATCGAGCAGGACCCCGACCGGGCAGCCTCGGCCCGTCGCGCGGCCGCGCGGCTGCCGGGGTGTGCGGTCGAGGTCCGGGTGGGTCCGGTGGAGGACCCTGGGGTGTGGCCCGAGCGTCCGGACGCGGTGGTCGCCCTGCACGCCTGCGGGCCGGCGTCGGACGCGGTCCTGGACGCCACCGTCTCCCGGCGGGTCCAGGCGCTCTTCCTGGTGCCCTGCTGCACGGCCCACACGGTGCGTGCCTCGCCCCTCGCCCACGGGCTGGCCGACGCGATGGGCGTGCCGACCCAGCCGGCGGTGCGCCGCAGGTTCGTGCAGAGCGTGGTGGACAGCGAGCGCACCCTGCGCCTCGAGGCTGCGGGCTACGCCGTGAAGGTCGCTCCGCTGGTGCCGCCCACCGTCACGCCCCACAACCTGATCTGGCAGGCCCGACACGTGGGCTCACGCCGGCGCATGCAGGCGGCGGCCGCCCGGCTCGAGCGGCTGCATCGCGGGTCCGGGCCCGGCGAGTCCTGACTGGGTGTTTTCAAGTCCTCCCGTCGCTGGGCTTGCTCTCGCAGTCCCAGGCGTTTCCCCTCCTCAGTCGCGGGCTACAGCCCGCTCCCTCGTCGGCGACGCGCCGCAAGCGGCGCTAAACACCTGGAATCGCGATAGCTGCGCCCAGCTCGGTCCGGATTCGAGAACACCCGGTCATCAACCGGGTCAACCCAGGTGACTCGGTCAAGGAGCCCGGGCGCCGCCCAGTAGACTCCCCCCGTGTCGACCACCCACCGCACCCCGCCCCAGACCACCGGTGGCGAGGCCCCCGAGCCCGAGGTCAGCTCCCCGCTGACCGCAGGGGCGCTGATCACCCGCCAGCAGGAGGACCGCGCCCGCAACGAGGCGCTCGTGGAGCGCGTGACGTCCCTGGCGTCGGAGCAGCGCACCTTGTCCGAGGGGCTGCAGCAGGACCTGAAGCGGCTCCGAGCCAGCGGGCGCGAGCTCGACGCGCTCCAGGCAGCGCCCGGGGGTGGCATGCTCGACGCGCTGGTGCGTCGCTTTCGTCGGCGCCAGGAGATCCTGGCGCGGCGCTCCGCGGCCGAGGGCCTGCTCCATCGCTACGAGGCGGTGAGCACGGGGCTGCAGCGGGCCAGCGCCTTCAGCGACGAGCTGCAGCTCTGTGCCCTGGAGCTCCAGGCCGAGGTCGATCGCCTCCACCGGGCTGCGGCCCTCGACGCGCGGCAGGCCCGCGCCAACGCCCAGGCGCTGCTGGCCCTGGAGCAGCAGGTCTCCACCCTCGAGGAGTCCCAGGGCAGGGGCGAGGACGCCGAGACGGCCCGGGCGCTGGACGCCGCCCGCTTCGAGCTGCGCACCCGGGCCCTTGCCCTGGAGCTGTCGGAGACCGCCAGCCGGCTCGCCCGCCAGCAGCTCGCGCCGGCCCGGGAGCTGCGGGACACGGTCCAGGGCCTGCACGAGGAGATGGCCGCGTTCGTGCTCAACGCGAACACCACCGCCAACGCCGCGGGCCACCGGATCCAGGCCCTGGGCATGGCCGCCGACGCCCCGGTGGTGGTCACCGAGCTCCAGGAGTCCCTGGCCGAGCTGGGCCAGGCGATGGAGAGCGCCGAGACCTACGTCGCCCACGCACGCAGACTCATGGATCACGTGCTCCCGGACCTGTCGGCCCGGCTCGCCGCCCAGACCGAGACCCAGAGCGCCGCCGCACGCCTGATCGACGCCGACGCCAGCAGCCTGAGCCGCGAGGAGGCCCGCGCCCTGGCCGAGAAGGCCCTGCGGGACGAGGCCATGGCCGAGGTGGAGAGCTGGCTCGGCGAATGACGGCACTCCAGCGCCCTGGCCCCTACCTGCGAGCGCTGCGGGCCGGGCTCCAGGCCCTGGCCCCCCACAGCGACTACGTCTCGCTGGACCAGGCCGACGCCACGCTCCGTGCGCTGGACCCGGCGGTGTCTGGCGACGTGCTCGCCCCCGCCGAGGCGGAGCCGGCCACCAACATGCCTGCGTTCGCCTGGCTGACCCGTGCCCGTGCCGAACAGAAGCTGGTGAGCGAGGGCGGCCCCGTGGCCCCGCCGGACACCGCCCGCGTTCGGTCTCTCGATCCGGAGCTCGCCGAGCGCCTGGCCGCTCGAGCCCGCCTGCACCAGCTCCTGGCCGAACACACGCTCCTGCCCGCGACCGCGCTCTCGGTGGCGCTGGCGCGACTCGAGCCGTGTCCCGTGTTCGAGCTCCACTACGACCGCATCGCACCGGACGGGCGCTGGTCGCGCATCAAGGCGCGGGTCGTCGGCGAGGACGCAAGAGCCCGCTACGGCCCGCTGGTGGTCGAGGGCCGAACGGGGGTGCGGGTCGAGCCTGGCCTGCAGCACCTGCTGACCCGCCACTTCGGCACGCCCCTGCTGGCCCTGCAGGAGCAGCTGGGGGTGGCCTGTCGCGTTCGGGTCGAGCGGCTGAGTCGGACCTGGGTCGGGCCGTACTGGACCCCGGGATGTCCCCTGCCGGTGAACGCACCGGCCGGGGTCGAGGCGGGCCTGGTGGTCCACCTCTCCAGCGAGGTGGTCGCCACCGACGTGGCCCGCTCCGCCCACCGGGACCCCCTCGAGCCGCCCCCGACCGGGGAGCGTGTCCCGTTCGGTCAGGGCCTGTACCGGGAGCGGCGATTCGCGGCGACGGCGAACGTAGCCGGCGCCCTGCGGGACTGGTCGCGTTCGGTGGGGCACGACGCGCCGGTGGCGCTGTTGGTCCCGCGGCTCCGTTGATCGAACGCTACCAGTCAGAGCTCAACAGGATGAACGCGCGGCCCTCGGTGGTGTCTGTGGTGGTGGTGTAGGTGGGTGCCCCGATGATCGCGTCGGGCACCCCGTCGCCGTCGATGTCCCCGCCACCGGACAGGCCGTAGCCCAGGGCGTCGTCGGGGTTGCCGCCGTAGAACGAGAGCATCGCCGCGTCGTCGATGGACAGGTCACCGCTCAGGTGCTCACCCCCCACCAGGAAGAGCCAGCCCTCGTCGCTGGTGCCGCCCAGGATCTCCACGACCCACAGGTCGTCGGTGCTGTCGCCGTCGGCGTCGCCGGCCGTCACCAGGTCCCAGCCCAGGTAGCCCTCGTCTTCGTCCCCCAGCACCAGGCCGTCCGCGTCGGCCTCCAGGTGGAACTCCCCCCCTGCGGAGGTGGTCGCGATGTCGGAGAAGAACGAGAGGGCGCCAGGGAGCTCCAGGGCCCAGTCCGGGTCGCCCAGAGCGGACACCACAAGGTCCTGAGCGCCGTCGGCGTCGAAGTCCCCGGCCGCGGCCTCCAGGCCGAACAGGCGCGCGGGGGCCCCGTGCCCGGTCAGGGAGAGGTGGTCGGCGAAGTCGCCTTCACCAGTGGGGAGCGAGGCGATGAGCTGGATGCGGCCCTCGTAGGGCAGCCACTCGTCGATGGGGTCGGTCTCTCCGGTGTCGCCGGTGTCCCCGGTGTCGCCGCCGGTGTCCTCGGACTCCGGGCTGTAGCTCGCCTGGGACAGCATGAACGACTCGGTGCCGTCGCCATCGAGGTCCGGCAGGGCCGTCAGCGAGTCGATGTAGCCGATCTCCTGCATGCTCAGCAGGGCCATGGCCTGGTCTTCCAGGTCTGCGTAGCCGCTGTAGCGGTTGCCCTCGATCAGCACGAGCCGGGGCTCGCCGTCCCAGATGCCGAGGTCCTCGCTGCCGGCGTAGACCACCAGGTCCGCGGCGCCGTTGCCGTCGAGGTCAGAGGCCCGAACGTAGTTCAGGTAGACCGTGGACTGTGAGTTGTCGACCGGGGCCAGGTCGACCGTGAAGATGGCGTCGGCGTCGTCGCGGGAGAGGACCGCATCCAGGGGGTTGCCGTCGCCGTAGAAGATGTACAGGCCGTAGTCCTCGTCGACCGCGCCGGAGATGTCCGCCTCGCTGTTGGCCACGACCAGGTCCAGGTGGCTGTCGCCGTCGACGTCGGCGCAGACCACGCCGGCCGCGAAGAAGGCGTAGGTTCCGCCGCCGGTGAGGTAGGTGTCGGCGGCGGACAGCGCCATGCCCTTGGTCCAGGTGGACCAGGTCGCGCCGTAGAAGATGCCGACCTCGCCCTCGTACCCCGAGCCGCCAAAGGGATCGGCGATGATCACGTCGGCCAGGCCGTCTTCGTCCAGGTCGCACAGCTCGCTGTCGAAGCCGAGCAGCGACTGGCCGCCGGGCACGCCCACCACGGTGGTCCCCCAGCTGTCGAGCCCGTGACGGCCGGCGGTGGAGGCGCTGCAGTCGGAGTTGATGGCGTCGTCGGCCCAGTCGATGGCTCCGGGGTTCACGGTGGGGTCCTCGTCGTCGCAGTCGTCGCCGCCCTCCTCGCGGTCGTCGTAGCCGTCGCCGTCGCCGTCGAGGCTGTCGGCGCCGGTGCAGTCCTGGTCGATGCCGTCCTTGGGGATGTCCTCGGCGCCGGGGTGGATGGCCGCGTCATCGTCGTCGCAGTCCCCCCCTCCGGCGGCCTCGGCGTCGTGGCCGTCGCCGTCGACGTCGGTCAGATCCGCGCCGCTGCAGTCCTGGTCGATGCCGTCGTAGGGCACCTCCTCGGCGTCCGGGTTCACCGTGGCCGCGGCGTCGTCGCAGTCGGTGCCCGCTTCGCAGAGCTCGGCCGAGGTGTGGCCGTCGGAGTCGGCGTCGAAGCCCTCGTCCACCAGGTCGTCGCAGTCGTTGTCGGCCTCGTCGCAGACCTCGTCGGCGCCCGGGTGGACCTGGGCGTTGTTGTCGTCACAGTCGTCGGCGGCCTTGTAGCCGTCGTGGTCCTGGTCCAGGTTCGGGTTCGGGCCCGTGTCGGTGCCCGAGGTGGTGCCTCCCGAGTCGCCGGTCACCGCCGGGGTGGCCGAGTCACGGGTGGTGGTCGTGTCGTCGCCACAGGCGATCAGGGCCGCCGCGGCCAGGAACAGGGAGAGGCGCATGGGAAGGACTCCGCTCGGTGGCGGCATGGTACCGCCGATGGGCGATCAGACCTTCAGGGGCAGGGAGTCGAGACGTCGAGCCAGCTGGCGCCTTCGGCCACCAGCACCGCGAGCTCGGCCTCGAGATCGGCCAGGGCCGTGGCATAGGCCGGCTCGTCGTAGAGGTTCGTGGTCTCCAGGGGATCCGCCGCCACGTCGTAGAGCTGCCGGCCGATGCAGACCGAGCCCGCCTGCTCGGCGTTCGGCAGGACCCTCAGGACGAGCTTCATGCCCGCGACGTCGCGCAGGGCGGCCTGGCCACGGATGTCGCCGTTCTCCTCCTGGAAGGTCTCGGCGTAGACGAAGCGGTCGGCCGGTGTGGTGTCCGGATCGGTGAGGGCCTCGACGAAGCTCACGGAGTCCTGCCCCTCGCTGTGCTCGACGCCGCTGAGCTCGAGCAGGGTCGCGAACAGGTCGGTGGTGTGGACCGGCCGCGCGTCCACCCGACCGGGCTCGGAGACGACCGCGGGTGCGTGGGCCGGGACCCCCTGCACGTGCTCCCGCCAGGTGCCGCCGTCCCCGACCACGAAGGGCACGCGAATGCCCGACTCGTAGCTGCTGGCCTTGCCCCGGCCTGCGACGGTGAAGGGGGACTCGGCGGCGAAGTCCGGGGTGCCGTTGTCGCCGGCGATGACGATCAGCGTGCCGTCGAGCTCGCCGAGGGAGTCGAGGCCTTCGAGCAGGCTGCCGAACCAGGTGTCCAGGCACTCGGTCATCGACTGGTACTGGGCCAGGTCGCCGCCGAGGTCCTTGCCCGTGAAGTCCGAGGTGGTGCAGCCGTGCACGGTGTGGTCTTCGTGGGGGGTGTGGGCGGCGTGGAAGTTGACGCTGGCGAACCAGGGACCGGCTTCGGCGACCTCGCCCACCCAGCCCAGGGTCTGGTTCACCACGGCTTCGGTGGCCAGGGTGGTGTCTTGCCAGGCGAGGGTCTCGACCTGGGTGCCCTTGTCGCTCTTCTTGGCGTCGTGGACGTCGGCGTAGACGTGCACCCAGTCGGTGTAGCTGCCCACACAGCCGCCACCACCGTTGCCGACGCAGATCCCGCTCTCCAGGCCGCCGGCGAAGCGCTCGAAGCCGTGCAGCAGGGGGTTGGCGGTGTGCTCGAAGATCGCCGGATCCGCTGCGGTGTGCCCTGCGGGCTCCGACAGCCAGTCCACCGTGCGCTCCGGATCGGTCGGCGACCCCGACGTGCCCAGGTGCCACTTGCCGAAGAGCGCCGTGCGGTAGGTGCTGCCGATCAGGCCGGCCAGGGTCGCGCTGGCCGTGTCCAGCTCGGGGCTCGGGGGGATGGGGGCACCGACCCCGGTGCGGAAGCCGTGCTCACCGGTGTTCAGGGCGGCGCGGGTGGGGCTGCACTGGGGGTTGGCCCAGGCGTGGCTGAAGCGCACGCCGGACTCGGCCAGGCTGTCGATGACCGGCGTCGCGGGCAGGTGGGTCGGCGCGTAGCCAGCCGCGGCGTAGTCGCCGGCGTAGCTGCCGATCTTGTCGGTGCCGACGTCGTCCATCAGCACGAGGAGCAGGTTCGGCGGGTCGGTGTGGACCGGCTGGGTGTCGGTCTCGCCGGTCTCGCCGCTCTCGCTGGTCTCGCCGGTCTCGGTGGGCGGCGGTGTGTCGGATGTGCCGCTGTCGCTGCCGGTCGCGCTGTCGGGGGTGTCCGAGTCCTGGGGGGTCGCGTCCGCGCTGTCGGTGGCGGTGCCGCCGGTGCAGGCGAGCGCGATGGCGAGCAGGGAAGGGAGCATGTCAAGCCATTGTCACCGGTTGCAGCACCGAACGCCAGCCGATCCGATGACGGGTCGATGACACCGCACTGACCGGGTCACACACAGGTTCCGGTGGATCGGCCCGATCTGGCCGCCGTAGACGATGTCCTTGCCCAGCAACACGTGCTGCATCGGGTTCACCTGGCCGCTGAGGTCCAGGGACGTCAGGTGTCCGCCGTCCAGGTCCAGGTCCAGGGGGCGCCCGGGCTGCGAGGTGTCCGGGTCACAGCCCTTCGACCGTGCCTTCCGCCCCGACGCGGCACCCGGCCGCCCGCACCGCGGCGGCTGCGGACGAGTGGGGGTCCAGGCAGGGGTTGGTGTGGTTGAGGTGGACGAAGCGCACGCGCTCGCGGAGCCCGGCCGAGGCGTGCGCGAGCCGTGCCAGGGTGTCGGCGATGTGCGGGTGGCAGATCCGCGACAGGTCCCGGCCCGGGAGCTCGCTCCCGTCGAAGAAGGACCCGTCGATCCAGGCGAGGTCGACCTCGGCCAGGGCTTGCTCCAGGGGGATCTGCCAGGCCTCCCAGGCGTCGATGTCCGGGAGCCAGAGGACCGTGCGCGAGGGTCCCTGGATCCGGAAGGCGACGGTCTCGGAGTACTCGTCGCGGTGGGGCACGGGGATCGGCGTCACCCGCAGGTCTGGGGCCAGGTCCACGGGGACTCCGGCGGCCAGGTCCCGGAGGGCGAGGTTGCCTCCGCGGATCAGGCCCTCCCACGGCGCCGACGCCTCGAGGAAGGCCCGCATCCGTGGCATCACCCAGACCGGGACGCCCCGGAGGTGGGCGGCCTCCTGCCCCAGGTGGACCAGCCCGGTGTAGTGACCCATGTGGGCGTGGGTCAGCAGGACGCCGTCCAGGCCGGCGTCGGTCCGGGCCGGGGGCGCCGCCGCCAGCCGGTGGAGCTGCTCCGGCAGGGCCGGGGTGGCGTCGATCAGCCAGCGCTCACCCGTGGCGCTGGAGATGAGCCCCAGCGCGCAGGGCAGGTGGCCCAGGCTCGGGTCGCGCCGGGCACGCTCGCAGCAGGGTCGACGGCAGGCCGCCTGGGGGTGGCCAGCGTCCTGGGCGACCCCGAGCACGATCGCGAGGCTCACGGGCCCACCGCCAGTGGCCCCGCCCTCCGGGCCGACACCCCGCGGGTGTCGCCGGCACTGCGGCGTCCAGCCTCCGTGCTCACCCCAGCGTCCCCGCCATGAGCGCACGCTGGAGGGTCGCCAGGGGCAGGGGCTCGCCCTGCCGGGCGGCCAGACCGGCGACCTCCCGGGCCATCTCGAGCAGCAGGATCCGGCGCCCGGCAGGGTGGGACAGGGCCTGCTCGAAGCGCTTGTGGCGCGTGTTGAGTGCAAGGACAGCCAGGCGGCCGTGACTGGTGCTGGTGTCCAGCCGGAGCAGGTCGGCCCCTCGGCGGGGCTCGTGCAGCACCAGCACCTCGAGGGTGCTGCCGAGGGCCTGGAGCGCTTCCGCGAGCTCCTCCTGGGCGGCCAGGAGTGGCAGGCCTTCGAGGTGCCGTGGCTCCTCCTCCGGCTCGGCGAGGGGCGGCAGGGCGAGCCCGGCTGGCAGGTCCGGGCGCCGCTCGGCTGGCAGCTGGAGCCACCGGGCCAGGGGGCCCCAGGTCGCCTCGCCCCCACCGGGCAGCTCCAGCTGGCGGGCGAGCCGAGCCGCCACTCCGCTCAGGCCGCTGCCGCCCCGCCGGGCAAAGGAGCGAAGCACGTAGTCCGCGCCGTAGCGCCAGGCGGAGCGGGCCTGGTCGGGGTCGGCCCAGGAGGTCCGAGCCGCGAGGCGCTGGTAGAGCCGCTGGGCCGACAGGCGCAGCATGGCGAGCTGGGCGGCGCCCAGGCGCCCGCTCGGGTCGTCCAGCTGGAGCAGGCCGTGGCAGGGCACCTCGTCCTCCAGGGCACGGATCGGCACCAGGCCGTCGCCCCGCTCGAGCAGCACGGCGCCCGAGGGGTCGTGGGGATGGCGCAGTCCCAGCACACCGCTCACGCCGTCGAGGGCGACCTCTTCCCGCAGGAGCCAGCCCGCCGGGTCCGGGTCGGCCAGGGCGGTGAAGACCTCGGGCGGGTCGTCGAAGCGCAGGGGGAGGGGACCCTGGGCACCTTCGAGGGCGGCCAGGGCACCGGGCTCCAGCAGCGCGGTGTCGCTCTCGACCACCCGCGCTCCCTGGTCGGCGGCGACGCGGAAGCCCGGCGTCGACCGCCACCGCGCGAGGGATCGATGGGTGCCGTCGCGGCTGCTGCGCAGCAGCGGAGCGGTGACGCCCCGGCCCAGGTGCACGGCGAGGTGCGCCAGCGCCAGCCGCCCCAGGACGCGCGCCCGCGCCACGGACACGGCGGCAGGGCGGCGCTGGTGCCAGGTGTCCTCGAGCTCCCGGGCGAGCAGGGCGTCGTACAGGGCCTCCAGCCCGGTGCCCCAGTCCACCGTGCCGGGTTCCCCCGCCCAGCGCCCGCCGCACACACCCGGGCAGGGCTGGAAGCTGCTGTCCTCCGGCGTGGGGCCGGCGGCGACGCCGATCAGCGCCCGGGGTCGTGGGGCTGGGGTCGGGGACAGGATCACCCAGCGGTCGCCGACCTGGCCCACCGCCAGCACGAAGGTGTCGGTGAGGTCCCGCCAGGCCACCTGGCCTGGGCAGAACCGGAGGGTGAGGGGCTCCAGCTGCTCCCGGTCGACGCCAGGACCGGGGGTGAGCTCGCCCTGTGAGCTCGCCAGCTGGCGCAGGCTCCGTGGGCCGTCGGTGGTGTCGAGCACCGGCGCCTCGAGAGCCTGCCGGGCGGTCGGTCCCCAGGAGGGGGGCAGCGCCGGCTCGCAGCGCAGGGAGGCGCCCTCTCGGACCAGGAACTGGCGGGTGTGTTGGCCGAGCAGGGCGAGCAGCAGCGGGCGGGCGGCCCCGGCGTTCTCGTGGTCCAGGGCCTCTTGCAGCAGGCTGTGGGCCTGGCGGGACAGGGCGTCGGCCAGCTCTCCGGCGTCCACCTCGGTCGCCTCGCCCGAGCGCTCGAGCACCGCGCTCACCCCGGGCAGGTTCACGGGGGCGGCCACCAACGCGGTGGTCCGGCTGTCGTGGCGGACGGCCACCGGGGTGGCGTCGTCGCCCGCCAGGCCTGGATCCGGCCGCGTCCCCACCAGGGTGAGGGTCAACAGGAGCTCTCCGCCCAGGGCGTGGCTGGAGGCGGTCACCGAGCGGGTCCGTCGGGCCATGGCGCTGCGCACGAATTCGACGTCTGCGGCCGTGGTGAGCCGGTTCAGCTGGAGCTGGGGTGCCTCCTGCTTCAGGGTCAGGGCCTGTCCGGGTCGCAGGATCAGGACCGGGCGGGGGAAGGCGCCGGGGTCCGCTGCGGCGCCCACGGCGAGCTCGGCGTCGGGCTGCACCCAGAAGACCTGGCTGTCCGCGGGCAGGCCTCGCAGGGCGTCGGCGGGCAGGCCGCTGAGGTGGCCGAGCACTCGGCAGTGTGAGCCGAGGGGCTCGGGCAGCGGGCCCCCGGGGACCTGGTCGGTGTCCTCCGCCTGTGACGCTGCGGGGAGGGGCGCCAAGGGTGGGGCGACATAGCCGTCTCCGACGACGCGCCGGAGCAGCCGGGTCGCCTCGGGCTGCACGGCGTGCAGCATCTCCGCCCAGCGCCGGTCCTGGACCACGTCGGACTGGTCCGCGGTCTTGCGCAGCCGGTCGTCGCAGACCACCCCGGCCAGGGGTCGTGCCTTGCCCTTCTCGTGGAGCTTCTTGCCGGTGCCCAGGTCCTCGACGACCCGGGTGTTCACCCACACGCCGCCGATGACCAGGCGCACCCCGGGGCGCACGTCGTGAGGGCTCGGCAGGTGCAGCGAGCCCCGCCTGTCCCCGTGGTCGAAGCGGGTCCAGGGCCGGCCCACCGCCCCCACGATCTCCCGGCTGGGCCGGTAGCCGAAGGGCGCCTCGGTGTTCACCAGGATCGGCACCGGGGTGTACAGGCAGCGCTCCTCGATCAGGGCCTGTTCGCTGGTGAGGCGCGTGCCCGCGAAGCGCTTCAGCCACGCGCCCGGGTGCTCCACCAGCAGGTAGGTGCCCAGCAGCGGTTGCTGGGGTCGACCGATCGTGCCGCGGCCCCTGGCGTCCAGGTCCAGCCGTACCGCCCCGTCGATCGTGCCGTCACCGCTCTCGATGCGCAGGCGCCGGGGCTTGCGCTGGAGGATGGCGTTCACCCCGATCGCCAGCTGGACCAGGTGGCGGGTCTTCGGATCCGCGCGGTCGGCGAAGAGGTAGTCGAAGAGGCCTTCGAGCTCGGCCTCGGCCAGGTGCCTGCCGCCGATGAAGGCGATGAGCATGTGCTCGGGCCGGGTGTCGATGGCGATGTGCTGCGCACCCGCGAAGACCGCGCTCTGGACCAGCTCCAGGATGTACTGCTCCGGGTGGCGGAGGGAGAACTCCCGGATCTTGGCGATCGCCTTCTCCCTGGACAGGGTGAAGCGTCGGCGCTCCACGAAGGACCCGGGCTGCCGCCCGCGATCCAGCAGGGCGTCGAGATCGCTCACGAGCCCCGGACCTGGGCGGTCGCGGCGTCGAGGGCGGCGGCGGTGAGCTTGACGTAGGTGCGCTCGGGCTCGGCGTCTTCCTGGGTCAGCAGCAGCTGGGCCAGGGCGAAGGCTGCCAGGACGAGGTCGTCCACGCTGGCCGCCAGCTGGAGCTGGAGGTCCGGGTGGTGCCGGTTCAGGATCA
The DNA here is from genome assembly GCA_964344945.1 of uncultured Enterobacterales bacterium. Lineage (GTDB taxonomy): Bacteria > Myxococcota_A > UBA796 > UBA796 > CAJQPC01 > CAYFPX01. The sequence continues at coordinate 30,477 of CAYFPX010000064.1, forward strand.
TGCAGCGACGCCGCAGGGGCCCGGGCAGTCGCAGGGCCGCGTCCTGGCGCTGGAAGACCCGGCCGTCCTTGGGGCCTTCGACGAAGAGGTCCTCGTGCCGGCCGGCCTCGGGCCCGCCGAAGTCCCCCAGGGCCAGGTGCACCCGCCGCCCCACGGCCGCCTTGAACAGGCCCCGCAGGGTTGAGAGCAGCCGGTCCTCGGTCTCCGTGAGCTGGTCCGGCGGCACCAGGTCGGGCAGGACGAAGAGCGTGGTCGCCGGGGTGGGGACCAGGTCTCTCTGGAAGGGGCCGAAGCCCGTGCGGCCAGCGGTCTCGCGGACCAGCGCCCGCAGCCCCGGTCGGAACGGCAGCACCAGCAGGCCCTCGCGGATCAGCGCGCGGTCCAGGCCGTCGCGGTGGCTGGCGAAGAGCACCGCGTCGAGGTCTTCGGCCTGGTCCCGGACCCCCTCCAGGGAGTGCAGCCCTCCGTCGAGATCCGGGAACAGGGGCAGCGCGGGGAACGCGTCCAGGTCCTCGTGCAGCTGGCTGCCCCGGCACTCCCGTGCGAGGCGGTCCAGCCAGGTGTCGGCGTCGTCGTCGCCGTCGGCCAGGGCCTGCTGGACCCGGTCCAGGAGCAGGGTCCTCAGCTTCACCGCCGCTGCTTCGGCGGCGTCCAGGGCCGCGGCCCAGTGGGCGTCGCGCAGCACGTTGTCCCGGGTGAGCGTGTGCTCCAGGGCGTCGCAGCGGATCTTGAGGGCCAGGTGACCGAGCCGCTCGCCGTGCGGGCCCAGCACCTCGGGGTTGCGGGTGCTCACCAGGGTCAGGCCGCCGTTGTAGAAGCCGTAGCCGGGCTCCTCGCTCACCCCGAGCAGCACCCGCACGTCGTCGATGGTCACGTCGACCTCGAGCGGGCTCTCCAGGGCGAAGGGGCTGTTCACCACCTCGCCTCGGGCTGCGGACTCCGGGGCTTCGAAGGCGGCGAAGACGTCGTCGGGGGCGGTGGCGGGCCCGGCCGTGGCGTCGGTGCGGTCCTCGAAGGTGATGGGGATGGTGGAGTGCTCGCACCAGTAGCCCAGCACCCAGCGGGCCTCGCGCACGAACCCGGGCATGTCGTCGGGGTCCATGCGCTTGAAGAGCGTGATCTTCGTGCCGTCGACCGGGGTGTCCAGCCGCACCTTCTCGTAGCTGCGGTCCGGGTGGAAGAGCAGCTCCCAGCTCTCGCCGTGGCGCCCGGTGTGCAGCAGCACGGCGTCGGGCGCGATCGCGAAGATCGAGGTGAACCCGATGCCGAACTTGCCGATCTTGGTGAGGTCGTCTTCCTTGGTGCTGGAGAACAGCCGGGTCAGCTGGTTGTCGATGATGGCCTCGTCCATGCCGTCGCCGAAGTCGTCGACGTGGATCTCCAGGACCTCGGGGCCCCGCCGGATCCAGACCTCGATGCGCGGAGTGCCTGCGTCGATGGCGTTCTGGACGAGCTCCCGCAGGAAGTCGAGGGGCCTGGCGAACTGGTTCACCAGGTTGGCGAGGGCCTGGTCGGCGAGCTCGGGGCTCGCGCCGAGGGGGGTGTCGGCCAAGGGCGGGGCTCCGGGGGTGGGGAGTGCGTATCGTCCCTGGCGAGGGGGATCCGGTTCCCGGAAGTACCGCCACGAGGCTGGCTTGAGTGGCGTCGTCCAAGAGAAACCTCTCGACAGGGACGCAGACGATGCCGGGTCGAGGACCCGGGCCCGTGCTTCAGAGCCCCTCGAACACCGCCACCGGCCGCCACACCCGCTCGGCCCACGCCGCTTCGTTGTGCTCGGCGTCGGGCTCCCACCAGTGCCACAGGTCGACCTCCCACGCGAACCCGACGCTCTCCAGCACCTCGACCATCTGGGTCGTCTCGCAGTAATTGTCGCCGGCCAGGTGGTTGTCGTCCCAGGTGCCGTCGCCGTCGGTGTCGGTGCAGCCGCCGCCGTCGGAGCCGCCGCTGTCCAGGTAGAGCGCCGTGGGGATGTGGCCGCCGGTCTCGTAGCGCTGGATCAGGGTCTCGTTGGTGAGCTCGATGCTGCCCCAGCCCAGGGTCCCAGAGAGGCACCCGGCGAAGTCCCACTTCGCCCGGTGGCGCAGCACGATGTGCAGGGAGATGAGTCCGCCCAGGCTGCTGCCCAGGGTCCCGACGGTCCCGGCGACTCCGTACTCGGCCTCGATCATGGGGCGGACGTGGTCCTGGACGTAGTCGGCGTAGGCATCGCCGTCGCCGCCGTACAGCTCGCCGTAGATCGTGTCCTGGACGTGGGTGTACTCCTCCATCCGCGCCCAGGTGTTGTCCAGGCCGATGACCATCGTGCCGGCCCCGAGGGACTCGTGGAGTCGCCAGCCCCCCCAGATGGCCTCGGGGTCGAAGAGGTTCTGGCCGTCGTGGGCGTAGAGCTGGTGGGTGATGGCGCCCTCGGGCACCCACACCCGAAGGGTCCGCGCGTCGACGACGCCGTCGGTGACCTGGGGCCAGCGCTCGAGGTGGGCCGCGGCGGCCTCGACCAGGCTGAATTCCCCGTGCTCGTCGTGGCCGTAGCGGCGGGCCCAGGCGTCGGCCGAGAAGCCACCGCTGTCGTCGACGAACTTGTAGAGGCTGTCGGTGGGGGCGTCGATGACCACCTGGGCCCACCAGAAGCCGTCGGCCTCCTCCAGGGGGTCGAGGGTCCAGCCGTTGTGGTCGCCGCTCAGCTGGTAGGGCCCCTTGGGGTCGTCGAGCCGCACGAAGAGGTAGCCGTCGTCCGTCGGCACGGGCCAGCCGCCGTTCTGGGCGACCGCGAGCAGGCCGTCCTCGGGGCTGACGTCGCCCGCCAGCATGGCCCGGAAGGTGTCCAGGTCCTGATCGTGGCGGTCGTCGGTGTCGTCGGTGGCGGTGGTGTCGGAGTCACCGCCGGTGTCGGTCGCTGGGGTCGAGTGGGTACCGGTGTCCACCGTCGCGGAGCTCGCGCTGTCCGAAGGGGTCCCCGAGTCCGCGGTCGCTCCGCCGCTGCAGCCCAGCGCGATCCAAAGGACGATCACTCTCACCTCCCAGGAGAGACCCTGTCACGGCGGGACGATGGGTGCCAGTCCTGGGGCGGGCCCCCCTGGCGGCCCTGGGCGACGTGGCTCGCCTGCGGCTCCGCATCCGCCGGTGCTGGTCGTGTCGGCCCAGGCGGGGGCCGAGGTGGCCGACCTGGTGCGTCGCCTGGGCAGCGCGGGGCTGCGGGCGCGATGCCCCAGAGCCGGCGATCCGAGCCCTCAGCAGTCAGCCATCAGCGGTCAGCAACACACCCAGCGGAGTGGCTGTGAAGGACTCTCGGAGGCTT
>CAYFPX010000065.1:0-33600 GCA_964344945.1 uncultured Enterobacterales bacterium
GCCGCCTGGGTCTTCGGCGGCGTCCGGTTGATCTCGTCAGCCAGCAGCAGGTTCGTGAAGACCGGCCCGTGGATGAACCGCATGGACCGGGTGCCGCTGGCCCGGTCCTCCTCGAGCACCTCGGTGCCGATGATGTCCGTCGGCATCAGGTCCGGGGTGAACTGGATGCGGCTGAACCCCAGCCCCAGGGCCTGGGCCGTGGTCGACACGAGCAGGGTCTTGGCCAGGCCGGGCACGCCGATGAACAGGCAGTGCCCCTGGGCGAAGAGCGCCGTGAGCATCAGCTCCACGACCTGGCCCTGGCCCACGATGACCCGGCCGATCTGGCCGATCAGGGCCTCGCGGGTGGCTTGGAACTGCTCGAAGAGAGCGACGTCAGACATCGACTTCCTTACCGGTAGTAGAGGACGTCCACGTAGCCCTTGCGCCGGGCCGCAGCTTCTTCCTGGCCGGTCTCGGCGTAGAGCCGGGCCAGGGTCTGCTGGGTCTCCAGGTGGAAGGGGTCGGTGTCCGTGGACAGGACGAGCTGGGTGATCGCGCCGGAGGTGTCGCCCGCCGCCAGGAGGAGCTCGCCGAGGAGGCGCCGGGTGGGCGCGTACTCGGGGTAGTAGCGAAGGTTCTCGGCCAGGGTGGCCCGGGCGTCGTCGGGCCGGCCCAGGCCCAGCTGGGTGCGAGCGACGCGCACCGCGAGATCCGGGCCGGGGTGCTCGTCCTCGGGCAGGGCCTGCTCGTAGTAGAGCAGCGCGGCGTCGAGGTGGTCCCGCTGGGCCATCAGGTCCCCCAGCCGGGCCTTGTCCGCCAGCTCCCGGTCCTTGGACAGGTGGGGGTCGGTGGCGAAGTCGTCGCCCTGGCCGTCGATGACCGTGGGCAGCGCCGCCAGCTGCTCCTGGACCAGGTCCATCTCGCCGACGAAGACCTTCCAGTCGGCCTCGAGCTCGGCGTAGGAGCCGACCCCGTAGACCGACGCCATCGCCGCGTCGGCCTCGGCGCCGCCCTGGAGCTCGGCGAGCACCCGGGCCATGGCGTCCGGGCCCTTGCGCTGGCGCACCAGCTCCACCTGGGTCGCCACCTGGGCGTAGGCCAGCCCGGCCATCTCCGCGCTGGGCAGCAGCGCGAAGGACGGGTGCATCTGCTCCAGGGTCACCCACTCGTCCCGCTGGAGCGCGACCGCCAGGTACGACTGCATCTGCAGGTCCAGGTGGAAGGCGTCGTCGTCCCAGAGCATGTCCAGGCCCTTGGCGATGCCCTCCTGGAGCCAGACCGGGCAGCGGTCGTCGGAGTGCCAGGCCACCACGCCGTGGATCCACTCGTGGACCAGGGTGTCCTTCCAGCCATAGCCTCGACCCAGGACCCGGGGGCTCACCATGAGCAGGCGGTTCCACTTGGAGATGGCCACGACCCCGGTGGTCTGGATGGCCTCCAGCGGCAGGCTGGACGCCTTCGTGAAGGAGTCGCCGTCCGGGTAGATCTCGATGCGCACCGGCTCCGGCGGGTTGCCGCCGAGCAGCGGGGCGATGCGCTGCTGGGCCAGGGCCAGGGCGTCCAGGGCCTCGGTGACCAGCAGGCGGTCGATGCCGGGGTGGTGCACCACGGTCACGCTGCCGCGCACGGTCTCCACCAGGCCCTCGTGGGCGGCCGCGGTCTGGCTGGCGAGCATCAGCTCGTAGCCGCCCTCGGTGCCCTCGGCGTAGGTGTCGGGGTCGTCCTGGGCGAGCCGGGCCAGGGCCCCCGCCGCCCTTGAGAACTCGCCTTCGTGGAACCAGACCTTGGACTCCAGGCGGTCCAGGGCAGGGCTCTGGACCCCTTCTGCCCGGAGGGCATCGACCTGCTCCCGGGCACAGCTCAGGTGGGTCTTGTCCAGGCAGGCCGCGGCCTCCTGGAGCGACGCCGCCTCGGCCGGCCCCGCGAGCAGGACCCCGAGCAGCGCGAAGGCGGCGCTACTGGCGGACCAGCTCTTCATAGTACCGCTTCTTGAGGGCTTCGAACTCCGGCGGGACGTCGCCCTTCATGCCCTCCAGCAGGGCCTTCCGGTAGGCCTCGGCGTCGCGCATGTCGTCGATGGGGATCTCGATCTCGGTGTGGTCGGAGTGCTCGTCGCCGTCGCGGCTTCCCTCCCCCTCCTGGTCCCCGCGCCGGTCCCGCCCCCCGCCAGCCTGCATGGCCTGCTGGAGCTGCTCGAGCGCCTCGGCGCCCTGGGCCAGCTGCTGCTGGGCCTGCCAGAGGCGGTCGGCGGCCGCCTGCTCGGCCCCTTCGGCCTCCTGGACCCGAGCCCCGGTCAGGCTGTCCTCGGCCCGGACCATCTCGTCCAGGGCGGCGTCGATGGCGTCCACCACCCCCGGCAGCCCCAGGGGCGCGGCCATCTGGTCCAGCTGCTGGGCGAGGTCCCGGGCCTCGGTGGTCTCCTCGTGCAGTCCCTGCTGGTCCTCGGCGAGCTCGACCGCCGCCTGGGCCAGGTCCGGAGTGCCGGTGTTCAGGCAGGCGTGGATCCGCTCCACAAGCCGGTAGATCTGCTCGGCGCGAGACGCCGCCCGCTCCAGGTCCCGCAGCACCGCCCGGTCCGGGGCCGGGGTGCCGGGCCGGGCGTAGCGCGCCTCCAGCTCGATCCGCCGGGAGGTCTTGTCGAGCTGCATGGCGGTCTGGGCCGCCTCGTACCGAGCGCCGGTGAGGTCCCGGGCCTCGACGGACCGGGCCAGCCGCTCGGCCTTGCGCAGCGAAGCCTCGACCTGGGTGGCGGAGATGCCCTCGGTCAGCCCGGACTCAGCCAGGCTCTCGCTGGCGCGGGTCGTGCGCTCCAGCACCTCGGCGGCCAGGCCGGCGGCGGGGGCCCACAGAGCCTCCTCGCAGTCCTGGTCGCCCTCCTCCACGCGGGTCTGCTCCGTGGTGGCCAGCAGGGCTCGCTCCGCCGCTTCGAGCCGGGCGAGCTCCTCCATGAGCTCCTGGAGCAGGTCCTGCATCTCCTGCTCGGCGTCCTCCATCTCCCGCTGCATGTGATCGATGGAGCGACCCATGCGCCGCAGGTTGTCGGCCATCAGCTCGACCTGGGGCTTCGCCTCGGGCACGCCGCCCGCGGCCAGGTCGTCGCGGATCCGGCTCTCCAGCCGCCCCAGGTCGTCGAGGCCGTTGAGCACCAGCTGGCTCAGGGACCCGCTGTCGGCGTCGATGGCCGCCCGCCGCATGTTCAGGGCGAGTCGGTCCAGGCTGTCGAGCCGGGAGCTCACCTCGTAGACCTCGACGTCCCCCTGGACCCGCGCCTCGAGGGTGTCCCCCCGAGCGACCATCATCACCGCGAGCTGGTTGAGCTCGCCGACAGCCCGCCGCCGCACGAGCAGGTCCAGGGTCAGGATGTTCTTCTCCAGGCGCTCGATGAGCTCCTGGCGCTGGGCCTCCAGGCTGGCCAGGTCCGCCGCACCGATGGGCTCGGCCGAGCGGGGGTCGGTGACCTCGTGCACGAAGCGGAAGAGCCCACCGGCGAGTCGCCGGGTCTCGCCGACGCTGATCGCCTCCAGCGAGGTGTACTGGAAGGCGTCCCAGTACTTGTCGACCAGCGTGTCGATGGCGTCGAGCCGGCTGGAAGCGCCCCCGGCCCAGGCCGCGAGCTCCCGCTGCACCGTGGCCGGGGGACCCGGCTCCACGGCGAAGGGAGCCAGCCCGTCGACCATCGCGTCCCGCAGCTCCCGCCACAGGGCCATGTTGCGGCGCTGCTTGCCCTTGGGGCCGAGCACCACGACCTGGATCCGGCGGCTCGCGCCCTCCTTGCTGCCGCTCACCGCGTCGTTGTCCAGCCCGACTACTTCGAGGGTGACCTCGTCGCCGGGCTTGAGCCCCAGGCCCTGAGGGGTCTGGTTCAGGGCGCCGTCGAGGGTGGTGGTGGGCTCCAGGGCGCGGCGGAGGGGGACGTCGCGCACGGCCTCGCCCTGGCGGATCCGGAGCTTCGCCTCGGTGACGCCGTAGTCGTCGCGGGCCTCCCAGCGGATGGGCAGGCGATCGTCGAAGCCGACCTCGAGCTTGTCCCGAGCGGCCTGGACCTCCACCACCGGAGGCTGGTCGGCGTCGATCTCGATCAGGTAGTCGGGGCTGGCCTGCTCGCGCAGCGCGGTGCGCAACAGGAAGCGGTACACACCGGGTTGTCGGATCGCGAAGCCCGCCGAGAGGTCCCGCCCGCCGGCGAGCTCGGCCAGGGTCGGCTCCTGGTCGTCGACCTGCAGCGCCGCGGTCTCGAAGGGCTCCGCGGTGCGGGCCTTCACCTGGACCTGGGTGCCCGGCGGGCCGTGGGCGGTGCCGTTGGAGTTGGGCACCTCCATCGGCGGCAGGCCGGTGTACTCCGGGTAGATGTACCGAAGGACCAGGTCCCCGACCAGGGCGGACTCCTCCTCGACGACGACCTCGGCGGTGGGCTCGGCCGCCCGGGCCGGCTGACTGCCCGCGGCGAGCCAGGCCAGGGCATCGAGCGGGGTCATCGGCGCCCAGGCGGCCACGCCGGCGAAGATCAGCGCGGCCCAGGCCACGCCGGCGATCCAGGGCCGCAGGCGACCGCGGGGGTGGACCTCGGCACCCGGCACGCCGACGAGCACCTTCTCCGCCCGGGCGCGGGTGAGGGCCAGGATGTCGCCGCTCTCCTGGCCCCGGGCGCCTCCCGGTCGCTCGGCCACGGTGCGCAGGCGACCGCGCAGCTCCGGCCGCAGGGCCTCGACCAGGTCGGCCTGGCGCAAGGGTGCCCCCGCACGCCGCCAGCGGCGGCCCACCAGCAGCGCCGTGCCCAGCAGCGCCAGCGCCCCGCCGACGAGCCCGGGGGTCAGGCCCCAGCCCACGGTCCGCACCGACGAGGCCTGGACCACCAGGAGCGACCACCCGATCAGCACGACCCCGCCGAGCTCCAGCACCCAGGCGAAGAGGCCCAGCACGCGCTCCCGGCTCGCCAGGCCTCCGAGGGCCTGCTCGATGGGTCGGCTTGGCTGGCTCATCTCCTCCCGCTGGCGCCGTCGGCCGAGGACTCAGACCCCGCACGGGGCGGGGCCGTTCCGGGTCTCCTGGACCCGACCTGGACCACCAGCCCAACGTAGTCGGTGTCGGGGTCTTTCACTACGGCCCGCGGGTGGAACTCGTACAGGTGCTGGATCCGCAGCAGCCGGTCGCGCACGGCACGGCTCGACCAGCGGTGCTCCTGGAAGCCGACCAGCCAGAAGAGGCACCCCTGCTCGGCCCGCAGGGCCTCGGCTTCGGCGGGATCCAAGAGGTTGAAGTGGGAGCGCTGCTCGGCCTCGGGCCGGACCCGACCGTCTTCGCAGATCAAGGCGCAGTGGTCGACGGCGTCGAGGGTCCACTCCGGCAGGTCCGGGTCCAGTGACGCGGCGAAGTCCTCTTCGGACGCGTAGTAGCGGTCGGCCACGTCCTGGGTGTGCAGCGCCAGGACCAGGACCACGCCGCCGACGGCCACGGGCCAGGCGCGAGCCATGACGAAGGGCAGGGTGCCCACGGCGGCGGCGAGCACGGGCAGGGCCGTCAGGGTGTGGCGGAAGCCGTAGTCGTCGAAGGTCGCGCCCACGACGTGCACGAGGGGGGCCAGCAGGAGCAGCGGCACCAGGGTCTTCGGCCAGCGGCGGGCCGCCACGGCGCCCAGCCCCAGGACGAGCAGCCAGGAGGGCAAGCTGTGGAACGGGCCGAAGTACGCGAAGAGCCCCCGGTTGGCGATCCAGGACAGGCCCCGCTCACCGGACCCGGGCACCTCCCCCGGGTAGAGCACCAGGCCCAGGGCCGCGGCGCCGACGGCGGCGCCGACGACCAGCGGAGGCAGCCACCGTCGCCAGCGCGGCGGGCGGTGCAGCGCGAGCCAGGCGACGCCCAGCGGCGCCAGGAGGATCAGCTCCAGGCGGAAGGCGACAGCCAGCGCCGCGGCGCCCCCGGCGAGGGCCCCCGCCGCCCGAGGCGGTCCCCCTCGGATCAACACCGCCAGCCCCCACAGCGCCACGGCGCCCAGGGCCTGGGGGTGGATGACGTTGTAGGCGCTGCTGCTCCAGAAGGCGTGGTTGCCCCACAGCGCCAGCACGAGCCCGGCCAGGTGACCGACCCGCGGGGAGGTCAGCCGCGCCAGGGTGCCCGTCCAGGCGCCGATGGAGAGCAGCCCACAGCCGAGCGCGAGCCCGGTCAGCGCACCGGACCAGGACGTCACCTTGCCCAGTCCCCACGCCGTCCACTGCATCGCGGGCACCAGCAGCGGCCCGCCCCGGGTCAGCTCCCGGGCCCCCGTGAGCAGGTCCAGGTACTCCGCCTCGTGCCCGTCGAACCGGTGGTCCCCGATGGGGATCCAGACCGTGCGCACGATCAGCGCCAGACCCAGCACCCCCCAGGTCCAGGGATCGGGACGGACCTCCCGCCGGAGACCCCACAGACCCCACAGCAGCAGCAGCAGCGCGAGGCCCACCGGCCAGGCGGTCTGCCAGGGCTCCAACGGGGTGATCAGGGGGGGCTCAGGGGGCATCGGCAGGTGTCACCCGGACCACGTAGTCCCGCCCCAGCCCTGCGTCGTCTCCGGTCGGCAGGGGCACTGCACCGTAGGCCGAGAGGCGATCCTGGAGCAGGCCCGGGTAGTCCGCCGCCGGGCCGTGGTCGTAGAGCACGAACCAGACCGCGTGGCCGGCTCCCAGGTGCCAGGCCAGCACCTGGTCGAGCTGTTCCTGCCACAGGTCGGTGGTCGAGTGGACCACCACCCCGTCGAAGACCCGCGGCTGGCCGAAGCCGTAGTCCGCGAATTCGAAGGCCGGCGCCTCGGCGCTGGCTGGGGGGTACCCGCGCCACGCCGGCGCCGGGTCCCAGGGCGACCAGCGCCAGAGCACGTCGCTGGTCATGGTCTTGTCGTCGTCGGGCATGAGCGCGGGCGCCAGCAGCCACAGGGCATCCCCCGGCGCCAGCTGGCGCAGCACCTGGTCGATCGCCCGCTCTCGGCCCCGGTCCTGGCCGAGCTCCTGGAGCCGCACCACCTCGGCCTGCACCCCCCACAACCCAGCCAGGGCCGCGAGCCAGGCCACAGGGCGCAGCCCGGCCCCCAGCGCCACCGCCAGGGGCGGCCCGACCGCCACCCAGTAGGGCTGCTGGTGCGCGGCGGTGATCTGCAGCGCCGTGAGCAGGCCGATGGCCCCGACCGTGCCCAGCAGCACCACGGCCCGGTCCCGCCGCCGGCGGCAGGCCCACACCGCCGGCAGCACCAGCACCAGCCAGGGCCCGGACTTGGTCCAGATCCCGCCCCACAGCACGGCCCAGTCCAGGCCCGCCTGGCCGAAGGTGCTCTCCTGCCCGGTGAGCCCCAGGGCGGTCAGGCCCACCGGCGCGGTGGCTGCTGCCAGGGCTGCCAGCCCCCCCACCCGCTGCCTCCAGGAGCCGACGCTGAGCACGCACAGTCCGCCCACCAGCCCCCCGAGCAGGTGGGTCCAGCCCGCCAGCACCGCCGCAGCGACCAGGGCCCCGGAGCCCCGCCCTCGCCGGGCCCGCTCCTGGCCCGCCAGGCACAGCGCCACCGCGAGGGCCAGCAGCGGGTAGTTGTTGACCTCGGCGCAGTAGGCCAGCTGGAAGGGGTCCACCGCCAGCACCGCCGCAGCCGCTGCCCCAGCGACCCTCCCCACCAGGATCACGGCGCCCAGGCTGCAGAGCACGCCCAGGGCGAGCCAGGCGCCGGGCCGGTGCCCGCTGAGCCAGTCGACCCCGTGCAGGGCCAGGGCGTAGCCGGGCGGGTGCAGGCCCGTGAAGGTGGTCAGTGCGGCTCCCCACTCGCCCCGGACCAGGGTGTCGCTCCAGGCTTGCCAGTAGGCCACATAGGCCAGGGCGATCTCGTCCCAGCGCTGGACCGCTCGCAGTCCCCGGAGCACCAGCGCCAGCACCACGACCAGCCCCAGGGCCCACCGGCTGCTCATGGGGCGGCCACCGGCAGGGAGAAGGTGATCTCGGCGCCCCCCTCGGGGTGATTCGCCGCCCGCATCCAGCCGCCGAGTCCTTCGACGATGCGCTGGCTGGTCGCCAGCCCGAGGCCCGTGCCCTCCCCCGGGGCCTTGGTCGTGAAGAAGGGCTCGAAGACCTTGCCCAGATCCCCCTCCGGGAAGCCGGGACCGTCGTCCCAGCACCCCAGCACGACCTCGTCGCCCCGGGCGGCCGCCCAGAGCCGGATGCACCCCTCCCCGCCCAGGGCGTGGGCAGCGTTCAGGAGCAGGTTGACCAGGACCTGGTGCACCTTGTCCGGCTCGACGTGCACCTCGGGGCAGGCGTCGAGGGACTCGACCTCGACCCGGACGCCCCGGAAGGCCGCCTGGGGCCGCACGGTGTCGGCGGCCTGGGCCAGCAGGGTGCCCGGGGAGACCGCGACGGTCACCCCGGTGCCCGGCCGGGCGTAGTCCAGCAGCTCCCGGATGATGCGCTGGATGCGCTCCAGCTCGCCGGTGGTCCGCCCCATCAGGTCGTGCTCCAGGGCCGGGTCCTCCAGCCCGCTCTCCAGGAGCGAGACGTACCCGAGCACCGCGCTCAGCGGGTTGCCCACCTCGTGGGCGATGCCGGCGGCGAGGCGGCCGACCGACGCCAGCTTCTCCGACTGGATCAGCTCCTCCTGCACCTGCCGGAGCTGGGTGTTGGCGTCCTCCAGGCTGCGCAGCTGCTCGGCGGTGGCGCCCCGGTACTGCTTCAGGCTGTCGGACATCGTGTTCAGCGCCGACGAGAGATCCACCAGCTCCTTGGCCGAGGCCAGGTCCAGGGTGTGGCCGAAGTCGCCGCCGGCGATGCGGTCCGTGGCGGCCTGCAGGGCCAGCACCGGCGCCACCAGCCGCCGCTTGAAGAGCACGTAGCCGAAGGCCGCGATGAAGGTGCCGGACAGCAGGGTGTAGCCGAGCAGGAAGCCCAGTCGCCCGCCCAGGGGACCGGCGCGTCCCCAGGGCATGGACAGCCGCAGGGCACCGACCACGCGCCCGCCGTGCACGATCGGCGTGGTGACGGTCACCTGGCGGCCGGTCACCGGATCGCCGGAGACCTGGACGTGCTCCTCGTGTCCGTACAGCGCCGTGCGCAGGCCGACGTCCGGGACACGGGGCGGCTCCCCTTCGACACCCGCCAGGGTCTCCAGCCCCGGGCTGACCACCCACAGGGCCTCCAGCGGAAAGCCCACCCGCTGCAGCCTGGCCAGCGGCCGCTGCATCGCCTTGGCCCCCTCCCCCACCTCGAGGTCCGCCCGCAGGCTCCGGGCCGTCACCAGCGCCAGGTCCGTCCGCCGATCCACCTCGCCCTGTTCCGCCACGAGCCAGAAGACCCCGGCGTTCAGCAGGATCGTCGCCAGGGTGATCAGCGCCAGCGCGAGGGCGATCTCGGCCCACAGTCCGGACGGTCGAGCCGACACGGCCCGACGGTACCTCAGACGAGGTTTCGGTACAGCCCGATCACCTTGCCGAGGATGCGCACCTGCTGGTCCGGGTGGACCAGGATGCTGGCCATGTCGCGGTTGGCCGGCTCCAGGCGGATGCGTCCGCGCTCCTTGAAGAAGCGCTTGACCGTGGCGTCTTCGTCGACCAGGGCGACCACGGTCTCGCCGTTGCGGGCGGTCTCCTGCTGGCGCACGAAGACGATGTCGCCGTCGAGGATGCCGTCCTCGATCATCGAGTCACCCCGTACCTTCAGGCCGAACACCACGGCGCCCTGGGGCACGAGGTTGCTGTCGACACGCATCGAGCCGTCGTAGTTCTCCTGGGCCAGCACGGGCAGGCCGGCCGCTACGCTCCCGACCAGGGGCACCGAGACGGTGGCCTCGTTGTGGAAGCTGCCCGTGGCCTTGCTGGTCATTCGCAGGGAGCGCGCCCGCACGCCGCCCTGGCCCCGCTCCAGGTAGCCCTTGCGGATCAGCGCCTTGATGTGGTCTGCCACGCCGTTCGTGCTGCGGATGCCCAGCGCGTCCCCCAGCTCCCGCAGGGTCGGCGGGATGCCGAACTGATCCAGGTGGGTGGCGATGGTGTCGAGCACCTCGCGCTGGCGGGGGGCGAGATCTTCCATGGGAGCTCCAGCAGGGGGGACTTGCGGCGTCAAGGCCAACCTACTGAACACCCGTTCTGCTGTCAACCCGTACAGTAACTCTTCCGGGGGCAGGTCCGACGAGGACCTGCCAGGGGGACGTCCACGCCCGGAGACCGGGTTAGCGAGGACGTGATGCAACCCAGTGGCTACGGCGGCGGCTTCGGGCTCAACGTGACCCCCTTCGCCCGGAAGATCCTGATCACGCTGATCGTGGCGTACGTCCTCCAGCTTGCCCTGGGTCACGTCGTGCCCATCGAGCGCTGGCTGGCCATGCAGCCGATCCGCTCCGGCCACTGGGCTCCGTGGCAGCCCTTCACGCTGCTGCTCTTGAACGGCACCCCGATCTGGGCGGTCATCGAGTGGTTCTTCCTGGCGAGCTTCCTCGGGTCGGTCGAGCAGCTGCTCGGCCGCAAGCAGTTCATCCGGGGCTGGCTCTTCGCCCACGTCTCGGGCGTGGCCGGGGTGCTCCTGCTCGACGTGCTGGGCGTGCTCCGGTCCGCCGAGCCCGCCTACGGCCTGTCCACGGTCTGGACCGCCCTGGTCGTCTACTTCGGCCTGAGCATGCCCACCTCGGAGATCCGCCTGATGGGCATCCTGCCGATCAAGGCCGGCTGGATGGCCTGGGGCATGGGGCTGCTCGCCCTGCTCTACTTCCTCGCCAGCCCCAGCCCCCGCTGGGCCCTGGCCCTGTTCGCCTGGATCGGTGCCTACGCCTGGATCAAGGGCCTGCGCGAGCTGCGCAACCACCTGGCCGCGCGCAAGGCCGCCAGGGACATCCAGCGGGACCTGGTGCACCTCCAGGTGCTCAAGGGCGGCAAGGGCGACGACGACGACGAGGAGTACATCCACTGAGTAGAGTACGTGGGTGATCCCGGCGCTCCTGACCGTGTTCGCCTGCTCCGGCTCCGGCGACATCCCCCGCGACCTCGGCACCTTCAGCGAGGTCGCGGAGCTGCGCCGGGCCTGGCTCGCGGCGAGTCCGGACCACTGGCGGCTGATCCAGATCCTGCGCCGCAGCACCACCTACCCCGACAGCACCTGCCCGCTCGAGACGGTCAACGATCTGGAGCTCAGCTGGGACGGCGACTGCACAGACAGCGCAGGCGCCACCTGGACCGGCTCGGCCACCGTGCGCGAAGAGGAGCGCCACCAGGACTTTCTGGGCTGGGGACTGACCTACCAGGGCGTGACCTGGACCCTGGACGGGGAGATGGACTGGACCTGGCCGGACCTCACCGAGCCCGAGGAACAGATCGACATCGACCTCACGGTCTCCTGGACCGACGGCACCGACAGCCTCACCGGGCGCATCGACGTGAGCTACCTCACCGCCAACGACGGCACGGGCTTCGACCTGCTCTGGACCGAGGGCGAGGTGGGGTGGTCGGACTGGGGCACCGCCGAGGTCACGACCGAGGTCCTGCGCCTGGGCCGCTCCAACAGCTGCAACTTCCCCACCAGCGGCGAACTCGTGCTCACCGCCGAGAACACCGGCAGCGTGCCCTTCGACGACGATCACTGCCTCGAGGCCTGCCCCACCGGCCACATCGACGGCGACCCGGTGGGCGATCTGTGCCTCGACGGGGGCCTGCCACAGCTGCTCATGCCCGGGTACGCCGAGGACACAGGAACCGCGCCTCTGTGACGAAGATTTTTTTTCTGAGGGACTTCGCGCTTGTAGAGCCCATCGGTCCCGCGCTACCGTGCGGCCTGGTGCCCGAGGACCCCCGATGAGCCCCCTTCGCGCCTCGCTGCTGCGCCGTTCCCGCCGCGGCAACTACGCCATCGTCGTTGCCCTGATGGCCACGGTGCTGCTCGGCTTCGCCGCCTTCGTCATCGACTACGGCTACCTGCGCATGGTCAGCTTCCAGGCACAGAACGCCGCCGACGCCGGCGCCCACGCCGCCCTGGTCGAGCTCCGGGAGGGCGGCACCGAGGACGACGCTCGGGACATCGCCACCGAGGTCATCGGCCTCAACGTCATCGCCGGCGACGCCGGGGTGATCGACGACTCGGACCTGACCTTCGGCTTCTACGACTTCGACGACCGCTCCTTCGTCACCGACGGCGACTACGTGAATGCCGTGCGGGCCCGGGTGCGCCGCACCACCGACGCACCCGGCGGGCCGGTCGAGCTCTTCCTCGCGAAGTTGTTCGGCACCGACTACGGCGAGGCCGGCTCGGTGGGCCAGGCCCTCGGCGCTCTGCGCAACCGGGAGATCATGCTGGTGATGGACGTCACCTCGTCGTTCGCCGACGAGATGGGCCACATCTACGACGACGTGGAGACCTGGGACGAGTGGGCCGGCACCCCCTACCAGGACACCTGGCCCGACGACGCCCTCCACCTCTCCGGCGACCCTCAGCAGGCCGCGCTCTCCTTCCTGGACTTCCTCGAGGCCCTGCAGCTCCCTGGCGACAAGGTCGGCATGGTCACCTTCGTCGGGGCCGCCGAGGAGTACACCTCCCTGAGCCTGCTGTCCGACGACTACGACGCCATCCGCTCGGACTGGGAGCAGCTCGACTGGTGCGACCGCTCCTTCTGGCCCTGGAACTGCTACCACTTCAACGCCCAGACCGGCTCCGCGGCCTGGTCCTGCGACAACCGCCTGCCCAAGCCCTACTACCGGGCCATGCACACCTCGAGCATGATCGCCTGCAACAGCGGCGTGGAGCCCAGCTACAGCGACAGCGGCACCAGCCAGGGCGCCGGCATCGAGGCGGCGGTCGACGTGCTCACCGACCCGGACCAGACCAGCCAGTACGCCCTGAAGACCATCGTGCTCGTCAGCGACGGCCGCGCCCAGTGCGTGCCCAGCGAGTCCGCCTGCGATGCCGCCGTGGCGGACTACGGCACCTCGATGGCCGACTTCGCCGACGCCAACAGCATCTCGATCTTCACCGTCTCCTTCAACGAGTCGGGCAGCGCCGAGCAGACCGCCTACATGGCGTCGCTCATCCGCGGCTACGGCCAGGCCTTCGAGACCCCGGACCCCTCGGAGCTCCCGGAGATCCTGGAGACCATCGCCTCGGCCATCCCCATCGCCCTGGTCGAGTAGTGACTCTGCAGCGCCGCCAGCGCCGAGGCTCCAACGCGGTCGAGTTCGCCCTCGTGCTGCCGGTCTTCGTGGCCCTGATCTTCGGCATGATGGAGTTCTCCTGGGTCTTCTTCCAGCGCACCACGGTGGTCCACTCGGTGCGCAACGGCTGTCGCGCAGGCGCCACCGTGCACCCGGACGGCGACGACCGCGGCAGCCCGGCCACCGTCGCCCAGGACGCCATCGAGGGCTACCTCAGCGAGCTGGGACTGGACTGCGGCGCCAACATCAGCTGCACCTTCGACATCCAGCAGGTGGGCTCCACGCCGTCCGAGAACCTGGACTGCTCGTTCTCCATGGACTGGGAGCCGCTGCTCGGCCTGGCCATGGTCCCCCACCCGGACCAGATCACCGCCCGCTCCATCATGCAGTTCGAGCTCCAGCTGTGACCCGGCTCCGCAGCCGCCGCGGCGCCAGCGCCATCGAATTCGCGCTGACCGTGCCCTTCCTGTTCGCCGTGTTCAGCGGGATCATGGAGTACGGCATGGTCTTCTTCAGCCAGGTGGGCGTGATCAACGCCGTGCGCGACGGCGCCCGCATCGCCGTCTCCGTCGACGAAGACGACGCCGAGTCCACCGCAGAGGCCCGGGCGCTCGAGGTCCTCGACGAGTTCGGCCTGACCTGCGCGGCCGGCTGCTCGGTCACCGCCACCCTGGGCACAGGCCCCAGCGGCTACGCGACCATCACCGTCTCGGCCGAGGTGCCCTACGAAGTCCTGTTCGGACTCATCCCCACTCCGGACAACCTCACGGGTAGCATCGTCATGCGCTACGAGTCCCTCGACTTCGAGAGCTGACGTGCCCGCACTGCTGTTCCTCTCCCTGCTCGCCTGCCCGACCACGGACACCGAGGACACCGGCCCGGTGTCCCTCGACTGCAGCGGCGACGCGCCGTCCCCCTACCCGGTGGGCACCAGCTCCTGGACCGCGCTCACGGCCGAAGCGCTCTACAACCACTGCGAGAACGACGCCGGCAACGGCCCCCACATCCACGTGGGCAACGAGGACCCCCTGGACTTCGTGGAGGAGGGCCCCTGCCTGCACACCACGGCGAACGACACCTTCCCGGCGGAGATGTCCGGCTACCACGACGGCACGGACTTCGAGCTCGAGGGCGGCTTCATCGAAGAGTGGGGCACCTGTGAGCTGCAGGTCGACGCCACCTTCGCCGGCACGATGACCGACGCCGACACCTTCACCTACACCTTCCACCTGAAGGTGACGGACCTCAACGAGTACTGCGCCGTCGGCGTGGGCGAGACCGACGCCCACACCTACAAGCAGCTGCCCTGCGAGCTCAGCTGGACCGGGTCGGCGACCCGGGACTGATCACCACCGGCGGGTGAAGCCCCAGACCGGGTAGCCGTCACTGGTCAGGCCCACGATGCCCGCGGTGGTGAGGCTGACGAAGCCGATCCCGGCCACCAGCATGCCGCCGTAGTACCGGCGAGCGATGGTGTCCTCCCGGTAGGTCTGCAGGTCCTCCTGGCAGGCCAGGTCCTCGCAGGACTCGAAGGCGGGCACGTAGTAGCCCTCGTAGTCCTGCCAGGCGGTCCGGTGGATGTACGCGCCAGCGCCCAGGCCCCCCACGCCCAGCACCGCGAGCCCCAGGCCGATCCCCCTGCGCAGGCCGGTCAGGTCCTGGGGTGGGGGCGCCGGCGGTGCGGGAGGCGGCGGTGGTGGCAGGGTGAGGTCGACGAAGACGGTCTGGGCCGTGCCCATCGCCACCCGGACCGTGCGCAGCTGGTGGCCGTGCTCGGGGTGGCGCACCAGCACCTGGTGCTCGCCGCAGGCGAGCTCGGTGCCGACGCTCGGGCCCTGGCCCGCTGGCTCGTCGTCGATGACGATCTCCGCGGTCGGCGGCACCACACTCACCTCGACGAAGCCGCCGGTGGTCTGGAGGTCGACGGTGACACGGTTGAGCTGACCCGGCACGACCGTGACGAAGTTCATGCCCATCAGGCAGTCACCGCGGACCTGGATGCGGTGCTCGCCGGGAGGGACGCCCGCCAACACGCCCGGCGCGGTGGTCCCCGTGGGGTGGCCATCGAGCAGGATCTCGCCGGTCAGCCCGGGAGTGATCTCGACGATCACGTCCCCGCCACCCAGGGGTTGTTGGGCGTGCACGGGGCCGAGGGCGAGCAGCAGGCCAAGCGTCATGGCCCGGCATCTTGCCACGTCAGGGGCGTCGACGCCGCCAGAACAGCGGGAGGAGCGCGAAGACCCAGGCGGCCCCCGGGGCGCCCCCGCCGCAGCCGCCGCAGCCACCGCCGCAGCCCCCGCAGCCGCCTCCGTCGTCGCCGCTGTCCCCGGGCGGGATCACGGTGTCCACGGTGTCGGTCGGGTCGCCGGTCTCGGCGGACTCGCCCGTGTCACCGGTCTCGCCCGTGTCGCCGGTCTCGCCGGGCTCGGTGTCCGTGTCCCCGGAGTCGCCGGTGTCCACCGGCTCCACGCAGTCCTCGTCCACGTCTCCGTCGCAGTCCTCGTCGCCGTCGTAGCAGTCGTCCAGGGGCGCGTCGGGGTTGGTCTCCGGGTCCACGTCGTCGCAGTCGGTGCCGTCCCAGGCCTCGGCGTCGTGGCCGTCCGCGTCCTGGTCGTAGTCGCTGGCACCGTCGCAGTCCGAGTCGGTGCCGTCGTACCAGCGCTCCTCGGCACCCAGGTAGATGTCCGGATCCGTGTCGTCGCAGTCGGTCCCCACGTCTGCCGCGTCCTGGCCATCGCCATCGGCGTCGTGGTCGCTGGCGCCGTCGCAGTCCTGGTCGACCCCGTCGTACCAGACCTCGACGGCGTCGGGCCTCACCGCCGGGTCGCTGTCGTCGCAGTCGTCGCCGCCGGCGTCGGCGGCGTCGAAGCCGTCGCCGTCGCCGTCGAGCAGGTCCGCGCCGTCGCAGTCCTGGTCGATGCCGTCCAGGGCGACCTCGGTGGCGCCCGGGTGCACGAAGGGGTCGCTGTCGTCGCAGTCGTCGCCGCCATGGGCCGTGCTGTCGTGGCCGTCGAGATCCGCGTCGTCGTCGCTGAGGCCGTCGCAGTCCTGGTCGACCCCGTCATACCAGACCTCGGCGGCGTCGGGCTCGATGGCCGGGTCGGTGTCGTCGCAGTCGTCGCCACCGTAGACGTCCAGGTCGTGGCCGTCGCCGTCGGCGTCGAAGTCGCTCCCGCCGTCGCAGTCCTGGTCGACCCCGTCGTAGGGGTGGTCGGTGGCGGCGGTGTTCACCGACGGGTCGGCGTCGTCGCAGTCCGGGCCGCCGGCGCCGTCCCAGTCCTCGCCGTCGAAGTCCGCGTCGTCGTCGCTGTGGTCGTCGCAGTCCTGGTCCACGCCGTCGTACCAGGTCTCCGTCGCGTCCGGGGAGATGCCGGCGTCGGTGTCGTCGCAGTCGGCACCGCCCGAGGCCTCGGTGTCGTGGTCGTCGAAGTCCGCGTCGTGGTCGCTGTGGTCGTCGCAGTCCTGGTCGACGTCGTCGTACCAGGTCTCCGCCGCGTCGGGGTTGACGCTGGCGTCGGTGTCGTCACAGTCGGTCCCGCCCTCGACGAGCGCCTCGTGGTCGTGGCCGTCCAGGTCCGCGTCGAAGTCGCTCAGGCCGTCGCAGTCCTGGTCCACGTCGTCGTACCAGGTCTCGGTCGCGCTGGGGCTGATCGCGGCGTCGGCGTCGTCGCCACCGTGGTCGCCGCTCAAGTGCCCGTCGCTGTCACAGTCGTCGTCGTCGTCACCGGCGCAGTCGGCGTCCACGCCGTCGTAGCAGGTGTCCGGGGCCCCGGGGTACACGCCGACGTCCATGTCGTCGCAGTCGGTGCCGGACCCGACGGAGTCGGTCTCGAAGCCGTCCTCGTCGCAGTCCAGCTCGCTGTGGCCCGAGCAGTTGGAGTCGATGCCGTCGTAGCAGGACTCGGTGGCGGCCGGGTTGATCGCAGGGTCCTCGTCGTTGCAGTCGTCGCCGCCGTCCTCGGCGCCCCGGTAGCCATCCAGGTCGTCGTCCCACTCGTCGGTGCCGTCGCAGTCCTGGTCGATGCCGTCTTCGTCGTCCACCTCGGTGGCGCCGGGGAAGACCGTCTCGTCCTCGTCGTCGCAGTCGTCGCCGCCGCGCTCGTCCCAGTCGAAGCCGTCGCGGTCGCAGTCGTTGTCGGAGTCGCCGGCGCAGTCCTGGTCGATGTTGTCGTAGCAGACGTCCTCGGTGACCCCGGGGTTCACCGTCGGCTCGCCGTCGTTGCAGTCGTCGCCGCCGTAGACCGAGGAGAGGTAGCCGTCCTGGTCGGCGTCGTAGTCTTCCTCGCCGCCGCAGTCCGAGTCCACGCCGTCGTACCAGGTGTCCTCGGCGTCCGGGTTCGTGGTGGACTCCGTGTCGTCGCAGTCGCCGGAGCCATACAGCCCGGCCGGGTAGCCGATGGAGCTGTAGCCGTCGCCGTCGGCGTCGTTGTCGTCGACCCCGCCGTCGCAGTTGTCGTCGACGCCGTCGTAGAATTCCTCGTCGGCGGAGGGGCTGATCGCGCTGTTGCCGTCGTCGCAGTCCGTGCCACCGGTGAAGCCGCCGCTGTCGTGGCCGTCCCGGTCGGCGTCGTAGTCGCTCCAGCCGTCGCAGTCGGCGTCCACGCCGTCGTACCAGACCTCCTCGGCGTCGGGGTTGATGCTGGTGTCGGCGTCGTCGCAGTCGGCGCCCAGGGCGAAGCCGTCGCCGTCGGCGTCGTTGTCGTCGTCGCCGGCGCAGTCGGAGTCGACGCCGTCGTACCAGGTCTCGCTGGCGTCCGGGTTGGTCGAGGCGTCGCTGTCGTCGCAGTCGCCGTCGCGCTCGGTGAAGCCGTCGCCGTCGGCGTCGTCCAGGCCCAGCGCGCTGAGCTGCAGGTCGTCCAGACCCCAGGTGATGAAGCCCGGCCCCTCGAGCGCCAGCTCGTCGACCCCGTAGTCGTAGACGAAGCCCACGAATTCGCCGCCGCCCAGGTCGTTGCCGTCGGCGGTCCAGCTGTTCTCGTAGAGCAGGGTGCCTTCGTCGTAGCCGCGAGCGGTGAAGGGTCCGGTGCCGTCGAGGAGCTGGAAGGCGACCGCCGGCTGGCGCTCTTCGAAGGTCACCGTGACCGTGCTGGTGCTGCCCACCTGACCGCCCTGGGCACCGCTGGGGGCCGAGCCGTCCACGTCGGCCACCACGGTGACGCCGCCGTCGAAGGTCACGCCGAGGGCGCTGTACTCGGTGGTCAGGGCCGTGCTGAGGGCCGGCTCCTCGAAGTCGACGAGCTCCGCGGTGATCGCGGCGTCGGTGTCCCAGGTGGTCAGGTCGTCGTAGAAGGTGGCGCCGCCACCATCGACCGTGCCGTCGCAGTCGTTGTCCAGGCCGTCGCCCAGGATCTCGATCTCGCCGGGGTTCTCGAGGGGGTCGCTGTCGTCGCAGTCGCCGTCGGCGCCGGTGTAGCCGTCGCCGTCCCGGTCGCTCAGCTCGCTGAACACGACCGCCAGCTCGTCGATGCCCCAGGTGTCGGTCAGGTCCGAAGTCTCGAAGCGCACGGCCACCACGGGGGTGTCGAAGACCACGCCCACGAAGCGTCCGCCGGGCAGGTCGCTGCCCGGGTGATCGACCCGGACCTCGGCGCCCAGCACCGGATCGCCAGCCTCGTCGACGCCGGAGAACGACAGCACCGTGTCGCTGTCCAGGAGCTGCAGGCTGAAGGCGTCGACGGTCTTGTCGAACTCCAGCTGGAGCGTGTTCGAGGTGCCCGCGACCACGCGCAGGGCCAGGCTGCCCACCGGCGTGGAGCTGTCGACGTTGGTGGTGGCGACCACCGCGCTGCTGGCGCTGAAGGTGACGCCATTGCCGGCGTAGTGGTTGCTCAGGTCGTCGCCGACCCCGGCGTCCTCGAAGTCGAAGGTCTCCGGGGTGACGACGCCGAGCAGGCCCTCGACCTCGTGGTCGTAGTGGTCCTCGACCAGGCGGATGGCCAGCTCGCCGTCGATCCAGCCGTCGCAGTCGTTGTCCACCGCGAAGCCCTCGGCGTCGAAGCCGGTGTCCTCGGCCAGGCCCACGGCGCTGGTGGCGTCGTCGTCGTCGCAGTCGGGGCCACCGATGGCCGTGCCCAGCAGCCCGTCGCCGTCGGCGTCGTCCCAGCTGGGCTGGAAGCGCCACAGGCTCACGATGCCGTTGTTCGTGCCGCCCAGGATGTTCGCGAACCAGGCGCCCACGGCGACTTCGCCGTAGCCGTCGCCGTCGGTGTCCGCGACACCCGCCAGCCCGGTGCCGGCGGCGCCGGTGGAGAAGCCCCCCCGCAGCGTGATGCCGGCGTCGGCCACCGCGCCGTCGAGGGCACTGCCCACGTTGGCGATGACATAGGCGCCGCCGCTCGAGGAGCCCGCGTTGGGTGCACCGACGATCAGATCCTGGATCCCGTCGGCGTCCACGTCGACGGTGGCCAGGGTGGCGCCGGCGTTGCTGCTGGCCTGGTCCCCGTAGAGGGTCAGGTCCGCGTCGGCGGCCGAGCTGTCCACCGACCAGCTCCAGGCATCGGAGAACACGTAGGCGGCACCGCCGTTGCTGGTGCCCAGGTCGTCCCGGTAGGCCCCGGCGCCCAGGTCCTCGAGACCGTCGCCGTCCAGGTCTGCGAGCACCACGGCCGAGCCGAAGTTCGTGCTGCGGTCCAGCCCGATCCAGCTGGCGGTGGCCACGGTCTCGATGTCGCTGGTGCCGGTCCAGGCGCCGCCCTGGAGCAGGTAGACCTTGCCCGTGGAGGCACCGAGATCGTTGGCGAAGGGGGCGCCCACGACGACCTCGGAGAGCCCGTCGCCGTCCAGGTCGGCCCCAGCCAGGGAGCTGCCGAAGGTGTGGATCTCGCCGTCGCCGTACCAGGTGGCCGAGGCGGTCAGGTCGTGGGTGCCGCTGAGCGCACCGCCCGAGGACCAGAGGTAGACGGCCCCCGCGTCGTTGGCGACGGTGTCCTCATCCGGAGCGCCGATCACCACGTCGCCGTAGCCGTCGCCGTCCACGTCGCCCGGAAGGGCGACGGTGGCGCCGGCGCCCGACCCGGCGGGCCCATAGAGCTGGGCGTCGGCATCGACGGTCACGTCCAGCTCGCCGAGCCAGGTGTCGTGGGCCAACAGCCACACCGCACCACCGTTGGAGCCCCCCAGGTCGTTGTCCTCTTCGCCCAGGGCCAGCTCGGGCAGGCCGTCGCCGTCCAGATCGCCGGTGGCGATGGCACTGCCCAGGCGATCGCCGGTGTCGCCGAGGAAGCTCGCGTCGAGCACGTCGGTGGCGCCGCTGGGGAGGTGGGGCCCGCCGTAGATCAGCCAGACCGCCTCGGACTCGGGCGCCCCCAGGAACATCTCGGCGTAGCCGTCGCCGTTGATCTCCGCGCTGTGCAGGACCTCGCCGAAGAAGGCGCTGTCGTCGCCGTGGGTCCAGTAGGGGGTCACCGAGCCCAGGTCAGCCAGGTCGGTGCCCGGCCGGGCGGTCTCGGCGCCGAACCAGGCCGAGCGGCCCCCGCCGATGGTGTCGTCGCAAGACCAGGGCAGGCCGGCGTCTGCCGAGGCCTGGGCGCCGACCACGGCACCGCGGCCGCCGTCGTAGGTGGCGTCGCCGAAGTCCAGGTCGTCCAGCACGACCACGATCTCCCCGGTCGACTCCAGGACCCAGGCCTGGACGTGGCCGTCCCCGGCGATGCCGTCCGGGTGCAGGCCGTCCCAGTCGAAGACCGCGACCCGGTCCGGGTAGGCCCCCATCAGCTCGTAGGACACCGTGTCCGTCGCCGAGCCGTCCCAGTAGACCGCCACGCCGGACCACACGCCACCGGGTGCACAGGTGGCGTCGGCCTCGGCCTGGGAGCCCTCGAAGAACAGGGTGCCGTTGTCGCCCACGATCAGGGTGGACTCGGAGCTGCCGTACCAGCTGAGCTCGAAGGGCAGGGTCACGGCCACGCTGTCCTCGTCGCCCAGGCCCAGGTCCTGGGCGGCGCCGGAGAGCGCGAGCACGTGGTGGGGCGGGCCGTCGGCTTCGTCGGAGTCCGTGTAGACCAGGCCGCCGTCGTCGGGTCCACCGGAGCCGGCCAGGGCCACCCCGGCGACCACGACGAGCGCCAGCGGGAGCCACGCAGTCCGGACGGTCATGGGGGGCAGTGTAGTCACGGGGTCTCGGGGGTCTGACCCATCAACAGGCGACCGGCCACGACGGCCGCTGCCACGGAGGACCCTCGCACGGCCGCCCGCGGATCACGAGGGGACACCCTGGAGAACGGGCCCAGCGCGTCAGGGCCGCCGAGTCCGCGGGCGCTGGTCCAGTGGTCGCTGCCCACGGCGAGCACGTCCGGGCGGCAGGCGGGGAAGCCAACCGCACCCAGGCCTTCGCCGGGCGGGTCGAGGCGAAGCGCGCCGGTACTCGGGAAGGGGCCCCGCAGGCGGCAGGTGCCGCCGCCGGGATGCGCGGACAGCCGCAGCGCCGAAGCCGCGCGGAAGCGCTGGTGCCACCAGGGCCCGACCTGCTCGCCGCTGATCTCGCCGCCGTCAGAGCACACCCGCACCTCGTCCCCGCGGCACCAGAGAGACAGGGTCTGGTCACCGGCCGGCGTCCAGGAGATGTCGGTGGGCTCGTGGAGGTTCCAGAGCGCGTGCCGGTCGCCGTAGTTCCCGGTGGGGGCCACCACCACCGTGTCCGGCCGTCGGGCCGCGGCCGCGATCGCAGGCCCCAGCGAGTGGGTGCCGTCGCCCGGTCCGGCGTGCCACTCGAAGGGGAGGAGCAGGACGAGTGGCGCCGACCCGGCCCGAGCGAGCAGCCAGGCGAGGGCCTCGTGGACGTCGGGCGGGTCGAAGTCCCAGTCGCCGCACCGGCGCACCGGTGGCGGGCACGCGACGAGGGCCTCGGCGCCGGGCGCCTCGGCGAGCGACAGGGCGAGGGAGGTGAGCCCGTGGTCGGTGGGGCCAGCTGGAGGCGGCGGGTGTCCCCCGCGCCACACCTCACCCCGGGGGAGACGCAGTGCACGGACCCGCCGCGCGAGGTCGGTGGACCAGGTCAGGTCTGGGACGTGGTCGACGAGCCCCAGCAGCGGGACCAGGGCGTCAGGCCTGGAAGCGCGTGGAGAGGTCTACCGAAGCGCCCTGGCTGGCCGCCAGGTAGTTCTTGAAGTCCTGGTAGGTCGCGGAGCTGGAGACCGACTCGACCGTGAAGGTGGCGGACCGGTCGAAGGCCGCGAGGGTCACCCAGTGCTCCACGAAGGTGTTGGGCGCGGACGCGCCCCCGAGCTTCAGGCAGAAGACCTTGCCCACCAGGGCGCTGTTCTGCTTGAGGTCGAAGATCCCGCCGTCGATCTGAGCCAGTGGCATGGTGCCTCCAGGGTGTCTGCCCGGGGCGAGACTATCACCGCGCGTTCAGAGCCCCTCCGCGCACTCCCGCGGGCTCAGGACTTCTCGCCTCACCGGGTCGCCGGCCAGCTGCAGCGCCTCGGCCAGCGCGCGGGCGTGGGCGCGGATCCCATGCCCCTCGCCAGCCCCGAGGGCCGCGAGCCCGAAGACCTGGAGGCGCACCGGCTCGGGCCGCGCTGCTTCGGCGCGGCGGGCCAGATCCGCGGCCCGCCCGGAGTCGGCGGGACCACAGGCCACGGCCAGGCCCTCCGCCAGCAGGGCGCCCGTGACGAAGCCCTCGCGCTCGAAGGCCTCGCGGGCCTCGCCGGCCAGGTCGAGCACACTCCCGCGCTCCCCCCGCCGAAAGGCCGACGCCGCCTCCACGAGCGCCGTCGTGCCCAGCAGGTGGTCGTTCTCCAGGCGCCTCAGCGCCACCAGCAGCTCGGGGGCCGGCTCCGCGGGGCGCCCCAGCCGATAGCAGGCCGAGCGGTAGCACCACTCCGCTCGCCCCTCCGCCACGGACAACCGGTGCTCCGCCGCCAGCGCCACGGCTTCCTCCGCCAGCGAGGCGGCCTCTTCGAGCTCACCCGCTTCGATCAGCGCCGACGCCGCCTTGGTCAGTCCCAGCACCCGGCTGCTCTGGGCCCAGGCCAGCCCCGCCGAGCGGCCGAAGTCACGGGCCGCCCCCACGAAGTCCTGGCGCCAGTAGGCCGCCCAGCCCTCCATCGAGGCCAGGCGTGCCGCGGCGAAGGGGTGGGAGGTTCCCCCGAGGGCGCGGCGGAGCCGTGCCAGTCCGCCTTCGAGGTCCCCGGCACGCGCGGCGAGGTGGAAGAGCAGCGCCTGGCGATAGGCCTCCAGCCGGGGGTCGGCCAGGGGCGTGAGTGCCTCCAGCAGCTCGCCGGCCCGCTCGTGCCGACCCCGCATGAACGCGAGGGCACCGCCCAGCAGGGGCAGCGCCTGGGGCACCTGGTCCCGGTCCCTGTGGAGCGCCAGCACGGCAGCACGCAGCACGTGGGCGTCCTGGGAGAGCAGCGCCGCCAGGGCACGAAGGGTCAACAGCCGGGCCAGCAGGGTCGCCTCGGTGGCCCTGCGCACCACGAACAGGGCTTCGTCGAGCACGGCCATCGCGTGCCGGAGCCGACCCCGCTGGATCAGGTCCTCGGCCAGGCGCTCGGCCTCGTGGCCCACCTGGGTGGTGTCCCCCGCCGCGATCAGGTGGAGCAGGCGCCCCTCGGCGCCGGACGGCAGCGCGGCCGCGATGGCCAGGTGGGCCTCTCGCCGCCGGGCACCCAGCCAGTCCTGCAGCGCGGTCGCGGCGACCAGCGGCTGGATCCGCCCGTCTGCCAGGCGGTGGACCGCACCGCGATCCCCGAGCTCCTGGAGCTCCAGGGCCAGCTGCCAGGGCGGGTGGCCCGAGGCGCTGGCGAGCAACGCCTCCGTGGTGTGGGGCCACCCCAGCGCCACCCACGCGAGCAGCGCATGCAGGGGCTCCGACAACGCCGGGCCGGCGTCGGCGTGGTGCTGGACCTGCTCCTGGCCGAGTCCCATCTGGCTGCGAGCGAGAGCCGCCGGGTCGAGGGCCAGCCGCCCGCCCTCCCACCGGGCCATGCCTCGGTGCACCCAGGCCGAGAGCTCGGCCGCCACCCGGACCTGGAGCCCGCCGGTGCGCTGGTGGAGCTCGCGAGCACCGTCTTCGCGCAGGTGAAGCAGCCGGTCGGGGCCGGCGAACACCGGGGCCAGGTCCGAGACGGTGAGCGGCGCCAGCGCGACCTCGGCGCCGGCGCCACCCAGCCGGCTGCCGAGCACCGCGCCCCGGGGGCGCACCCGCTCCAGCAGGCTCCGACTCCACCGGTCGAGCCGCTCCCAGTCGTCCACGACCAGGCACCAGCCGGCCTCGAGCAGCTCGCCGAGCGCTCCCTCGGCGTCCGCGAGCACGTCGTCGGCGGTGCCGCCACGGTGCCCCGCCGCGCGGACTCGGCCTCGTCCCAGAGGGGCGCCAGGCTCTCCAGGGGGCGCTGGGCCCGCTGGGTCCAGAGCACCCGCAGCGCCAGGCCTTCGAGCCGGGCGGCCGCCTCCCGAAGTGTCCTGGTCCGGCCGGACCCAGGCGGGCCCGCCACGTCGACGGGGCGCCCGTCCAGGGCCGCGGCGACCAGCGCCTCGACAGGGTCCCGAGGGCCGAGCCAGGGCAGCTGCCCGTGCTCCGGCCGAGCCTCCCCGCTGGCCAGCGACTGGAGCACGGCCTGCGCAGAGCGCGGCCGCAGGCGGGGGTCCGGCTCCAGGAGTCTGTCCACCAGGGCCGCCACGGGGTCGGGCACCTGTCGGGCCCGCCGGGCCAGGGGCCGCGGCCGGAGGTCCTTGGCGTAGAGCAGCTCGGAGGTGGTCACCCCCTCGTGGGGCGGCCGCCCGGCGAGGGCCTCGTACAGCATCACGCCGAGGGCGTAGAGATCGGTGCGGGCGTCGACGGGTCGACCGTGGACCTGCTCGGGCGCGAGGTACCGGGGTGTGCCCACCACCGTGCCTGCCCGCGTGATGGTCTGGGACACACCGCGGGCGAGCCCGAAGTCCAGCAGTGTCGGGGCACCATCGGCATCGACCAGCACATTGCCCGGCTTGAGGTCCCGGTGGATGATGCCGGCCGCGTGGACCCGGGACAGGGTCTCCAGCAGCGCCAGCACCGTCGGCGCGAGCTCCGACCAGGACGCCACCGACCGGCCCGGGAAGGGCTGTCCGTCCACGAGTCCCATGACGATGAAGCTCCGGGACCCGAGCTCCCCCTCGTCGAGCAGCCGGACCACGCCCGGGACCCGGAGGACCCGCAGGGCCGCGACCTCTCTCACCAGCCGCGCCCGCTGCTTCTCCGAGAGCACGGTCAGGACCTTGATGGCGACGTCGCGGGACTCCAGCTCGTCCCGGGCCCGGTAGACCGTGCCGGTGGCCCCCTCGCCCAGAGCCTCGCCGAGCACGTAGCGGCCCGCCACGCGCTCTCCCGAAGTCGCGGTGCCCTGCCCCCCGGACGGGGGCATGGACAGCAGGTCACTGAGGGTGTCTCGCCCGGCCACCCAGCCTCCCGGGTGGCCGATGCTACCGCGCTCAGCGGGCCGTCGGCCGGGCCGGGTGGGTGTGGTGGCGGGACCTCTGGTTGGGACCGGTCACCACCTGCTCGGTGTCGTAGCGCTGCACCCGGACCACGGTGTCGAGCACTTCGGCGCCGCGCCGGCCGGCGCGGGACAGCCGGGTCAGCTCGACGTCGGTCCAGCCGATCCCGGCCTCGAAGGTCCGACTCTGGCCCGGCTCGATCACACCGACCACCTCGCCGTCGAGCTCGACCTCCAGCGGCGAGGACCAGCGGTTCAGCACCCGCACGAGCCCGGTCTCGGGGGCCTCGACCTCCCAGCGGAAGTCGTCGAAGGCCGACAGCCTCACCGTGTCCCGGTCGACGACCTGCCCGGTGCCGCGGCGTGCCACCAGGGTCGCGCTGCCGACGTCCACGCCGGCGAACAAGACGCTGGCGCCGGCGCTGACATCGCGGCGCTCGCCGCCCAGGCTGACGACCACGTCGATGGGCAGGGGGTTGGTCACGAGCACGGCGGTCTCGGTCGGCCGCACGAGGCGCCACAGCACCTCGGGGCCGTCCACGTCGAAGCGGGCGATGCGGCGGCTGCCGACCCGGGCCTCGAGCACGCGGGTGTCGGAGCGGACGCGGAGCCGGGCACGCTCGCCGGCCCGCAGCACCTCGACCTTGCGGCCGTCGGCGTAGACCGTGACCGCCCGGCCCACCTCGTTGTCGATGACCACGGTGCGCTGGGCGTCGGAGGGCCGGATGTGGGAGCGGTCGCGGTCGACGTCGCCGTGGCCGGAGTGGGCCAGGGCGGGGGCCGCGGCGAAGAGCAGGGCGACCAGGGAGGCGTTGAGGACGTGGCGGGTCATGGCAGCTCCGTGGAGGAGAGGATTCAGGCCCGCTGACGGGCCATGCCGGAGCGCCATTCGGCCGACGACAAAGGGTGACAACGCCGCGACGTCGTGGATCGGCCAACCATGCGCTGGGACACGCCTGTGGCCGCCGGCCCGGGCCGGTGCTAGACTCCGGGCTCGCCTGAACTGCCTGTTTTCGGGAGCCTGCCGTGCGCGTTGCCTTGATCAATCCGACGCCGATCGATCACTACAGTCCCTGCATCCGCAGCCTCTCCGGCTACCTC
Organism: uncultured Enterobacterales bacterium; assembly: GCA_964344945.1. Taxonomy (GTDB): domain Bacteria; phylum Myxococcota_A; class UBA796; order UBA796; family CAJQPC01; genus CAYFPX01. Next base: position 26,630 of record CAYFPX010000065.1, read on the forward strand.
AAGGCGAACGGTCATCACTGCAAGATGATCTTCCTGCCGGCGGACAACTACAACACCCGCTTCGAGCCCGGCTACATCAAGCAGATGAAGCAGTCCCTGGTCGAGGACGTCCTCGACCAGCTCGACGACATCGACCTGGTCGGTGTGAGCTTCCTCACCTCGATGTTCGACGTCGCGGTCCAGATGACCCGTGCCGTGCAGACCCGGTACCCGGACAAGCACATCGCCTGGGGCGGCTTCCACCCCACGACCATGCCCCAGCAGGCCCTGGACTTCGTGGACATGGTCAGCGTGGGCGAGGGCGAGCACGGCCTGCTCGAGCTCGTCGAGGCCCTCGACGACGGCCGCGACCCCTACGACATCCGCAACTGGTGGTTCCGCAAGCCCAGCGGCAAGATCGTCGGCAACCCCCACCGCCCGCTGATCCAGGACCTGGACACCCTGCCCTACCAGGACTTCTCGCTGGAAGACGACTGGACCTGGCAGCCCGAGAAGATGGACCACCTCGTCCGGTGCGAGTGGGACATCTTCAAGCACATCGTGCCGACCTACCCGGATCGCAACGGCGACCTGCGAATCTCCTACAAGACGATGATCACCCGCGGCTGCCCCCACAAGTGCAGCTACTGCGGCGTCGCCTTCCAGCACGACCTGTACAAGGGCCAGCGCTACCTGCGTCGCCGCTCGGTCGAGCACCTCGTGGGCGAGGTGAAGCAGGTCATGCGGAACTACCCCGAGATCGGCATCATCCACTTCCAGGACGACGTCTTCTTCTCGACCTCCACCGAGGAGATCGTGAAGTTCAGCGAGCACTGGAAGCGCGAGATCGGCATGCCCTTCCGGGCCCAGTGCTCGCCGGCCACCATCAACGAGGAGAAGTTCTCCGCGCTGATCGACGCCGGCCTGTGCTTCACGGAGCTCGGCATCCAGACCGGCAGCTCCGAGACCATGCGCATGTACAAGCGCGGCATGACCAACGAGCAGCTGCTGAAGGCGGTGAACATCATCACCAAGTACGCCGACCACATGCAGGTGCCTGACTACCACATGATCCTGGACAACCCCTGGGAGTCCACGGAAGACGTGATGAAGGGCCTGCGGCTGGTCTGCACGCTGCCGCCGCCGTACAACCTGCTGCCCTCGAGCCTGATCTTCTACCCGGGCACGGAGTTCTTCCACAAGGCCATGGAAGACGGCTTCGTGACCGACGAGTACACCCAGGTGTACCGCTCGAGCTTCCACGCGCCCGCCGGCAACTACCTGAACTTCCTGTTCTTCCTGACGCTGTTCAACAACATGCCGAAGGAGATCGTGATGTTCGCGGCCAGCGACCGGTTCGTGCGCCGCTTCAACCAGAAGAAGTACGACCTGCTCTGGGGCCAGCTCTACAAGTACGGCGAGTACTTCCGGCACGCGAAGCAGTTCGCGAGCTTCGCGACCAAGGGCAAGCTGCTGGAGATCACGAGCATCCGTGAGCTGAAGCGGGTCGCCAATCAGATGAAGTAGCGGGCTCCGGTCCGTCGGCCACGGCATGACCTCACTAGGGCCTCCTGCCGGCCGAGCCCCCCCAGAGAGGGGGCGAGGACAGATGAAGTGAGCCGCGTCCGGTAGGATCCCGTCGTGGCGGATCCCGCACTGGCCAGCGCTCGCACCCACGCCCGGCTGAGGCTGCTCGGCATCCCCCTGTTCTGGGGCGGGGCCCTCGGCTTCGTGGCCTCGCTGGCGCTCTGGATCGGTGGCACCGCGCCCTTCGCCTGCGTCATGCTCTACATCGCCTCCACCGGCTTGAGCCTGGCGACCTTCGGCACCCACAACGACACCGCGCTCGCGTGGATGGTGCGGGCCGGCGAGAGCGCCCTGGACCCGGGCCTGCGCACCGAGCTGCGCGCGGAGCTGGCCCTGGATCGCCAGGGGGTGTCCAGCCTCAACCCCACCCCAAAGGTCGCCTGGGCCATGACCGTCATCGCCCTGCTGCTCCACACCTGGGCCGCGTGGCGGCTGGTCGGAGCGCTGGCTTGAGCTTGACCACCCTCGCGTACATCGGCCAGGACCGCCAGCTCCACACCGTGCGCACCGACGGCTCCCAGCCGACCCAGCTCACCCTGTCGCTCGCCGGGAACCCCCTGCTGAAGTGGGGCAAGCCCGACGTCCAGCAGACCGTGTACTCCTGGCCCACCTGGAGTCCGGACGGTCGTCGCCTGGCCGCCTTCAGCCACGCCGCGGACCCGGACACTCCGGAGCCCGCCAGCGTCCATGTCGTAGAGGTCGACGGTCTGCGGGAGTACCAGCTGGGCAGCTTCCCGGGCGCGATGCCGCTGTACGCCGCCTGGCAGCCGGACGGCGAGGGCGTGGCGGTGCTCACCCAGGACGGCACCGGCCTGGAGCTGATGTACGGCCGGCTGGACCAGCTCGGCCGCATGCGGGCCATGGACCAGGGCTCGCCCCTGTTCTTCACCTGGGGCCCGGACAAGCGTCGGCTCTTCATCCACACCGGCCCCAGCCGCCCCGGCAGCGACGGCCGGCTGATGGTCCGCGACGCCCTGGGCCAGCTGCCGGACGAAGCCCTGCCCCAGGCCCCGGGCAACTACTGCAGTCCCGTGATCGTGGCAGACCGGCTGGTGCACGTGGAGCGCACGGGGGTGGTCAACCGCCTGCTGTCCACGGACCTCTCCGGCGGGGACCCCCAGGTCCTGCTGGAATTCGACGGCCTGGCCGCCGTGGTCGCTGCGCCGGGGCTGAACGGCGTGGCCTTCAGCACCGCCTCCGATGCCCAGGGTGCGCCGTACCGCGGCATCACCCTGGTGCCGCTCGACGGGGGCGCGCCGTCCCGCCTCAGCGACGACGACTGCCTGGCCTTCCAGTGGTCCGAGGCCGGCCGCCAGTTCCTCTACGCCCGGGTCACCGACGACGGCCGCCGGCTGGCCTGGCACTCGGTCCGGCCGGGCGAGGTCCCGGTGGAGCACGTGCGCTTCTCGCCGACCCAGGAGATGCGCTTCGCGCTGCACTTCTTCGAGCAGTTCGTCATCACCCATCGCTTCGTGTCGGCGGACGGCCAGCACCTGCTGTTCTGCGGGCATCCCGAGGACCAGGTGCCGGACCGGGGGCCTCCGGGCATCTACGTCCTGGACCTGCGGCGGACCGATCCGCCGCGCCTGCTGGCCCAGGGCTCGTTCGCCTGCTTCGCGCCCGCCGACGGGGTATGACCCGCAGGCGCTGAGTCTGTCTGCTGTGGAGGTTGCGCATGTCGATCCTGGATGTCGTCGCTGGAGTGGTCGCAGGTCCCGCTGGCCGGGTCGTGGAGGCGCCGGTCCGCGACATCGTGGACGAGGTGCTGCGGCAGCAGGACCTGGCCCGGCCGGAGGACATCGCGGCCCTGCGCGGCGAGGTCAGCCGACTGACCCTGGAGCTGGGCGAGCTCCAGAGCCGGCTGGGCGACCTGCTCGGCACGCTGGAGGGCTTGCAGAGCGAGACGGCGAGTCTGCGGGAACAGCTGGCCACGGCAGTGGCGGCGCCGGCCGCTGCTGAGGAAGCGGCGACGCCAGACCCGGACCCTGCGGCCGAGGCCGCTCCAGCAGAGGAGGCCACCAAGAAGCGCGGCCGCAAGTCCCTCGCCCACCTGGGCTGCAGCGTCGACGGCTGTGAGGACGAGCACCGCTCCAAGGGCTTCTGCGCCAGGCACTATCAGTCCTGGCGGCGCGGCAACCTGGACGGCTACGTCGGCCCAGAAGGCCTGGTCGGCCACGAGGGCAGCGCGTACCAGGTCGACGCCAAGCACGCTGGCAAGGCCGTGGTGGTCGACACCTCGGGCAAGCGGGCCAAGGTGTTGGTCGCGGGCAAGTCGGTTCGTGCCAAGAAGATTGCGTAGGGCGCGTTAGATCGCGGGCCCCCACCTGGAGGCCCTCCTCATGCGCGACCTGCTCGAACGTCTCGGCATCACCGAAGAGAACTCCGGCGCCTGGACGGGCGCCCCCCGTGCGACCAGCGGTCGCCTGGTCCCGTCGACCAACCCGACCACCGGCGAGGCCATCGCTGGTGTCCGGCTGGCCAGCCTGGCCGACTACGAGGCCTGCCTCCAGGCCATGGACGAGGTCACCCCCCGCTGGAAGATGCTCCCGGCGCCCAAGCGCGGCGAGATCGTCCGGCAGATCGGCGAGGCACTGCGCGAGCACAAGGACGACCTGGGCGCGCTGATCGCGCTGGAGGTCGGCAAGATCCGCCAGGAGGGCCTGGGCGAGGTCCAGGAGTCCATCGACATCGCGGACTTCTCCGTCGGTCTGTCCCGTCAGCTCTACGGGCTCACCACCCACTCCGAGCGGCCCCAGCACCGCATGTACGCCTTCAACGTCCCCAACGCGGTCTGGGCCTGGAACGCGATGATCGCGGCTGTCTGCGGCGACACCGTGTGCTGGAAGCCGTCGCTCAAGGCCCCGCTGGTGGCCATCGCGACCCACAAGATCGCCAACGAGGTGCTCGAGCGCCACGGCCTGGGCGGCGTGTTCACCCTGGTCATCGGCGACGACCACGACGTGGGCGAGACGATGATCAACGACCGCCGCTTCCCGGTGGTCTCCGCCACCGGCTCGACCCGCATGGGCAAGCACGTGGGCCAGGCCGTCGCCGCACGGCTCGGGCGCTCGCTGCTGGAGCTCGGCGGCAACAACGCCATCATCGTCGACCCCACCGCGGACCTGACCCTGGCCCTGGGCGGCATCGTGTTCGGCGCCGTGGGCACCGCCGGCCAGCGCTGCACCACCACCCGCCGGGTCTTCCTGCACGAGGACATCGCCGAGGACTTCACCGCCAAGCTCGTGCACGCCTACAGGCAGGTGCGCATCGGCGACCCACTCGACGAGAACACCCTGATGGGCCCCCTGATCGACGAGGACGCGGTCGCCCAGTACGAGGCCGCCATCGTCGCCATCGGCGAGCAGGGCGGCGAGGTGCTGACCGGTGGCGTGCGGGTGGACCGGGCCGGCTCCTTCGTCGAGCCCACGGTGGTCAAGGCCAGCCCGGACATGGCCATCACCAAGCACGAGACCTTCGCCCCGATCCTGTACGTCTTCACCTACACGGACCTGGCCCAGGCCATCCACGAGCAGAACGACGTGCCCCAGGGCCTGTCCTCGGCGATCTTCACGGACTCGGTCCGGACCGCGGAGAACTTCCTGTCCCACGCCGGCAGCGACTGCGGCATCGCCAACGTGAACATCGGCACCAGCGGTGCGGAGATCGGCGGCGCCTTCGGCGGCGAGAAGGAGACCGGCGGCGGCCGCGAGGCGGGCTCGGACTCCTGGAAGGCGTACATGCGCCGGCAGACGTGCACGATCAACTGGTCGACGGAACTGCCGCTGGCGCAGGGGATTGAGTTCAACCTGGACTAGAGCGCCGACCAACAAGTCGGACCGAGCCCCGCGAGGCCAGCGGGTCGACAGGTGGTTTCCCGAGGGAGGAGCGTGCTTCAGCACGTGACGAGCGAGGGAAGCCGCCTGTCGGCTCGCTGGTCCGCGGGGCGACGGGAGACTTGTTGGTCGGCGCTCTAGCGCTCGCTCTGAGGGCGACTCGGCGCAACGAGGCAGCGTCGCCCTCCGGGGCGACGACGCCCGCAGGGCGACGCTGCGTCTGAGCGCCACACCTCGCCCGGGACAAGGAGTCCCGCCCTGGGATCAAACTGTCGCAGGGCCGCGGATCTGGGACCCCAACGGGGCACCGCCATGTCCCGGTCAGGGAGATGTCAAGGCGTCGATCCGCATGAATTGGTGGCTCGAACCCTTGGCACACCTCTTGCTCAAGGGGTGAGCGAGCACTTCCCCAATCCTCTCCTCACAGGCATTCAGGAGCCCCCATGTTCATCACCATCGATCGCTTCATCCAGGAAGAAGAAGGCCAGAGCACCGTCGAGTACATGCTGCTCATCTCGGTCATCGTCATCGCCATCGTGGCTGCGGCCTACATCTTCTTCCCCACGTTCCAGAAGGGCGTGCAGGAGCTGGCGAAGGACGTCTCCTCCATCCTGGACAGCGGCAAGATCGGCCAGGTCGGGTTCGACCGCGGTGCTGGCGGTTCGTAGAACCCCGAAGCCTCTTGGCTTGTGGGACCCCCTCCCCCGGGACTTCCGGGTGGAGGGGGTTCCCGCTTCGGGGGTATAGGGCCCCATGCTGCTGTTGACGCTCCTGGCCCCCACGGCCACCGCCGCCGCCTACCAGAACCCGGTCCGCACCCCCGAGGGCGGCTATGTCGAGGTCACCCTGGGCCTGGGCGGCACCGTGCACGACCAGGACGTGACCGACTGCGAGGGCGACAACTGCCGCGTGCGGGAGACGGTCTGGGGCCCCGACCTGCGCCTGTCCGCCCGCCCCCACGACGCGGTGGGGATCTGGGTCCAGGGCGACCTGGGCACCAGCGAGCTGGACGCCGCGGATCACAGCGGCTGGCTCGTGGGCGCCGACGCCGGCCTGCACCTGGCCTGGCCCCGAGAGGGCCTGAGACCGGCGCTGTCGGTGCAGGGCTCCTGGCAGCGCAGCCCCATCACCGGCTTCGACGACGCCGAGAGCACCGACAAGGCCCTGCGGCTGGAGGCCGCGCTCTTCGCCGCCTGGGGGGACGACGCCGAAGGCTTCGTGGCCTATGGCGGCCCCGCCGTGCGCTTCTGGCAGGCCCGGGAGGTCTTCGTCGCCGAGGACGACGTCACCTTCGGGCTGAAGAGCTGGGTGCCCGTGGGCATCGTGGTCGGCGGCGAGGTGGTGAGCGACATGCTCGGCCTGCCCTGGGTCGAGCGCACGCCGCGGCTGGCGGTGGGGCTCGAGGCGCGGGCGCTGGATGCGTGGGGGCTGCAGGCGTGGGTGAGTCTGCGGTACTGAGGTCTCGCTCGGCGGTGGGCTCGGCGCACTCGGCGCCGGGCGCTGACGCGCCGCGTCGGGCTGTCAGCTGTGTCGGGTAGACCGGGCCGTTGCCGGCCCGGCCCCCCACAGATC